>JADIMU010000012.1 GCA_017694495.1 Candidatus Aphodenecus pullistercoris
ACTGGACTGGATGGTGGCCGAGGATCCCTATGCTGTGTCGCTTGCCAACGCCATCAACGAGATGAACAAGAATGCCAGGGAGATGGGAGCGGCCTTCGTGACCTTCCCCTCGTATACTGTTGAGGTCATCGACGGAGAGGTTGTGACGACGGCAAGCGCAGTGGCGGTGAAGCTCGTCGACCATGAGGTGGCGCCTGTCGTCGAGGAGGTTCCGACCGTGGCGGTTGATGCCACAGTGGACGTCCAGTAAGAGGGAAGTGGCTTCCCTGATTCCGACTTGAAATCGGGAGAAGGGGAGCCTCCTGTCCACTACGGGCCTGGAAAGCCTGAGGTGGATGGGAAGGAGGGACAAATGAAAAGGAAACTCGCACTTCTACTGGTCGTGGCCATCGTCCTCGCTTGCCAGCTTTCCGCGGCAGACCATTATGCCTATGGAACACCGCTTGGCATGAGAATCCTGGTCGATCCGGCCGCAGTTTCTTATGATGGGATGTACGGGAACAGGCACGGTTCGCTTGCAAGCATAGGCTACGACTTCTCGGCAAACTACATGGGCTTCTTCTGGGCCTCCGGCACGCGTGCCGCAGTGGAGGGAGGGCCCCTTTCCATCGACGGCAGGACATCATCCTATGGTCCGGAGCGCTACAGCCCGGCTGGCGGGAGCTTCCTGACGCCGACGAGCCCTGAGGTCGAGACCGACGCCTGGAAGAACATCGGTGTCAATGCCCAGGTCGATATCTTGACGAGCGGGCCTGTAGACAAGCCGCAGGGAGACTACAGACTGTCCTTCGGAGCCTCGCTCAGGCAGAGCCTTCTGGACAATCTCTTCCTGTACGAGAACTTTGGCCCGACATTCAGGTTCGATGCGACTGTGTTCGGGGTCTATGGAGATGTCGGCGTCGCCTATACGCCGATCTGGGAGCTCACGGTCGTGGGCGGAATCAAGACAGTCATGGAGTTCGGCTCGGACTTCATTCCTGCTTTCGATTTCATCATCTATGCTGGAGTCGGCTACGGCTTCTGAGAGGGAGATAAAGGAAAATGAGAAAGAGAATCGTATTCGTCGCGTTTCTGGCCGCGACACTTGTGATGCTGGCATCGTGCTCGTCTACCGCCGATGAGCCTAGGATGGGAGCCATGGGCTACTTCCCTGTGAGGGAGGTCGAGGTCATGGGTCTTGACGACCTGCAGAGCGGCAGTTTCGAGGTCATCGGTACTGTCATCGGAGAGGGCAGTGTCGATGCGGACCATGCCGATGTCGGAGACAGCATGGGCTATGGCTCGCTGGAAGTCATGGACGTGGACAGGATGTACTATGGACTGGACTGGATGGTGACTGAGGATCCCTGTACGGTGGCGCTTGCCAATGCTGTCAACGAGATGATCAAGAACGCGAGGTCGATGGGCGCTGCCTTCGTGACCTTCCCCTCGTACACTGTTGAGATCATCGATGGAGAGGCCGTGGCGACAGCCAGTGCGATAGCCGTGAAGCTCATCGACTACAAGGCTGTGCCAGTCGTCGTGGCTGAGACCGAGGCCGACTATACTGTCAAGGTTGACGCCACAGTCAGCGGAATCTGAGCCAGGACTTGAAATCCTGCGCCTTTGTGGGGAATCCTCCCTGTGCCCTTGGCATGGGGAGGATTCTTCCATTGCATCGTTTCTTTTCACCGGTGTCATAGCTGTTGAAGCGGGATACATCTCGACAATCCGACAGAATCGGGGCCTTCATTCCACTGATGGGGGCCCTGATTCCATACTCAGGAGTGCTGTCGACAGGATCCTTGCCTGCCTGATGTCGACCACCTGGCAAGGGTCCACAGCCCGCGATGGTGCCGCCTCACCCTCCAGTCAAATGCGGCGCTTCACTTCAGGATCTCTTCCTTCGCCTTTCTCGGACGGGGGGCCGGAATGGAGGCGGGATGGCCGAGTGCGATTGCGCTGACGAGTTCCAGACCCTCCAGCGAGAAGGCTTCGAGGATCTTCTCCTCAGTGTAGACCGTGTCGCAGATCCATAGCGTCCCCAGACCAAGCGAAGTCGCCTGGAGGCAGAGGTTCTCGATCGCGGCGCCGAGGGAGAGGAGGTCCAGACGGTCCCAGAGCGCGTCCTTCTCCTTCAGACAGAGGATGAGCCTGTCGGATCCCTTGATGACCTTGGCCGTGACGCGGCTCGTGCGGCAGAAGGAGGGCAGGTGTGAAGTGTCTCCGTCGAAGAGCGATAGCATGATGTCCGCAAGGTGGTCCTTGTCGTCTCCATCGAGCACTTTGAAGACCCAGTTCTGCCTGTTGTGGGCCGAGGGCGCGAGCCTCAGCGCCTCTATGAGGAGGTCGAGGTCGCTGTCGCTGACGCGCTCGTGTGTGAAATGCCTTATGCTCCTGCGCTCTGCTATCGCCTGTCCTGCTTCCATCCAAGTTCCTCCAGCATCCTTTTGAAGTCTTCATCCGTGTCCACATCCCTGACCGCCGACTCTCCCGCCTCGTAGAAGCGGTGGTCCAGCCTTTCCATCAAGGTCTTCACTCTGGTGTGCGCTTCCTTCCTGTACTCCTCAACAAAGCGGGCCGAGAGTCCTGCCGGGTGGCCGATCTGGCCATGGAAGACCGGTCTGGCGGCATCATGGCCTTCCAACATCCTTTCACATAGGCTGTAGTCGTCTGCCGTGAGGAGGTAGAGGTCCGCAGGGCAGACGAGCATCGGGCCCGGGAGTGTGGTGAGGGCCTTCCTGAGGCTGGTCTCCTGGCCTTGCATGTAGTCGGGGTTGTGGAGGGGCTTGGCTCCATTGGCTTCGGCGATTGCGGTGGTCGTGTTGGCCTCGTGTCCAGTCACGACCCAGACTTCCTGTGTGAAGCTTCCTGCCGTCCTTATGGCGCGCTCCAGGACAGTCGTCCCGTCGGGCAGTGGCAGTGTGAGCTTGTTGCCGACCGTCAGCCTCGAGGAGAGGCCTGCCGCGAGCAGTATGACCTTCATAGCACTACGAAGAGCAGCGGCATCAGGGCCAGTGCGATGATGATGGAGACCGTGCTCGCGAATCCTACGAGCTCGACGTCGCCTTTGAGGGAGGCTACGAAGGCGGGGCTTGCCGAACTTATCGGGACGAAGGCCGTGATGGCCACAGCCTTCCTGACTTCGTAGGGGAAGGGCGTGAAGAGGAAGAAGACGATGGCTATGGCCGCCGCGAGGGCAAGACGCAGTCCATTGACGATGGCGACTTCCTTGATCCGGGAGCGGTCGAGGCTGAATTCGAGCATCAGGCCGATCATGATCATGGCCAGAGGTCCGTTTGCTGGGCTGATCAGGCCTGCGAAGTCGAAGATGATGTCAGGCAGCCTCAGTCCAAGCTTGCTTATGAGGAGCATGATGCAATAGACGGTGAAGGCCGGTTTCGTGAAGATTGTGAGCACGCTCGACAGCGCGCTTCTGGCCGGCTTCTGGCCTATCATCATCGAAGTGACGACGAAGTTCAGTCCGAGGCACATCGGCGAATTGCCCATGTCGAAAAGGCAGGTCGCGACGACGCCTGTGGCGCCCAGGATGCCCGAGACGAAGGGCAGGGTGAAGTTGCCGATGTTGTATGCCGGCAGCTCGAGCATGTAGTAGATCCGCTCCTGTCTGCTTCCATGACGGCTGAGGAGCCAGCCTGCGGCGAGCATGAGCCAGTTCGCGGCGAAGGAGACCAGCGGTATGGCCATGTAGGCCCAGTCGAAGGTGAAGGTCCTGAAGCTCACGAGTATGGCCGCAGGCAGTGTGATGTTCAGCACTACGCGGGCCAATGCCACGCCGTCTTCCTTGCTCAGCGCTCCCGTCTTCTTCACTGCGAAGCCCAGGACGACCAGCAGGAGGAAGAAGCACGCCCTTGTCAGTATCTCAGCCATGGCTGTGATGTTAACCCATCAAGGCGCCTTCTTTGAAGCCTTCGGCCGCTTGCCATTCCGCTTCTTGTCATGATGCATGGCGCCCTCCTTTCTTGATGGACGGCACACACATCGCTAGAATCGTGCCATGACAGCCACGATAGTCAATGCAATCGCCGTCCTCCTGGGCACCGCACTCGGTCTGCTGCTCAAGAAGAGCATCTCGCCTTCCTTCCGCACCATCGTCATGACATCCAGTGGTGCCATCACGCTGATCCTCGGCATTCAGATGGCCCTCACGATGGGCTCGGCCATAGCCGTCCTCTTCTCCCTCCTCATCGGAGGCTTCATCGGCTATGCGCTGCGGATCGAGGACCGGGTCCTCGCCCTTGGACAGAAGATCGGCGGCAAGGGTGCCGACGGCGACTTCGGCAAAGGCTTCCTCAACGCATCCCTCCTCTTCTGCACGGGCAGCATGAGCATCGTGGGCTCGATAGAGGCGGGAACCACCGGCGACTGGGAGCTCATCCTCGTCAAGAGCATAATGGACGGCTTCATGGCCATCGTCTTCGCGGCGAGCTATGGCCGGGGCGTGGCCGCCTCGGCCCTCACAGTCCTGGTCTACCAGGGCTTCTTCACCCTCCTGGGCGGCTGGATCGGCCCCATACTCGGCGATGCTGGCATCACGGCGATGTCGGCGACGGGAGGCGTCCTGCTCGTCTTCCTCGCCCTGGGCCTGCTGGGCATAAAGCAGATCGAGACGGGCAACTTCCTTCCCGCCCTCGTCCTGGCCCCGGTGATGCAATACCTCTATTCCCTGCTCCCCATTTAATGAAAGCAAGGCCGGCGCCATATGCTGACGCCGGCCTCATGGAACCGTCTCCTGTCGGAGAGGCTACTTCTTCTTCCTTCCCGTCGTCTCCTTGTTGAAGAGGGGGTTGAAGGCGTCCTCGAGGACCGAGTCCTTCGTGCTCTTCTTGACAGGGCAGGGGGAGACGTGCCAGATCTCGTCCGCGTACTCCTTGATCGTCCTGTCTGAGGAGAACTTGCCGCTGGCCGCGATGTTCAGGATGCTCTTGCGGCAGAAGGAGTCGAAGTCGTCCCTGTACAGGTCCGTCGCCTCGTTGTGCCTGTCGTGGTACATCCTCAGGTCGGCGAAGATGCAATACTTGTCGCCGTACTCGAAGAGGGAGCGGCGCAGGGGCTCGAAGATGCCAGGCTCGTTCAGGTTGAAGTGGTTGTTGTCGACCAGCTCGACGACGCGCCTGATGAGCTCGTCCTTCTCGACCCAGTCCATAGGCCTGTAGTCCTTCTTGAGTGCGACGATCTCCTCCTCCTTGTGGCCGAAGATGAAGATGTTCTCGTCACCGACCTCCTGGGCGATCTCGACATTGGCTCCGTCGAGGGTGCCCATCGTGAGGGCGCCGTTGACCATGAACTTCATGTTGCCCGTTCCGCTGGCCTCGAGGCCTGCAGTGGAGATCTGCTCGGAGATGTTCGTGCACGGAATGACGTGCTCGGCCATCGTGACGCGGTAGTTGGGCATGAAGAAGACGGCCAGCTTGCCGCGCACTGCGGGGTCCGTGTTGATGACGTGGGCGATGTTGTTGATGAACTTGATGATCAGTTTGGCGTTGACATAGCCGGGAGCCGCCTTGCCACCGAAGAGGAAGGTCGTCGGCGGGAAGGAGGCCGCGAAGGCGGCATCGTTCTTCAGCCTGTCGTAGATCATCAGGATGTTGAGGGCGTTCATCAGCTGCCTCTTGTACTCGTGGATCCTCTTGACCTGGACGTCCATGATGGTGTCGGGGTCGATGACGATGCCGCTGTCCTTGCGCAGGAAGTCGGCGGCGCGGACCTTGGCCTCGTGCTTGATCTTCGCGAAGTCCTCCCTGAAGGCCTTGTCGTCGGCGAAGGGCGCGAGCTTCGAGATCTGCGAGAAGTCCGTGATCCAGCCGTCCCCGATGGCCTCGCTGATCTTGGCCGCCAGCAGCGGGTTGGCGTCAAGCAGCCACCTGCGCTGCGTGATGCCGTTGGTCTTGTTGTTGAACCTCTCGGGGAAGATCATGTTGAACTCGGGGAACATCGAGCTCTTGAGCAGGTCGGAGTGCAGCTGGGCGACGCCGTTCGTGCTGTGCGTGCCGATGATGGCCAGGTTCGCCATGCGGACCATCTTGGGGTTCGACTCCTCGATGATCGAGACCTTGGCCAGCTTCTCGTTCTGGAGCGGGAAGTAGGAGGCCGCCTTCTGGATGAAGCGGTGGTTGATCTCGTAGATGATCTGCATGTGGCGCGGCAGGATGGACTCGAGCATCGGGATGGACCACTTCTCGAGGGCCTCGGGCATGAGCGTGTGGTTCGTGTAGCCCAGCGTCCTGACCGTGATGTCCCAGGCCTCGTCCCAGGAGAGGTCCTCCTGGTCGATCAGGATCCTCATCAGCTCGGGCACCGCGATCGAGGGGTGGGTGTCGTTCAGCTGGATGGCAGCCTCGTCGGGGAACTTCGACCAGCTGTACTTCTCCTTCCTCTTGAAGCGGCGCACGATGTCGGCCAGTGAGCAGGCGACGAAGAAGTACTGCTGCTTCAGCCTGAGCTCCTTGCCCATGTAGAGCGTGTCGTTGGGGTAGAGGACCTGGGAGATGTTCTCGGCGTTGATCTTGTGGCGGACGGCCTCGGTGTAGTCGCCGGAGTTGAACTCCTGGAAGCTGAACTCCATCGGGGACTGTGCGGACCAGAGGCGCAGCGTGTTGATCGTCTTGCCGCCGTAGCCGATGATCGGGGTGTCGTAGGCCATTCCGTTGACCTGCTCGGAAGGGATCCACTTGAAGATGTCGCGTCCGTTCTCGCGCAGGACCTTGACCTCGCCGCCGAAGTAGACGGGATAGACCAGGTCGCTCCTCTTGATCTCCCAGGGATTGCCGTCCTTGAGCCAGTTGTCGGGCTGCTCGACCTGCCAGCCGTTGCGGACCTGCTGGTTGAAGATGCCGTAGTTGTAGCGGATGCCGTAGCCGTAGGCTGGAATCTCGAGCGTGGCCAGGGAGTCGAGGAAGCAGGCCGCCAGACGGCCGAGTCCTCCGTTGCCGAGTCCGGCGTCGGGCTCCTGGTCGACGAGGTCCTCAAGCTGGTAGCCCAGGGAGGAGAGGGCCTCGCGTACGTTCTTCTCGAGGCCGAGGTTGATGATGTTGTTCGTCATCGCGCGGCCCATGAGGAACTCGAGCGAGAGGTAGTAGACCCTCTTGGCGCTCTTCGCCCTCTGCGTCTTGCGCGAGAGGTCCCACTGGTGGATGATCCTGTCCCTTATGGCCATGGCCAGGGCCTGGTAGCGCGACTCCTCCGTCGTATGGTAGACGTCTGCGTCGAATGTGTACTTCAGCTGCTCGGCGAAATCCTTGGCGATGTCCTTCGCGGCATGTCCGTATCTGGTGCGGGGTTCTGTTGCCATTGCTGCCCTCCAATGAATAAAGTCAAATCAGCCTTTTCACTATAATAAAGGCCTACATCTTAAGCAAGTGCTTGGATGCCCTTAGGCAAAACGCATGAAAAAATCCCACAAGTGTGCGACATTTCGTCTCCATTTTTCTTTACATTCGTCCTTTCGGGGCATAAAATGGTGACAAAACAGAAAGGGAGTAGTGTGTTATGAGAAATAGCAAGCTGAGCATCATCATGGTTGCCCTTACCGTGGTCCTCCTCTCCTCTTGTGCCTCCTATACGAGCGAGTACTTCGTCAATGGCCAGAGCTATGCGCTGCAGGATTCCTCGCAGTTCAGGCAGCCTGCCGATCCCGAGAACCTCGCCGAGAACGAGGTCTTCGTTGGCTGGGAGCTCCAGGGCACTGACGGCATCTATACAAACTGGCAGATGACCCCCGAGTACAACGCGCGCTTCGACGCAGTCATCGACCGCTACATCGACTTCTATGTCGGTGATGAGGTCTGGGCCAGCGTCAAGGCCAGCGAGTTCGCGAACCCGGGTGTGCCGACGGCTCCTGCCGACAATCTCCAGTTCGTGGGCTGGGTCCCCGAGGGGGCGGAGAACCCCGTCGAGAACTGGACGACTCCGCCGCGTGACGTCAACGTCTATCACGCCAAATTCGTCAATACTGTCAAGTTCTACGACAACGGTGTCCTCGTCGACACGCAGCTGGTCACCGACTTCGCCGATCCCGGCGTGCCTGTGGCTCCCAGCACCGACGTCGTCTTCGCCGGCTGGTGCCCCGTCGGAACCGAAGAGGCCATCACCGACTGGTCCGTCGCTCCCGAGGGAGTCGATGAGGTCTACGCCCGCTATGTCGACAAGGTCTACTTCTATCTTGATGGCAACCTCTGGACTGTCCTGAGGGCCGACCAGTTCACCAATCCTGGCGATCCCGTTCCCCGCGACATCCCGCGCGGCTATGAGTTCGCCGGCTGGGTCGCCGAGACTGACTATGCGACCTACATCGACTGGACGACGCTTCCTGACGACGTCAGGCGCTTCGACGCCATGCTGACCAGCACCACTGTCGCTTCCGGCATGGACAGCGCCAACGAACAGCTCAGGCTCAATCTGGCCAAGAACACCCAGGTCCTCGGACCGATCACCGTCGAGGAGACCTATGAGATCGTCGGTGACCAGGTCAGGATCGGCGGCATCGGCTACAAGGACATCCTCGCCGCCGCCATCGAGGCCTATCCCGATGCCGACCAGGTCGTCGACATCATCACCGACTACGAGACCCACACCGCCGACTCCGATTATGGAACGATCACCTTCCAGACCGCTTCCTACACCGGAATCGCGATCGCGATCGAGTAGTCTTCGGATCTGGATCCAGGAGGGCGGGCAGAGTCCCGCCCTCAATATATTTCTGCGACTGTATTGACAAGGCTCGCATCCTTCTGGTAGATTTCCGTTTGCATGTTGCGCGTGCCTTACCAGCACAGGACGCGAAGTGCCTTTTACCTGCCCTTGTAGCTCAGCCGGTAGAGCACCACCATGGTAAGGTGGGGGTCAGCGGTTCAAATCCGCTCGGGGGCTTTTTTTCAAGCAAGGAGTCCTAGGAGAATCATATGGCCAACGCTAAGAAGAATACACCCGTTGAGAAGATTGCCCTGCAGTGCACCGAGTGCAAGCAGAAGAACTATACCACTCAGAAGAACCGACGCAACATCACGGGCAAGCTCGAGCTGATGAAGTACTGCCCCTTCGAGAGGAAGCACACTCTCCACAGGGAAGCGAAGATCAAGTAAGGGAGCCCAGCTCTCAAGTCGAGCCCCTTGCGGGTCAGTAGCTCCAACGGTTAGAGCACTGGTCTCCAAAACCGGGTGTTGCACGTTCGAATCGTGCCTGACCCGCTGGTGGCTCGACAGACGCAAAAAGGAGTCACGTGATGTTCAAGAAGATCGGAAAGTATTTCAAGGAATGCTATCTGGAGATGAAGAAGGTCTCCTGGCCGGGCCATGGCGAGGTCCTGCAGAGCGCCAAGATCGTAATCATCTCCACAATCTGCTTCGCCATCATCCTCGGTCTGGTCGACTTCGTCCTGCTGAGGGGCCTCTATCTGATTTTCTGACACTTTCAAGGATAGGCAATGGCTAAAGCTTGGTACATCGTACACACTTATTCCGGCTACGAGCAGAAGATCCAGAGGACCATCTTCAAACTCAGGGAGATGGACACCGACTTCGCCCTCGTCGTCAGCGACGTGAAGGTCCCGATGGAGACCGTCACCGAGATCAAGGACGGCAAGAAGAAGGAAGTCAAGAGGAAGATTCTGCCTGGCTACATCCTCGTCGAGATCGACTTCCCCGATGACGCCACCTGGAAGAACACCTACTCGAAGATCAAGAGGATCCAGGGTGTCACCGGATTCGTGTCGGCGATGGAGGGCCGCAAGCCCCAGCCGCTGACGGCTGCCGAGATGAAGGGCATCATGCAGAAGACCGGTGAGGTTCCCACGGAGAAGGAGTTCCGCCCGAAGCAGAACTTCCAGGTGGGCGAGGAGGTCAAGATCATCGACGGCCCCTTCGAGTCCTTCAGCGGTACGATCGACGAGATCGACACGGTCAAGGGCAAGCTGCGCGTCTCCGTGCAGATCTTCGGCCGCTCCACTCCCGTCGAGGTCGAGTTCAACCAGGCCGAGAAGGTGGAGTTCTGAGAAGGGGTGGCTTGACGGCCCCCTCTCATCGATTTTTGACATGTCAAGCTAAACGGAACACTCCCTGCCGGAGACCTCCGACAGGTGGGAGCCAGATCGAATGACTGGCGTTATAACCAGCGCCCGGGACCTGTCCCGGGGCGTAAGGAGAAAGTTATGGCAAAGAAGAAGGTAACTGCGGTCATCAAGCTGCAGTGCCCGGCGCAGAAGGCCACACCGGCACCCCCTATCGGACCGGCACTTGGCCCCCACGGAGTAAGCGCCCCCCAGTTCGTCCAGCAGTTCAACGACAAGACGAAAGGCTACGAACCCGGACTGATACTCCCTGTCATCATCACTGTCTATCAGGACAAGAGCTTCACCTTCATCCTGAAGACGCCGCCTGCCGCGGTCCTCATCAAGAAGGCCCTCGGAATCCAGACGGCTAGTGGAACCCCCAACAAGACCAAGGTCGGCACCCTGACTCAGGCTCAGCTTACCGAGATCGCCCAGACCAAGCTCCCTGACCTCAACGCCTACGACATCGAGGCGGCCAAGAGGATCATCGCTGGTACAGCCCGCTCAATGGGTGTAGAGGTGGAGAAGTAAGATGAAGAGAGGAAAGAAATACCAGGAAGCCGCAAAGAAGATCGACCGCTCGAAGCTCTATGGCCTCGAGGAGGCCGCTCAGCTCGTCAAGGACTGCGCCTATGCGAAGTTCACCGAGACTGTCGAGATCTCCGTCTTCCTCAATCTGAAGAAGAGCCAGTCCGTGCGTGACACGGTCGTCCTGCCCAACCAGTTCCAGGCGCAGAAGAGGATCCTCGTCTTCGCCAAGGGCGACAAGGCCCAGGAGGCCCTCGACGCCGGCGCCGCCTATGTCGGCGACACTGAGCTGATCGAGAAGGTCAGGGGAGGCTGGATGGACTTCGACGTCGCAGTCGCCACTCCCGACATGATGAAGGACGTAGGACGCCTTGGACCCATCCTCGGCCGCCGCGGCCTGATGCCCAACCCCAAGACCCACACCGTCACGAACGACATCAAGGAGGCTCTTGCCGAGCTGAACAAGGGTCGTGTCGAGTTCAGGGCCGACAAGACCGGTGTCGTCCACCTGGCCATCGGCAAGGTCGACATGGACGCCAAGGCGATCGCCGAGAACGCCCAGGCGACTCTGGATGAGATCAACAGGAAGAGGCCCGCGGACGCGAAGGGTGACTTCGTGCTCTCCGTCGCCCTCTCTTCGACCATGGGACCTGGTGTTCCCGTCGACTTCAAGTCGGCCCAGTAAGGAGGAAGCTGTATGGAGAACTATCAGACACGTGTGAATGCGGCCAAGGAGGATGCCGTCAAGGCCCTCAAGGACGAGTTCCAGGGCTACAACGGCTTCATCTTCACCGACTACAGGGGAATGACGGTCGCCCAGATCACCGAGCTGAGGAACGCGCTCAGGAAGAACGACGCCGCCTACAGGGTCGTCAAGAACCGCTACGCCAAGATCGCCTTCAAGGACCTTGGAAAGACCGGTGCTGAGGACCAGATGGTTGGACCGACCGCTGTCGCCCTTGCCAAGGGAGACGAGTCGAACGTCGTCGCCAAGGCCATCTTCGAGGCCATCAAGAATGGTGCCCCGATCGAGGTCAAGGGTGCGATCATCGACGGTGAGGTCATGGATGCCGCCTCTGTCGAGGCCCTGTCCAAGCTGCCGACCAGGCTCGAGCTCATCGCCTCCCTGATGGGAACGATGAAGGCACCTGTCCAGAAGCTTGCCGCTACACTGCTCGCCTACCTGGAGAGCAAGGGTGGCTCTCTGGAGTCGAATTGAACTATACGGTACCAGTCTTCGTATTGTAACCTGCTGGACCGTTGGAAATATCTTTAGAAAGGAGAAGATAATATGGCTACTAAGGAAGAGATTCTCGAATCAATCGCCCAGATGTCCGTCATGGATGTCGCCGACCTCATCAAGATGATGGAGGAGAAGTTCGGTGTCCAGGCTGCCGCCGCTGCCGTCGCAGTCGCCGGTGGTGCCGCTGCCGATGCCCCCGCCGAGGAGGAGCAGACCGAGTTCAACGTCATCCTCAAGAGCGTCGACGCCGCCAAGAAGATCGCCTGCATCAAGGAGGTCCGCGCCATCACTGGTCTCGGTCTGAAGGAGGCCAAGGACCTTTGCGAGAACGGCGGAACCATCAAGGAGGCTGTCAGCAAGGAAGAGGCTGCATCCATGAAGGAGAAGCTCGAGGCTGCCGGCTGTGTCGTCGAGGTCAAGTAAGCGACCCGATTCGAATGCGGGGAAGGGAGACCTTCCCCCGCGATATGCCACTGTGGGGGCACCATGCCCCTCCGGTGGCTCATTCTGTCTTAGATAAAAGCATGTTCCATGCGGTCTCCTGACCGCCAAAACCCAGTAGCATGGAGGGTAGATGATGCTTGCCAAGGGCACGATCATAGAACGAAAATACATTGGTTCAGACTATCAGGAAGTCTGCGAGCTTCCCAACCTCATCGGCGTCCAGCTGGACAGCTATGAGAGGTTCCTGCAGCTCGACAGGCTGAGGAAGGGCCTTGAGCTCGACCCGACGACTGGCCTTGAGGCCGTCTTCAGGAACACCTTCCCCATCACCAGCCCCAATGGTGACATGACCCTCAACTACGACGGCTACAGCCTCGACTTCGACAACATGAAGTTCACGGAGAGCGAGTGCAAGAAGAAGGGCCGCAGCTTCACTGTGCCCGTCAAGGCCAGAATCAACCTCGAGCTCAAGAACGGGGAGTTCATCGAAAAGGAGATCTTCTTCGGCGACATCCCCCTCATGACCGACCGCGGCACCTTCATCATCAACGGCGCCGAGCGTGTCGTCGTCAGCCAGATCCATCGCTCGCCCGGTGTCATCTTCCAGGTGGAGAAGGGAGTCTACTCCTCCCGCATCATCCCCTACCGTGGAAGCTGGCTCGAGTTCGAGATCGATGACAAGAAGAGCTGCATCTACGCGAAGATCGACCGCAAGAAGCGCATCAACGGCACCCTCTTCCTGCGCGCCATCGGCATCGACAGCCGCGAGAAGATCGTCGCCAGCTTCTACAAGAGCCAGATCCTGCCCCTCAGCGAGGACGACAGGGCCGCTGTAGAGAACTGCTACAGCTTCAAGGACCTCTATGTCGACCAGGACGGACAGCGCGTCAAGCTGCTGCGCGCCGGCGACATCCTGCATCCCCATGAGATCGACATCCTGATCGCACAGGGCGTCACCTCCGTCGAGGTCGTCGACATGAAGAGCGACGACAGCCTCCACAGCGACATCATCCTGAACACCCTCGAGGCCGAGAAGAAGTTCATGGAGGATGGCGAGGACGAACCGACCAAGGAGGAGTACCTGTCCGCCATCTACAGCATCCTGATGCCCGGCGAGATGATCGCCATGGAGAGGGCCGAGCGCGACCTGCCCGAGATGTTCTTCTCGGAGCGCCGCTACGACCTTGGCCGCGTCGGACGCTACAAGTTCAACAAGAAGTTCGGCAAGGAAGGAGAGGAGATGGACACCTCCGTCACCGTCCTCCAGCCGATGGACATCGTCCACACCATGGCCTTCCTGTGCAAGGTCTGGCTGCGCGAGGCCAACGTCGATGACATCGACCACCTCGGCAACCGCCGTGTCAGGAGCGTGGGAGAGCTGCTCCAGACGGCGCTCAGCGCCGCCTTCAGCAGGATGGAGCGCGTCGCACGCGAGAGGATGAACCTCGAGAGCGAGGGCAATGTCCGCCCGCAGGACGTCATCTCGATCAAGCCCATCGTGGCCGCCGTCAAGGAGTTCTTCGGATCCAGCCAGCTGTCCCAGTTCATGGACCAGATCAACCCTCTGGCCGAGCTCACCCACAAGAGGAGGCTCAACGCCCTTGGACCGGGCGGTCTGTCCCGCGACAGGGCCGGCTTCGAGGTGCGCGACGTCCACTATACCCACTACGGAAGGATGTGCCCCATCGAGACGCCTGAAGGACCGAACATCGGCCTCATCGTCTCTCTGGCCAACTATACCAAGATCAACGAGTACGGCTTCCTCGTCACGCCCTACAGGAAGGTCGTCGACGGCATCGCGACCCGTGAGGTCGTCGAGCTCGACGCCAACGACGAGGAGCGCTACTACATAGCCCAGGCTTCGGCCAAGATCGACAAGGACGGCCACTTCCTCGACAAGGAGGTTCCTGTCCGCCACCAGGGCGACTACTCGACCCGCGAGCCCAAGGACATCAAGTTCATGGACGTCTCGCCCAAGCAGGTCATCTCCGTCGCCGCATCCCTGATCCCCTTCCTGGAGCACGACGACGCCAACCGCGCCCTGATGGGCTCGAACATGCAGCGCCAGGCTGTCCCCCTCGTCTTCCCGGAGGCCCCCAGGGTCGGAACCGGCATGGAAGGCAAGGCGGCCTACGACTCCGGCGTCCTGATCAAGGCGAAGAGGGGAGGCGAGGTCGTCTACGCTTCCGCCACCGAGATCCGCGTGCGCGTCAACAAGGCTGAGGCCGAGATCGAGGGTGAGGTCGACACCTACGAGGTCCAGAAGTTCCAGAGGACCAACCAGGACACCTGCTTCAACCAGAAGACCATCGTCAGCGTCGGCCAGAAGGTCGAGAAGGGCACCGTCCTCGCCGACGGACCTGCGACCCAGAACGGTGAGCTGGCCCTCGGCCGCAACATCCTGGTAGGCTTCGTGCCCTGGAACGGCTACAACTACGAGGACGCCGTCCTTATCAGCGAGCGCGTCGTCAGGGAGGACATCTACACTTCGATCCACATCAAGGAGTTCTCCATCGACGTGCGCGAGACCAAGCTCGGTCCCGAGAAGCTGACCCGCGACATCCCCAACACGAGCGAGAGGATGGTCGCCAGCCTCGACGGCGACGGCATCGTCACCATCGGCACCTACGTCCACCCCGGCCAGATCCTGGTCGGCAAGGTCACGCCCAAGAGCGAGAGCGACACGACTCCCGAGTTCAAGCTGCTCAACTCCATCTTCGGCGAGAAGGCCAAGGAAGTGCGCGACAGCTCCCTCAAGGTACCCCATGGAACCGAGGGAACCGTCATCGACATCCAGAGGATGAAGAAGAGCGAGAAGGACGAGCTGCCGCCCGGAGTCGAGGAGACCGTCACCGTCCTGATCGCCACCAAGAGGAAGCTGACCCAGGGCGACAAGATGGCAGGCCGCCACGGAAACAAGGGTGTCGTCTCCAGGATCCTTCCCGAGGAGGACATGCCCTACATGGAGGACGGCACGCCGCTCGACGTCTGTCTCAACCCGCTCGGCGTTCCTTCCCGTATGAACATCGGACAGCTCATGGAGACCCAGCTCGGCTGGGCTGCCGTCAAGCTTGACGAGTGGTATTCCTCACCCGTCTTCCAGAGCGCGTCCATGGAGCAGATCGAGGCCAAGATGAAGGAGGCGGGCCTGCCCGTCACCAGCAAGGCCGTCCTGATGGACGGACGCACCGGTGTGCCCTTCGTCAACCCCGTATTCTGCGGCTACATCTACTACCTGAAGCTGCACCACCTCGTCGACGACAAGATGCACGCCCGCTCGACCGGACCCTACTCGCTGGTCACCCAGCAACCTCTAGGAGGCAAGGCCCAGTTCGGTGGACAGAGGCTTGGAGAGATGGAGGTCTGGGCCCTCGAGGCCTATGGCGCGGCCAACACATTGCAGGAGCTGCTGACCATCAAGTCGGACGACATGATCGGACGCGTCAAGATCTACGAGTCCATCGTGAAGGGCGAGCCCGCCCAGAACGCCGGCATGCCTGAGGCCTTCAACGTCCTCGTGCAGGAGATCCGCGGCCTTGCCCTCGACATGAGCGTCTACGACTCCAACGGCCGCCAGGTGCCCCTCACCGAGCGCGACGAGGAGCTGATCCAGAAGGCCGAGAAGGGCAACAACTGATAGGAGAAGGAAAGCAATGAGAGAAATTCAGGATTTTGACAGTATTCGCATCAGGCTGGCCTCTCCTGAGCAGATCCTCGCCTGGTCCTACGGCGAGGTGAAGAAGCCCGAGACGATCAACTACAGGACGCTGCGCCCGGAGAAGGACGGCCTCTTCTGCGAGAGGATCTTCGGAACTACGAAGGAGTGGGAGTGCTTCTGCGGCAAGTTCAAGTCGATCCGCTACAAAGGCATGGTCTGCGACCGCTGTGGCGTCGAGGTCACGAGCACCAAGGTCCGCCGCGAGAGGATGGGCCACATCACCCTCGCCAGCCCAGTGTCCCACATCTGGTACTACAGGAGCGTGCCCAGCCGCATGTCCCTCCTTCTGGACATCAGCCGCAACAATCTGCAGTCCATCCTCTACTACGAGAAGTACGTCGTCACCGATCCCGGCGACACGGACCTCAAGGAGAAGCAGCTTCTGAGCGAGGAGCAGTACCTCGAGGCCGTCGACCGCTATGGCGAGGACGCCTTCAAGGCCGGCATGGGCGCCGAGGCGATCCGCGTCCTCCTGGCCGCCCTCGACCTGGACAAGCTCAGCGAGGAGCTGCGCGAGCAGATGAGGCAGAAGAAGGACAGCAAGGACAGCCGCCTGCTGAAGAGGATCAAGGTTTGCGAGGACTTCCGCGACAGCGGCAACAGGCCCGAGTGGATGATCCTCACCGTCATCCCCGTCATCCCGCCAGACCTCAGGCCCATGGTCCAGCTGGACGGTGGCCGCTTCGCGACCAGCGACCTGAACGACCTCTACCGCAGGGTCATCAACCGCAACAACAGGCTGCAGAGGCTGATCAGCCTCCATGCGCCCGACATCATCATCCGCAACGAGAAGAGGATGCTGCAGGAAGCCGTCGACGCGCTCTTCGACAACTCGAAGAGGAAGCGTGTCGTCAAGGGCGCCTCCAACAGGCCCCTCAAGTCCCTCTCCGACCTTCTGAAGGGCAAGCAGGGACGCTTCCGCCAGAACCTCCTCGGAAAGCGTGTCGACTACTCCGGACGCTCCGTCATCGTCGTCGGACCCGAGCTGAAGATCTACCAGTGCGGCGTCCCCTCGAAGATGGCCCTCGAGCTCTTCAAGCCCTTCATCATGCGCAAGCTCGTCCAGAAGGACGTCGCTCTGAACGTGAAGAGGGCCAAGACACTCGTCGAGCAGGAGACTCCCGAGGTCTGGGCAATCCTTGACGAGGTCGTCAAGGAGCACCCCGTCATGCTCAACCGTGCGCCTACGCTGCACCGCCTCGGCATCCAGGCCTTCGAGCCCGTCCTCGTCGACGGCAAGGCCCTGAAGCTGCATCCGCTCGTGTGCCATGCCTTCAACGCCGACTTCGACGGTGACCAGATGGCCATCCACGTGCCCCTGACCCAGGCCGCCCAGCTCGAGTGCTGGACGCTGATGCTCAGCGCCACGAACCTGCTCGATCCCGCCAACGGCAAGCCGATCGTCTATCCTTCGCAGGACATGGTCCTCGGCATCTTCTATCTGACCAAGCAGATGGAGGGCGCCCACGGCACAGGCCACCACTACAACTCCCTCGACGAGATCGAGGTCGCCATCGACGCCGGCTCGGTCAGCTACAATGCCCTGATCAAGTTCCGCTTCAAGGAGGGCCTGACCATCGTCCAGGAGGACGGCAGCCGCGTCGTCGCCGACGGAAGGACCTGGTTCGACACCACGCCGGGAAGGATCATCTTCAACGCCTCCCTGCCTGAGGGTGTCCCCTTCCAGAACTACGTCCTGGGCGACAAGCAGCTGAAGAAGGTCATCGGAGAGACGATCCGCGACAACAAGGCCTCCGTGGCCATCAAGCTGCTGGATTCGATCAAGGATGTCGGCTACAAGTACGCGACCCTCTTCGGCGCCACCATCGGCCTGTCGGACATGATCATCCCCGACACCAAGGCAGTGCTCGTAGAGAAGGCCAATGAGGAGCAGAGCCAGATCCTGGCCCAGTACCGCAGCGGCCAGATCACCCAGGAGGAGAGGTACAACAGGATCATCGGTCTGTGGTCCAGCACGAACGACCAGCTGACCGACGACCTGATGAACCAGCTCGAGAAGAGCCAGAACGGCTTCAACCCGCTCTACCTGATGGCGGTCTCCGGTGCCCGCGGCAGCCGCACCCAGATCAGGCAGCTGGGAGCCATGCGCGGCCTCATGGCCCGCCCCTCCGGCGACATCATCGAGTTCCCGATCAAGTCGAACTTCAAGGAAGGACTCTCGATCATCGAGTTCTTCATCTCGACCAACGGCGCCCGCAAGGGTCTGTCCGACACCGCCCTCAAGACGGCCGAGGCCGGCTACCTCACCAGGAGGCTCGTCGACATCTCGCAGGACGTCGTCGTCAACATCGACGACTGCCATACGATCAACGGCATCTGGAGGAGCGCGATCAAGGACGGCGACGAGATCGTCGAGCATCTGGCCGACAGGATCGTCGGACGCTGCCCGGTCGACGACGTCGTCCATCCCTTCCTCAAGGACGAGAACGGCAGGCCCAAGGTCCTTGCCAAGGCCAACGAGGAGATCGACGAGGATACCGCAAAGGCCATCGAGGATGCCGGCATAGAGTCCGTCTACCTCAGGACCGTCCTGACCTGCGAGGCCCAGTTCGGCGTATGCGCCAAGTGCTACGGCCGCAACCTGGCCAACAACAGGCCTGTCGAGGTCGGTGAGGCCGTCGGAACGATCGCCGCCCAGTCCATCGGACAGCCTGGTACCCAGCTGACGATGAGGACCTTCCACGTCGGTGGTACGGCCACAGCCTCCACTGAGGCCAACGCCCTGACCTTCGACCACCAGGTCATCGTCGGCGAGATCAGCCACAACTACGTGACCCGTGAGAGCGACGGTCGCCAGGTCTTCCCCCGCAAGGGCAGCCTGAAGATCTACCGCGTCCTGATCGAGCTGACCGGCATGTTCGACTCCCTCGTCGAGCAGGAGACGAAGGTGGAGGAGGGCAGACTCGTCCTCAGCCCCGTCGCCAAGGGCAGCGAGATCTACGTCAAGGACGGTGTCGTGTGCACCAGCGCCTTCAACGGCTTCATCACGAGCCTTGATGGACGCACATTCATCGTGGCCAAGGCCGTCGAGAACCGCGTGGCCGCCGGCAGCGAGCTGTGCGTCAGCGACTACCAGATTGTCGAGTCCGGCAAGCCCCTCGTCGAGTTCGACCCCTTCAGCGAGCCGATCATCGCCGAGCATTCCGGAAAGGTCCTCTTCGCAGACATCAAGGAGGGTTCGACCCTCATCAACGAGGTCAACGAGGAGACTGGAAACATCGAGCGCAAGATCACCGAGCACAACCTCGAGAGCCTCCAGCCGAGGATCGTCATCGAGGACGAGGACGGTGCCCAGTACACCTACCTCCTGCCCGGTGGAGCCTACCTCCAGGTCGCCGAGCTGGACCATGTCGGCATCGGCAGCGTCCTGGCCAAGCTCTCGAAGGCCAGCCAGAAGACGAAGGACATCACCGGTGGTCTTCCCCGTGTCGGAGAGCTCTTCGAGGCCCGCATGCCCAAGGATCCCGCCGTCCTGGCCCAGGTCAGCGGCACGGTCCACATCGGAGCCGTCGTCAAGAGCAAGAGGATCATCGAGATCGAGGACGCCTTCGGCCGCCGCTACAAGCACTCCGTGCCCCTTTCGTCCAACCTTCTGGTGCGCGACGACGAGGTCGTACAGGCAGCCGAGCCGCTGTGTGACGGATCCAAGGACCCGCACGACATCCTCAACATCCTGGGCGAGAACGCCCTCCAGACCTTCCTCGTCGACGAGGTCCAGCAGGTCTACAGGATGCAGGGCGTCGACATCAACGACAAGCATCTTGGCATCATAATCCGCCAGATGCTGCGCAAGGTCCAGATCGTCCAGGTGGGTGATACGAACTTCATCTACCAGCAGCAGGTCGACAAGTTCAAGTTCTTCGCGGAGAACGAGCGCGTCATGGCGATGGGCGGACAGCCCGCAGTCGCACGCCCGCTCCTGCTGGGCATCACGAGGGCCTCGCTCTCGATCGATTCCTTCATCTCCGCCGCCTCCTTCCAGGAGACGACCAAGGTCTTGACAAATGCCGCGATTGCTGGTAGTAAGGATGAGCTCAGAGGCCTCAAGGAGAATGTCATCATCGGCCACCTCATTCCGGCTGGAACCGGTATGAAGAGGTACAGGAACATTCAGCTTGACGCCGAGCAGCTCGAGGAGCTCAACCGCCAGGTCGAGAGGATCAGGGCCGAGCGCAAGGCCGCCCAGATCGAGGAGGATGAGGACCTCGACATCGAGGAGATCGGAGGAATGAAGTCCGTGGGAGACTTCCAGGACGATGTCATCGAAGACATCGGAAGTTCAGACGAGGACTAGCCTGTCGGCTGGTCCTGGTCCCTGGGGAAGGGTCTCATGCTGACCATGGAATTCAATACATGCCCTGCCTGTGCGGGGCACGGGGCGCCACATTGTGAGGGTGCGCGCCCCAGAATCTAAATGGAGTGTATCGAAAGATGCCTACTATCAATCAGCTGGTAAGGAAGGGCAGGACGAGCGCCAAGAACAAGACGAAGTCCCCCGCCCTCGAGGGTTGCCCCCAGAAGAGGGGAACCTGCACAAGAGTCATGACCGTGACCCCGAAGAAGCCGAACTCGGCCCTGAGGAAGGTTGCCCGTGTGCGCCTGTCCAACGGAATCGAGGTCACCGCCTACATCCCCGGCATCGGCCACAACCTCCAGGAGCACTCTGTCGTCCTGGTCCGTGGTGGACGTGTCAAGGACCTTCCTGGTGTCCGCTACCACATCATCCGCGGCAGCAAGGATACTCTGGGAGTCGCCGACAGGAAGAGGAGCCGCTCGAAGTACGGCGCCAAGAAGCCCAAGGCTTGATGAGGGGAGGAGCATATGTCTAGAGGAAAGACCCCCGTCAGGGTTGTCACACCGGATGCTGTCTACAACAGCCAGGTCGTCGAGAAGTTCATCCGCCGCATGATGGTCGACGGCAAGAAGGGCGTCTCCACGAAGATCACCTACACTGCCATGAGCACCATCGCCGAGAAGAGTGGCGAGAACGCCCTCGATGTCTTCACCAAGGCCCTCGAGAACGTCAAGCCCATGGTCGAGGTCAAGAGCCGCCGTGTCGGTGGCGCCACCTACCAGGTCCCGACCGAGATCAGGGAGACCAGGAGGGAGGCCCTCGCGATGAGGTGGATCATCGCCGCCGCCAGGAACAGGAGTGGCAAGAGCATGGCCGAGAAGCTCGCAGCCGAGCTGCTCGACGCCTACAACTCCACCGGCGCCGCCTTCAAGAAGAAGGAGGACACCCACCGCATGGCCGAGGCCAACAAGGCCTTCAGCCACTTCAGGTGGTAGTCGGTTCAGACATCCTGACAAAGGAAAAGGAAGCAGTCCGCGAGGACTGCTTCTCTCATCTTCAGGAGGCTTCCAGTGCGAAGACCTGCTGTACCGGCTCTCCATACCAGGTCAGTGCGACGTCGAGTCCATACTTGTGTGCGCATTCTTCTGCGATTTCGCCAAAGCGGCAGCTGAAGTCCTCATACTCGGCAGCATCGCTGAAGCGGACTTCGATTGGTCCTTCTTCGGCCAGGCTGGTGTCGATCAGCCATTTCGCAAGCTCCACATCATCCACAGCGCCCGTGACCTCCAGGCCCATGACAGCGAACCAGCTCAGATGAGACGAGTCGGCCTGAGGCAGGCTATCGTAGATCGCATCAGGGTTGTGGTCCCTCGACATCTCTTCGCTTGTGATGTTGAACCAGCCGTGCGAGATGTATTCATCACCATCGTCCCAGGTCACATCGACCAGGGCGTAGTCTCCGTCTATCGACACGATGTTCCAGGCGTGGGGCTCTGTGTCGTCCCCTGTGCCACCGATGCCTCCGACTGCGGAGCACGGGATGCCTGCAAGGCGCAGCAGGAGGGCGAAGGCCTCAGCGTAGCCCTCGCATGCGGCGCGCCCATAGAGCAGGGCGCCTACGGCCGTATAGTCCAACTCGTCCTCCAGACTGTAGCCGATGTAGGCGCACAGCGTATCGTGCAAGAGCACTTCCTTATAGAAGTCGTCGGCATCCTCCGGCAGCTGGGAGACGAGCGAGTAGGCCACATCGAAGAGGTCCTTCTGGTATTTCTTCGCCTGACGCTTGCCCATGAGGCTCTGGAAGTCGACTGATTCGATCCAGCCATCTTCCCTGTACCAGTACTGGTAGCTCAGGTCCACGTGGAAGAGCTCGGGGTAGTCGGTGAGGATGTGCTCGATCGCGGCGTCAAGGTCGGCCTCCCTGACCGCCTTGGAGAAGGTGATGGAATAGTCGTAGGCCGACAGGCTCTCATAGAGCTCGTCGACGATGTCCTGCTGGAGAGGGCTGAGTATGTGGTCGTAGGCGACCACCGTGTCGGGATCATAAGGTGTGTCCGGCTTGCCGAAGAGCGGTAGGGACAGTGCCATGAGGATGGCGGCGATGCTCAGTATCGTTCTCATGGACAAAGATTATTGGCAAGCACCGCAATCGACAAGTAGGCCCGCCGAATACGAGACGGCGGGCCTGATCCTCAGTTCTGCTCCAGCGCCTTGGCGATCGCCTTGGCAAGCTGGTCGGGGCAGCTCGTGCCCTTCATGCCGCAAAGCGTGCCCTCGAGGGTCTTGGCCACGGATCTGGCCTCCTGTCCCTCACACAGCTTCCCGATTCCCTTGAGGTTGCCGTTGCACCCTCCCAGGAAGCTCACATTGTGGAGCTTGCCCTCGTCGTCGAGGTCGAAGTCTATCTGGCGGGAACATGTCCCGTGCGTTGTGTATGTGCAATGCTTCATACTGTTTTCTCCTTCCAACAATCAGGGAAGATAATGCAAAGGATGGCCTGAGTCCAGAGGAGGGAAGAGCCAAAACCCTGGTCAGAATGCAATAAAATTTGACAACAAAAAAAAATGGCCTATTCTCTAGACCGTATGCGGCCACACGTTGGATGTGGCAAAAAAACAAGAGAGGGGAATCCTATGAGAAAACTGTCACTCGTGATGCTGACGCTCATCGTCGCATTGTCATTCGTCGCTTGCAAGATCGACACTCCATCTTCCAGCCCAGCTACCTAGGTCTGCTGCTTATCAATGTCGCTTTCTGGCTCTTTGATTTGGCTCAGTTGAAGGCCAAGAAGTTCACTGACAAGTACGGTTATACAATCAGGGAGTAGGTTGCCGCTTCCTGTCGACGTTACAATTATCCAGCCTGTATATTGGCCTTGGGTATATTGATTGGAAGGGGCACGGAAGCGAATTCCGTGCCCTCATCTGCTTCTTGCATTAGCATGAATGTCTTCGTAAGGCCTGCTTGAAGTCTTCACAAGTTCTTGAGGACCCCTCTATAATCCTCATATTGGGGGGAATGATATGGCAAAGAATTTCATTGATCTTGTCGAATGGAAGGACATGAGTCCCGCTCTGTTCGCATGGAAGTATCCAGACCACAATCTCAGTATGGGCACACAGCTCATCGTCCATGAATCGCAGGAGGCGGTCTTCTTCTCGAAGGGCGAGATCGCAGGTGAGTTCGGACCTGGCCGCCACACGCTCAGCACCGAGAACCTGCCAGTGGTCAGCAAGCTGTTCGGCATACCATTCGGAGGCAGGAATCCTTTCACTGCCGATGTCTGGTTCGTCAACAAGCGCGCTCCGCTCGACATCGACTGGAGGATCTCGAAGATCATAGTCTCGGATCCTCAGTTCAAATATGTTCCGCTGGTCGCCAGCGGACGCTATGGCCTCAAGGTCGAGAGCTCGTCGCGCTTCCTGACCGAGCTTGTCGGCACTGTCTCGACCTTCGACAAGAAGCAGATCACAGACCATTTCAGCGCGATGATCGAGCAGTACACAAAGAATGCGATAGTCGACTTCATCCGCGGCAACAATGTGCCTGTCACAGAGATTGGTGCCAATCTGACGGAAATCGCCAATGCAGTCAGGGCCCAGATGGAGCCCTTCTGGCAGCGCTACGGACTTGCCCTGCCTGGTTTCTACGTTACGAACGTGGATATCGATGAGAGTGAGCAGATAGGACGCAAGATCATTGAGGCGATCGCTTCCAGCTCCGCACAGAGCATAGCAGGATACACCTGGCAACAGCAGCAGGCGATGGACATCGCCAAGAATGCGGTCTCCGGTCCTGGTGGCGACATGGGAATCCTCGGAATGGCCATGCTCACCGGCGCCTTCTCCGGCGGCGGTGGCGGTTTTGCCAACCACATGATGCAACCCCCTCAGCAGCCGGGAATGATGGGACAGGTGCCGCCTGCCGCCCCTGCGATGGGACAAGGTGCCGCCCGCCCAATGAGGCAGTTCGTCTTCTGTTCCAACTGTGGCAAGAAGTACCCGACGACAAGCAAGTTCTGCCCGAACTGTGGCGACAAGTACAATCCATGCCCAGTGTGCGGTGCCGACAACATGGCCAACGCCAAGCGCTGTGTCAGCTGTGGAACGGCTCTTGTCAGCAGCCAGGACATGAGCGCCCAGGCCGGATTCGCCTGTCCTTCATGCGGGACACCTGTAAGTCCTGGAACCAAGTTCTGCCCGAACTGCGGCACGAAGCTTTCCTGACGGGGGAGGTGGGGAAATGAAGACACGTACCGGCAAAATCTACACTTCGATCATCTACGCCATCATTCTGGCGCTCTATCTCATACTCTTCATCGCCTTCGTTCCAAGACCGTACAGCAGTCAGAAGACCTTCTTCCTGGTTCTGGTGCCTCTCATCATCCTTGTGAACTATGGCATCAACATGGTTGAAATGAGCTTCAGGCATGTCGAATCGGTTCTGACGACATTCACGGCTTCCGTCATCGTCCAGGCCGCCTATACTGTCCTGTCCCTGCTTCTTGCGGCAATCCTTGCCGTCGTCGGAGTCTCGATGAAGACTCAGATCGTCATCCAGGTCGTCACCTTCCTTGTGGCGGGAATCGGTTTCGCCGTCACGCTGTTCACTGCGAGTGCGGCGAAGGATGTGAGGAAGGGCCAGACGAACATCGACAGGAAGGCGATCCTCCGCAAGGACTTTGGCAGCGTGCTTGTCGAGATGGAGTCGAAGGGCCTTTCAGGAGAAGCCCTCGACAGCCTCAAGTCCCTCGCCGAGGACTACAGGCACATGGCGCCGTGCAACGATCCGTCAGCCATGGCATTGGAGGATGACATCCATGAAGAGCTGGCGGCCATGGTTGCTGATGGATGCCAGAACGTGGATGCCCACATTTCGAAGATCCGCTTCCTCATGAAGCGTAGAAGCCTGCTCAAGAGCAGATGATCACCTGAGACGAACATTAAAAAGGGGGGAGAGAGATGCAAGGACGACTCTACGAGGCTTCGGCAAGCATTTATGATGACGAGGCCAGAATTCTTTTCGACTACTTCTCGAAGGCTGCTGACGACATCATCAAAAAGGAGGATGAGGTCCATGCCAAGATCGATGGCGCGAAAGAGCAGCTTGCAGAGCAGGAGAAGGCGAGGAGGGGAACCCGGATCAAGAGTCTGGTCTTCCTTGTCCTGGCAATCGCGCTTTGTGTGTACTGTGCCATCGATTTCGGTCTGACGACGACCTACACCTACGTTTCCTTCGGCATCATAGCCATAGTCCTGATCGCCGGTCTGGTCGCATGCAATGGCGCCAAGGGCAAGGTGGCCAGCTGCAAGGCAGAGCTGGCAAGCTGTGAGAAGGACTATGCCGACATAAGACGAGAATACAAGGTGAGCCGGCTGGGCGTCGCCTACGTGCCAATCGCAAAGAAGGTTCCCTTCGGCAACCAGAACGTCACGGTCGACCTCAGCGGCAGTGTGGACGAAGAGGACTTCGAGCTCGTGACGATGAACGATCCCTCCGCTTTCGAGGCCGACGCCGACGACTTCAAGAAGGTCTTCGCCTCAGTCCCAGTAGTCGAAGGTGGAGAGGCCAGGGACATCGATACATCCGACTATTCCGTCTCGATGCAGGAGACGCCAGTCTATGAGTACGTCGACAAGGTCGAGAAGGCGGCGGACCGCCTGAACGACGACCTGACCAATGTCGAGCGCACAAGCGTGTCGATTCCCATCATCCCGCCCCAGTCGGAGAACATGGCCTTCCTGAAGAACTTCGGCGCCGACGAGACGGGGGATCTGCCTGTAATCGACATTTTCGATACGTCAAGCATCGACTCCAGACTCGACATCTTCTACTCGATCTACAAGAACCGCCAGGAGAACCGGAATACGGGCGATGAGAAGGCCCTCGAGAGCCTCATCCGCTTCATCGGCGTCAGCACCCAGACCCTGACGACCGCCAAGCTGAACTGCTGTTCGGCGATTCTGGACTACAACAATGGCCTCTTCGCCAACGTGCTCAAGAGCCCCTACAACAACTACAGCGCCAAGCTTGAGGCCGAGACGATCGACGAGATCCGGGCGATGAACTTCAACTTCGCCGACATGACGGAGACCTACAGACCATTCAAGTTCAAAGAGAGTTCAATGATGAAGTTCGACCTCTATTCGAACTGCTGGGTCGACGAGACGGGCACCCGCTCCATGCTTCCCTTCTCGATGCACCAGATCCAGGTCGACATCTTCATGCCGATCATCAACGCCTTGATGGAGGAGAACCGCATCGAGAGGCGCAAGATCTACGAGAAGGTCCAGGAGCAGAAGCTGGGCTATCTCAACAAGTGGCACACTGAGACCCAGGACTTCTACGGAAGGAACCGCGACACTGCCGACCAGCTCAAGACCAACATCATCGAGGCGATTTCGACCTACAACGCCTCCTATGCGACCTGGAAGGCGATCAAGGACACCATCGCGCAGATGGATGCCCAGCAGAGCCTCCTGGGTGGAGAGGTCAAGACCGAGGACACCGCCGCCAGCATGGTGCTCTCAGCAGAGCAGGTCAACCAGAACTTCAAGGCGCTCGAGGAGGACTTCGAGTCCTACATGGAGAGGCTCCAGGACGACATCGATGAGAAGGCTGACGCCTTCGGTACAGTCACCTTCTTCGAAGCCTACCTCTATGCGAGCGAGGCGCAGAAGGCCGTCAACGCCAACTCGAACATCTCAAAGATGGGCCCGCGTGAGCTGAAGATCGCGAATGTGAGTCCCTATCTGGCGCAGTATGGCACCATTCCTCCCCAGCCCAGCGTCGAGGATGAGCTGATGCAATCGCTTGGCATCGACCTCGCGGACGAGGCGGAGGAGCTGATCCGCAGCGTCCATGCGGCAGACGCCGGCGATGTCCCCTACATGGATGAGGAGAGTGTCGTCGATGTGGATGAAAGCTTGGGGGACGGATTGATTTTCCCTGACGAAGAAGATGTCATCCCGCCTTTCGTGGAGGACGAGAGTGGTGAAGAGGAGGACAAGGACTGATGGCGAACTTCTACATTGACGTCGGAACCCAGCCTCTTGCCAACTCCGTCGACAGGCTGAGCTCATCGATGAGTCAGGTCGACGCCTCGATCAGCGAGATGACGGACCAGCTCGTCCAGGCTGAGAAGATGGCGGCTGAGCACGTCAGCTCGAACGTCACCTACGGCTTCTTCATGCTGACGCGCAACCAGTTCTCTCAGAAGGCCATCGCAATCGAGAAGGAGATCGCGACGACGCTGGTGAAGATCCAGACCTACTCGAAGAGCCTTGCGGACATCAAGGGGCGCATGGAGAAGGACTACAACAACATCTCGCAGCAATACCTCAAAATCTTCCGGAACATCGACAGCGCTTTGCGCAAGTCCGTCAACGACCTTGACAAGGGGCTGGTCGACGTGGCCGTCGTCGCCCGTGGGAAGATGAACGAGAGGCGCATAGACTCATCCATGAAGGCGGTGGCCTATCCGCAGTGCCTTCTGCCCCTTGCCCAGTCGATGCCACTGGCGAAGCTCAAGAAGGAATGCCGGAGGCTGATCAAGGCCATGACCGATTTCATCGGCAGTCAGCGTGAGTTGACTGGAAAGCTCAACGCCTCGATTTCCCACGAGAAGGTGGAGGAGGGCGACGAGACGGTCTACTTCCCCGTCGTACTCTTCGAGTCTGAGAGCACTGTCGCTCCCGGCAGCTTCATGACCGAAGTCAGGATGCCCGCCTTCCCCAGCACCCTTGCAAGTCTGGATGGAACCGTCGCCTCAAAGACGATAGACATGAAGGGCAAGGATGAACTTTGGCGCAAGAGCGACGAGGCCTCGCGCCGCCTCATCCTCGACAAACTTACAAGCCTGTGCGAGGGACTGGACCAGCGCAAGGCTTCAATCGTCCTGAACCTTGCATCGAAGAGCGAGTGGATGGAGCTGAGGGACTAGCCTATGCCGTATACATTCACAGTGAACAGTGAGGTTGTGGTCCACGAGAGGGTAAGCATCCCGGCCAGTGAGCACAGCAGTTCAAAGGTGGTCACAATCAGGGAGCCTGTGTCAATCCATGTGACGGTTGACGATACCGCCTTCAACAGCTCCGTCATGGCCTGTGATGCGCGCATCGATTCGGTGAACGACAGCGTCGTCGACTCAGTGCGCCGCCAGAGCGAGGCGAAGAAGGAGAGCGCGAAGGTCATAAGCAAGAGCGTTCTGGACGGCTTCTACAAGTATGCCGCCTCGGATTTCCGCCAGCAGATGGTCGAACATGAGAATGTGGTCAACTCCACATTGCCCAAGATCCAGACCTATATGGCCCAGCTTCAGGATCTCAAACGTAGGATGGAGAGCGACTACAACCTGATCTCCAAGCGTTATGTGGGCATATTCAAGGGCTATGACGAGGAGCTGGACCGGAACATGCATCGCCTCTACGACCCACTCTTCGAGCTTTATGACGACTGCCAGACGAAGCTTCTGGTCGAAAGCCGCACAGAGGCGCTTTCCGCCTCGATCGGCTTCGAGGACATTTCGACGGTCCAGGCCATGATGGTCCAGGCGAAGCTCAAGACGACGCTCCTTTCGGTCATGAGGCGCCTCACCGCCTCCCTCGCCTCGAGGCGGAGGATAGACCAGAGCCTCGAGCGCCTCGCCGAGAACAGGGTCGTGCCGAAGCCTGTCACCTGCCATCTTCCTCTGGTCTATTTCGAGCGGGACTCCCTCCTGGACGGCGGCAGGAAAGAAGATGAGGTCCATCTGAACCTCGATGGGGACGGGGCGCGGAGCCGCGCTCTGGCACAGAGGGCGAAGGAATGCATCATTGCAGGCGGACTCGAGGTCGACAACAGCGCAAAGGACGACGAGAGGATGGATCTCGACTTCATGGCGAGGCTGTCACAGGTGGGCGACGAGAGGAGGGCCCGCGAGATCCTCAGGCTCTATGACGATTACAAGAAGAGGAGGAAGGCATGAAGAGCGAGCTCAATGAAATCAGGGTGGACAGCAAGGATCTGATCCTCAGGGAGAACAAGGTCACATCCCCGATACTCCCCCAGACCACCGAGCAGCTGAAGCGCTCAGTCATCATCGAAGGGGATGTCGAGGTCTTCGGGCCCGTCTATGGCGACAAGGTACTGGTCCATCATGGACCTGTCAGTTTCTTCAAGTCGGTTTTTGGCAAGGAGGAGCTGGTCGTGGACCCCTCCGCCGAGGGAGATGTCATCTTCCACAATGCAGTAGGCTCCGGGCAGGTCGTCTCCGCGGCGGCGAGCAAGGGCAGGACTGTCTTCGCAAGCGATGTGAATGCGACGCGCGTGACGCTGCGCAACTGTTTCGTGGGAGGTTGCGTCTATGGTGACGAGATCATCCTCGACCATTGCGTCGTGCTTGGGGGCGCCTTCGCGACCAAGAGCCTTTCGGTCAACCACTCCATCGTAGGCACCTTCAACAGCCAGAGCGTCTCGATCGAGGGAATGAACTATCTGCTCTATCCCTCAGCCTTCAGCGTGGAGCCGGTCGAGGCCGCCTCGACGGCCGAGCTGTACAACATAACTCTGGCGGACCTGATGGGCCTCTTCAAGGGCGAGGAGCAGAAGGATGCCACCGGACGCATCCGCATCGACCTCAAGGGAGATGCCCAGAGGGCCAACCTCAAGGCGGACGACGGCTCAATCATCCTTGTGCACAGCTACTCTGTGGCCGGCAAGGTCCTCGTGGCCGACATGTCTGACTTCGAGAAGCTTGGCAACCACTTCCTGATCAACGCAGGAGCCCTGTCGAGCCAACTGATGAAGGACTACGAGGTGACGGACGCGCAAGGGCAGGAGAGGAAGCTTTCCCTGGAGGAGATCCGGGACTTCTTCTTCAAGGTCCTGGATGGTGAGGTGGAGATCCGGATGATGGACAGCGACATCGACTTCGAGGAGATGAAACGCAAGTTCGGACATTGACACGCAGGGACTGGGGCAGGGCAGGGAGCACGCCTGTCATGCCCCAGACGTATCTTTCAGGAAGGCAAAAAATTAGTGTTGACATTTTTTTTGCCCTCCGATATATTGTGCATCGTGTCTGCCCACAGGCGCCGTGCGCGCATGCGTCCAGACAAGAGCCAAACTGACTATGCCGCGAGGCGGAGTTGTGTGGTTCCAGATGAAGTAAGTTCTTTGATAGCTTATACGTATGTCGGCCTTGCCTGACAGGTGCCGACCTCTGGTTCCTCCCTCTTGACCCGCTTCAGTCAAGCTTAGTCGTTTGTCACTCTGGTAAATTGGTAAAGGCCTTGGCCTTTATGACAATAATTTAGTTTGTGACGGATGAGTCACAAGGAGGAACTGATGGCTAAGGAAAAATTCGAAAGAACTAAGCCACACGTAAACGTCGGTACCATCGGCCACGTCGACCATGGTAAGACCACCCTTACCGCCGCTATCACCATGCACTGTGCAAGGCTCTTCGGCGACAAGGCTCTCAGCTATGATTCCATCGACAACGCTCCGGAGGAGAAGGCTCGTGGTATCACCATCAACACCAGGCACGTCGAGTACCAGTCGAAGAACCGCCACTATGCCCACGTCGACTGCCCGGGCCACGCTGACTACATCAAGAACATGATCACCGGTGCCGCCCAGATGGACGGTGCGATCATCGTCGTCGCCGCTACCGACGGTGCCATGGCTCAGACCAAGGAGCACATCCTCCTCGCCCGCCAGGTTGGCGTTCCCTGCATCATCGTCTTCATCAACAAGTGCGACCAGGTCGACGATCCCGACCTCATCGACCTCGTCGAGGAGGAGATGAGGGATCTGCTCACCGAGTATGGTTTCGACGGTGCCAACTGCCCTGTCATCAGGGGATCCGCCTACCAGGCCATGACCAACCCCGACGACCCCGAGGCCACCAAGTGCATCGACGAGCTGCTTGATGCCATGGACACCTACATCCCGCTCCCGGAGAGGGCTGTCGACAAGCCCTTCCTGATGCCCATCGAGGACATCTTCTCCATCTCCGGTCGTGGTACGGTCGTCACCGGCAGGGTCGAGTCCGGCGTCATCCACGTCAACGACCCCGTCTCCATCGTCGGTATCAAGGAGACCAAGGATACCGTCGTCACCGGTGTCGAGATGTTCAACAAGCTGCTTGACGAGGGTCAGGCTGGCGATAACATCGGTGCCCTGCTCAGGGGTGTCGACAAGAAGGAGGTCGTCCGCGGCCAGGTTCTCGCCAAGCCCAAGTCGATCACTCCCCACGCCAAGTTCACCGGAACCATCTACGTCCTCAGCAAGGACGAGGGTGGCCGCCACAGCCCCTTCTTCACCGGCTACCGCCCGCAGTTCTACTTCAGGACCACGGACATCACCGGAACCGTCACCCTTCCTGCTGGAAAGGAGATGGTCATGCCTGGTGACCACACCGACATCGATGTCGAGCTGATCCACCAGGTCGCCATGGACAAGGGACTCCGCTTCGCTATCCGCGAGGGTGGTAGGACCGTCGCTTCCGGCCAGGTCACCGAGATCAAGGACTGAGCCTTACCTCACCTGATGAGACCAAATCTTGCCGGGGGGTCGAACCCCCGGCGAGATATTCATGATTTTTGGAGATTTTTAAAATGGCAAACGAGAGAATTCGTGTAAGACTCAGAGGCTTTGATGTCGAACTTGTAGAACAGAGCTCAAAGTCTATCGTCCAGACTGTCGTCAAGGCCGGCGCCCAGGTCAGCGGACCGGTTCCCCTTCCCACACGTATCAACAGATATACAGTCCTGAGGTCACCCCACGTCGACAAGAAGTCCCGTGAGCAGTTCGAGATGAGGACACACAAGAGACTGATCGACATTCTGGATCCAACTCCCAAGGTTGTGGAAGCCCTTATGAAGCTCGAACTCCCTGCAGGTGTGGACGTTGAAATCAAACAGTAAGAGAAGTTGAGGTAAGAGATGTTAGGGCTTATCGGCAAAAAGATTGGTATGACACAGGTGTTCGACGACAATGGCGTCCTCACCCCTGTCACAGTAATTAAGATAGAGGATAACATCGTCGTCCAGAACAGGACCGAGGAGGCCAACGGCTACGTTGCCACCGTCCTCGCCTCGGGCGACATGAAGGAAAGCCGCGCCACAAAGCCGTATGCCGGCCAGTTCAAGGCCGCTGGATGCCCCGTCAAGAAGACCATCATGGAGATGAGGGACTTCGAGAAGGAGGTCAGCGTCGGTGATGTGCTCGGTGTTGATATGTTCAAGGACATCGCCTTCGTCGATGTCACCGGCACCAGCAAGGGCAAGGGCTTCCAGGGCGGCATGAAGCGCCACGGCTTCGGCGGTGGTAGGGCCACCCATGGTTCGAAGTTCCACAGGGACCTCGGCGGTACGGCCATGTCTTCGACGCCCTCGCGCACTTTCAAGGGCCAGAAGATGGCTGGCCACATGGGTAACGAGAGGACCACTGTCCAGAATCTCAAGGTGGTCGCAGTCGACAGCGAGATGCAGGTTCTCATGGTCAAGGGAGCCATTCCCGGACCCACGATGAGCACTGTCCTCGTCAGGAAAGCAATCAAGAAGTAGTGGGGCTAGAGATGGAAGCAAAAGTATACTCTACAGCAGCCAAGGAAGTCGGCACCATCAACCTCAATGACGAAGTCTTCGCCAGGGAGGTCAGCGATGGAGCGATCTACTACGCTGTGAACAACGAGCTCGCCAACCGCCGTGTTGGTACAGCATGCACAAAGACCCGCGCTGAAGTGAACTACAGCAATACCAAGCCTTATAAGCAGAAGGGAACTGGTAATGCACGCCGCGGTGACAAGAAGTCGCCGATCATGGTTGGTGGCGGCACGATCTTCGGGCCCAAGCCGCGTGATTACTCCTACACGATTCCCAAGAAGATGAAGCGTCTTGCCTATAAGAGCCTCCTGTCGCTCGGCGTCCAGGAAGAGCGCTTGGTCATTGTCAAGGACTTCACCAGCGAGAATGGAAAGACGAAGGATCTGGCAGCGATCATGAAGGCCTTCGATACGGAGAACCAGCGCACGCTCATCATCATGAAGGATGACGACGCCATGCTCCGCAGGGCGGCAAGGAACATTCCCTATCTTCATGTCCTGTGCTACGACAAGCTCTCCGCCAAGGAGCTGCTTTACGGACGCAAGATCCTCGTCCTCGAGACGGCTGCCGAGAACCTCGGAAAGTTCTACGGTGAGAGATAAGGGGTTAGCAATGAGAGCAGATCAGGTAATTATCAGACCTCTCGTCAGCGAGAAGTCGACCAAGGCCAGGGAAGGCGAGGTCAAGAAGTACACCTTCGTCGTCGATCCCCAGGCGAACAAGTTCGACATCATGGCAGCCGTCAAGGAGATCTGGGGCGTCGACGCCACAGCCTGCAATGTCATGAACGTCAAGGGCAAGCCTAAGTATTCAAGGGGCAAGGGCGGCTACATCAAGGGTCGCACCGCATCCTGGAAGAAGGCCATCGTGACACTGGTCAGGGGCCAGAGCATCTCCGCCTTCGAGGGCGTATGAGGAGAAGTGAGAAATGGCATTGAAAACCTATAAACCCTATACTCCTGGCCTTCGCCAGAAGACTGTCCTCTCCTTCAGCGAGATCACAGCCACCAAGCCGGAGAAGAGCCTCACCAGGAAGCTCAACAAGAAGGCCGGCCGCGACACCTTCGGACGCATCTCCGTCCGCCGCAGAGGTGGTGGCCACAAGAGGGCCTACAGGATCATCGACTTCAAGAGGAACAAGTATGGTGTCCCCGGAGTCGTCAAGACGATCGAGTACGATCCCAACAGGAGCGCCAACATCGCCCTCGTCTTCTATGCTGACGGCGAGAAGCGCTACATCATCGCTCCCAAGGGACTGAAGGTCGGCACCCAGATCATGGCTGGCAGCGGAGCTCCCCTGACGGTCGGCAACAGCCTTCCGCTCAAGGACATCCCGCTCGGTGTCACGGTCCACAACGTCGAGCTCACACTCGGCCGCGGCGGTCAGCTCGTCCGCTCCGCCGGTGTCGGTGCCACCGTCGTCGCCAAGGAAGGCGACTACGTCACCCTCCGCCTGCCTTCGGGCGAGATGAGGATGGTCTTCGCCCAGTGCTCCGCCACGATCGGCGAGCTCGGAAACGAGGACCACATGAACGTCTCCCTCGGCAAGGCCGGTGCCGCCCGCCATCTTGGACGCAGGCCCAAGGTCCGCGGTGTCGCCATGAACCCGATCGACCACCCGCATGGTGGTGGTGAGGGCAAGACCGCTGCCGGACGCCATCCTGTCACCCCGTGGGGCAAGCCGACCAAGGGTGCCAAGACCCGTTCCAAGAAGAAGCCTTCGGGCAGGTTCATCGTCAAGAAGCGCAAGTAGGAGAGTTTGGACAAATGTCAAGGTCAATAAAGAAGGGCCCCTTCGTGGACGACAGTCTGCTCAAGAGGGTCGAGAACGCAAACAAGTCTGGTCAGAAGCCTATGATCAAGACCTACTCCCGTAGCTCGATGATCATCCCTGACATGGTCGGTTTCACGATTTCCGTCTACAACGGAAAGACCTGGATTCCCGTCTATGTCACCGAGAACCTTGTTGGTCACAAGCTCGGCGAGTTCGCTCCCACCAGGATCTTCCGTGGCCACGCGTCAGATAAGAAAGGTAAGTAAGGTATAGAAGATGGAAACTAGGAAAGGTTATCAAGCAATTGCCAAGTATCTCATGGTTTCTCCTTCCAAGGTCCGCCCCGTCGCCAATCTGGTCAGGGGCAAGAGCTATCCGGAAGCCGTAGCCATCCTCGAGGCAATGCCGCAGAAGGGCGCCCGCCTCATTCTGAAAGTTCTCAAGTCCGCAGGTGCCAATGCCTTGTATGTCAACAGGAAGCTGGATGAGGATTCCCTCTATGTCTCAGCCCTCACTGTAGATGACGGTCCTCGCCTCAAGAGGGTCTGGGCACGTTCCCACGGAAAGCGCGACATCCTTCTCAAGAGGATGAGTCACATCACAGTCGTCGTAGACGAGAAGGTAGGTAGGTAATGGGACAGAAAGTCAATCCTATTGGACTCAGGCTTGGCATCAACAAGACCTGGAAGTCAAAGTGGTACGTCGATCCTAGGGACTATGTCGACACACTCCATGAGGACCTTGTCCTCCGCAAGAGCCTGCTTGCATGCCCCGAGGTCCAGAACGCCGACATCGCCGACGTCGAGATCATCCGCAAGCCCCAGCGCATCACCATGGTGATCGCCACGGCCCGCCCCGGCATCATCATCGGTGCCAAGGGTGCCAACGTCGAGAAGCTTGCCGAGAAGATGCAGAAGCTGACCGAGAAGAAGCTCCAGATCAAGATCAAGGAGATCAAGAAGCCCGAGGTCGACGCCCAGGTCATCAGCCAGAACGTCGCCAGGCAGATCGAGAACAGGGGTGCCTTCCGCCGCATCATGAAGAACAGCATCTCCCGTGCCATGGCAGGTGGTGCCCAGGGCATCAAGATCAAGCTCTCCGGCCGCCTTGGTGGTGCCGACATCGCCAGGAGCGAGTGGATGAAGGAGGGACGCGTTCCTCTCCACACCCTGCGCTCCGACATCGACTACGGATTCACGACCGCCAGGACCAGCTACGGCGCCATCGGTGTCAAGGTCTGGGTCTTCAACGGCGAGATCTACGCCCACGGAACCGCCGAGGAGGAGGGTGCCGGTGGAGTCGTCAGGAAGAAGCCTGCACAGGCTGACGCTACGAGGAGTTGAGCATGCTTAGTCCCAAGAGAATCAAATACAGAAAGAAGCAGCGTGGAACCCGTGACGCGGTCGCGCACCGCGGCAACACCCTGAGCTTCGGAGAGTATGGTCTGATGGCCACCGAGCCGAGGTGGATCACCAACCGCCAGATCGAGGCCGCCCGTGTCGCCATGACGCGCCACATCAAGAGGGGTGGAAAGGTCTGGATCCGCATCTTCCCCGACATGCCCTATACGAAGAAGCCGGCTGAGACCAGGCAGGGCAACGGAAAGGGTGCTCCCGAGGGTTGGGTCGCCGTCGTCAAGACCGGTGCCATCATGTTCGAGATGGGTGGTGTCGACGAGCAGCTTGCCCGCGAGGCTCTGACTCTGGCCGCATCCAAGCTCCCCATCAAGACGAAGTTCGTGTCCAGGGCTGTCCAGGAGTGAGAAGATGAAGAAGAAAGCTATCAGTAAAATGTCCTACGCCGAGATGGTCGCCCAGCGCGACAAGCTCCGCAAGGATCTGTTGAACCTCAGGGTGGAGCAGGTGATGAGCCATCTCGACAATCCCCTCGCCCTCAGGACCACCAGAAGGGATATCGCAAGGCTGAACACCCTTATTCATGCCCAGGATATCGGCAACGCCAAGGCATCCAAGTAGGGAGTTGGGAAATGGAAGCTAGAAAGAAGACTTTTAACGGTATTGTAGTGAGCGACAAGATGGATAAGACCATCGTCGTCGAGGTTACCAATAGAACCCTGCACCCTCTCTACAAGAAGTACGTGAACAGTACCAAGAGGATCAAGGCCCATGACGAGAGGAATGAGGCCCATGTCGGAGACACCGTACGCGTCGTCGAGTGCCGCCATCTCAGCAAGGACAAGTGCTGGAGGCTGACACAGGTCGTCGAGAAGGCCCGCTAAGGAGAGATTGTCATGGTACAGATGCAGACTTATTTGAATGTTGCGGACAACAGTGGTGCCAAGCGCGTGCAGTGCATCAAGGTTCTTGGCGGCAGCCACAGGTACGTCGCTTCCGTCGGTGACATCATCGTCGTCGCCGTCAAGGATGCCCTGCCCAATGGAGCCATCAAGAAGGGTGACGTCCTCAAGGCCGTCATCGTCCGTACGAAGAAGGAATACCGCAGACCTGACGGTACCTATATCAGGTTCGATGACAACGCATGCGTTATCATCGATGCCAACAATAACCCCCGCGGCAAGCGCATCTTCGGGCCCGTCGCCCGTGAGCTTCGTGACGGCTACATGAAGATCGTCTCGCTCGCACCGGAAGTGTTGTAGGAGAAGAATGATGAGACTTAAGAAAAACGACACGGTCAAGATCATTGCCGGCAAGGACAAGGGCAAGGTCGGAAAGATTGTGAAGATCGACCCCACCACGGAGCGCGTCATCGTCCAGGGCCTCAACATGGTCAGCAAGACCCAGAAGCCCAAGACGCAGCAGGACAAGGGCGGCATCGTCCAGATCGAGGCCCCGCTCCATGTCTCCAACGTCGCACTCGTCAGCAAGGACAAGACGAGCAGGGTTGGTTACAAGTTCGAGAACGGAAAGAAGGTCCGTTACGCCAAGAAGACAGGTGAGGTGCTTTGACAATGGCAGACAAGTTCGTACCCAATTTCAAGGTCAAGTACAACGAGAGCGTCGCTCCCGAGCTTCTCAAGGAGTTCGGATACAGTTCAAAGATGCAGGTTCCCCAGATCGAGAAGATCGTCCTGTCCGTCGGCGTCGGCGAGGCCACGACCAACAAGAAGCTGCTTGACGCCGCAGCCAAGGAGCTCGAGCAGATCTCCGGCCAGCATGTCGTCAAGACCAAGGCCCGCAAGTCCATCGCCAACTTCAAGGTGAGGGAGGGCCAGGAGATCGGTGCCATGGTCACCCTGCGCGGCGACAACATGTGGTACTTCCTCGAGAGGCTGATCTGCATCGCTCTGCCCCGCGTCAAGGACTTCAGGGGAGTCAACCCCAACGCCTTCGACGGTCACGGCAACTACTCGCTGGGCATCACCGAGCAGATCATCTTCCCGGAGATCGACTACGACAAGATTGAGCGCGTCAGCGGCCTGAACGTCGCAATCGTCACCTCCGCACGCACTGACGAGGAGGCATTCGCCCTGCTCAAGAAGATGGGCATGCCCTTCGCAAAGTAAGGAGTCGAGAACATGGCAAAGAAATCTTTGATTATCAAGAGCAAGAGGGAGCCCAAGTTCTCCACTCGCCGCTATAACAGGTGCAGGATCTGCGGACGCCCCCGTGGATATATGCGCAAGTTTGACATGTGCAGGGTTTGCTTCCGCAAACTCGCAAGCGAAGGCCAGATCCCTGGCGTCACCAAGTCGAGCTGGTAGGAGTTGAGCTATGGCAGTTAGTGATCCCATTGCAGATATGCTGACTAAGATCAGGAATGCTAGTCAGGCAAGGCATGAGAAGGTGGACGTGTCCACCAGCAACATGAAGCTCCAGATTGTCAAGATCATGAAGAACGAGGGCTTCATCAAGAACTTCAAGAAGGTCCAGAAGGACAACCTGTCCTTCATCCGCATCTACCTCAAGTACGATGAGTCCGAGACCCCCGTCATCCACGGACTGGAGCGCATCTCCACTCCCGGCCGCCGTGTCTACAGCGGCTACAAGGATATGCCCAGGGTCTACAACGGCTACGGCGTTGTGGTAGTCTCTTCTTCCTCTGGTGTCATCACCGGCAGGAAGGCGGCCGAGAACAAGGTCGGCGGAGAGCTGATCTGCACGATCTGGTAAGGAGGGCTGCATGTCACGTATCGGAAAATTGCCTGTCGCCATCCCGGCAGGCGTGAAGGTGTCGGTCGCCGACAACGTCATCACCGTCACCGGCGCCAAGGGTACTCTGACCCAGTCCTACAAGGGTGATATCGACATCGCCGTCAAGGACAACGAGGTCATCGTCACCAGGCGCAACGACGAGATGGAGAACAGGAGCTACCACGGCCTGTACAGGCAGCTGATCCACAACATGATCGTCGGTGTCAGCCAGGGCTTCTCCAAGTCCCTCCTGATCAACGGCGTCGGTTACAAGGCTGAGCTCAAGGACAACATCCTGACGCTCTCCCTCGGCTATTCGACGATCATCGACTACATCGTTCCCGAGGGCATCAGCGCGGCCGTCGACGGCAACAAGGTCACCATCTCCGGCATCAGCAAGGAGAGGGTAGGCCAGGTCTGCGCCGAGATCCGCAGCCTGAGGGGCCCCGAGCCTTACAAGGGCAAGGGCATCAAGTATGAGACCGAGACGATCCGCCGCAAGGTCGGCAAGTCCGGTGGCAAGAAATAAGGGGTAGCGATATGAACAGAATCGTCGAGAAGAACCGCAAGCTCGCACGCCGCAAGGCCCATATCAGGAAGAGGGTCTCTGGTACTCCCGAGAGGCCCAGGATGACCGTCTTCAGGAGCAACATGCACATGTATGTCCAGGTCATCGACGACACCGTGGGCAGGACTCTGGTCAGCGCCTCCACCGTCGAGGCCGACCTCAAGGGCCTGAAGAACTGTGTCGCCGATGCCGCCAAGCTCGGAGAGACTGTCGGCAAGAGGTGCCTGGAGAAGAACATCCAGGCCGTCGTCTTCGACCGCAACGGCTACATCTACCACGGCATCGTCAAGGCCATCGCCGATGGAGCCCGCTCTGCCGGTGTCAAGTTCTAAGGGGTTTGTCATGGAAAGGAATAGAGATAAGGAAGTCAGGGACCGGGAGAAGGACGCCTACATCGAGAAGCTGATCAAGATCAACCGCGTCACCAAGGTCGTCAAGGGCGGCAAGAACATGTCGTTCTCCGCACTGGTCGTCGTCGGCGACGGAAAGGGCAAGGTCGGCTACGGCTTCGGCAAGGCCAACGACGTCTCCGACGCCATCCGCAAGGCCACCGAGAAGGCCAAGGCCCATATGATCACAGTTCCCATGAAGGGTGCCACCATCCCTCATGAGAAGCTGGGTCAGTACAAGAGCGCCAGCGTCCTGGTCCGCCCGGCCGTTCCCGGAACGGGCGTCATCGCCGGCGGTGCCGTCAAGGCTGTCGCCGACGCTGCGGGCATCAAGGACATGCTCTCCAAGAGCCTGGGTTCCAAGAACAGCATCAACACGGTCAAGGCCACCTTCAACGCGTTCGAGAACCTCTTCGACGCCAAGGCTCTGGCCAGGAGCAGGGGCAAGTCCCTCAAGGAAATGTGGGGTTGATTATGGCAGAGAAGAACATTAGAATCACACTGGTCCGCTCGGTAGCCGGATCCCTTCCCAAGCAGAGGGCGACGATCAAGGCCCTTGGCCTGGGCAAGATGCACAGCTCTGTTGTCCACGCTGCGACACCTGCCACTCTTGGCATGGTCCGCGTGGTCGCTCACATGGTCAAGGTCGAGGAGATTTAAGATGGCACAGATAAATGCACCCTACGGTGCCAACAGGAAGAAGACCATCGTGGGTCGTGGCGCGTCCAGCAAGGGACGTGCCTGCGGCCGTGGTCATGACGGTCAGAACAGCCGCTCCGGCGGTGGCGTCCGCCTCGGGTTCGAGGGCGGACAGATGCCCCTGTACAGGCGCATCGCCCGCCGCGGTTTCTCCAACTGCCCCTTCAAGGTCACCTACGAGGCTGTCAGCCTCTCCAGGCTTGACGAGCTCTTCGCCGACGGCGAGGCTGTCACGCTCGAGGCCCTCAAGGCCAAGGGAGTGGTGAAGGGCAAGGATGTCCAGGTCAAGGTCCTCAACAACGGTGAGGTCACGAGGAAACTCAACCTGGAGGGCATCAAGGTCTCCGCGGCCGCCAAGGAGGCGATCGAGAAGGCTGGCGGCTCCGTCAAGTAAAAAGGAAAGGATCCCATGTCAAACTCGCTTGTGGATATGATGAGGATGAAGGACGTCCGGAAGAAGGTCCTGGTGACGATCGGCTTGCTCATTGTGAGCCGCATCGGCACCGTCGTACCCATTCCGGGCATCGATCCTGGCATCCTCGAGGCCTATTTCATGTCTGCCTCGCAGAGCACGTCGATAGGCTTCACCGAATACCTGAACTTCTTCTCAGGTGGCGCTTTCAGCAACTTCAGCCTCTTCATGCTGGGTGTCATGCCTTACATCAGCACCCAGATCATCGTGCAGCTGCTGATGCTCGTCGTGCCTTCCCTCAAGAAGCTCGCGCAGGATCCGCACGGAAGCAAGAAGATCCAGCAGTACACCCGCCTCGGCACGATTGTGGTCTGTCTGATCCAGTCGCTGGCCGCCGCGATGTACGCGCGCACCATTCCTGAGGCTATCGTAATGAACAATGTGGCCTTCACGCTCGTCGCGATGGTCACAGTCACGGCAGGTTCGATGTTCCTCGTCTGGCTGGGAGACAAGATCACCCAGTACGGCGTGGGCAACGGCATCTCCCTGCTGATCTTCGCCGGAATCGTCGCCAGGATGCCCAGCGCATTCTCGACCCTCATCTCCTCCATCGCCAGCGGCTCTCTGAACTGGATCGCCGTCGTCGTGGTCATCGTGATGTACGTCTTCGTCGTCATCATGGTCGTCTACGAGGAGAAGGGCATGAGGAAGATTCCCGTGAAGTACGCAAAGCGCGTCGTCGGCAACAAGATGTACCAGGGTGGATCGAACTACATCCCCTTCAAGATCAACCCCTCGGGAGTCATCCCCGTCATCTTCGCCTCCGCGCTGCTCACGTTCCCGCTCCAGATCGCAACCTCGCTGGCTCCCAATGTCGGCTGGCTGAACTCTGTGGCGAACTTCCTCAATCCTCAGGGTGCCCCCTATCTGATTATCTACACCCTGTTGATCATAGGTTTTGCATTCTTCTATACGCAGGTCAGCCTGAATCCTGACGAGATCGCGAAGAACATCAGGGACAACGGCGGTACGATTCCCCAGTGCAGCAATGACAACATGGAGAAGTACCTGAGGAAGGTCCTCAACAGGATCGTCCTCCCCGGATCCCTCTTCCTCGCCTTCATCGCCCTGATTCCTACGCTGATCCAGAAGCTCTTCAGCTTCCCGGCCGATGTCGCAATGCTCTTCGGCGGCACCTCGCTGATCATCATGGTCGGCGTCTGCCTCGAGACGGTGCGCCAGCTCGACTCGCTGATGAAGATGCATCACCATGACGGTTTTATGACCACTGGTCGTAAGATCAAGAAAATCTGAATGGAGTTTTTACTATGAAGGTAAGAGCAAGTGTCAAACCGATTTGCGACAAGTGCAAGGTCATCAGGCGCGCAGGAGTTGTACGCATCGTCTGTGAGAACCCCAAGCACAAGCAGAGACAGAAATAACCAGGAGGCCTGAGAAAGTATGGCACGTATCGCAGGTGTCGACCTGCCCAACAAGGCGGTCAAGATTGCCCTGACTTACATCTATGGAATCGGCAGGACTTCCGCCGAGGAGATCTGCAGGAAGACGAACATCGACCCCGAGGTGAGGATCAACACCCTCGGCGCCGACGACATCGCCCTCCTCAGGAAGGTCATCGAAGAGGAGTACAAGATCGAGGGACACCTCCGCACCGAGGTCGCCCTGAACATCAAGCGCCTGATGGACATCGGCTGCTACCGCGGCCTGAGGCACAGGAAGGGACTCCCCGTGCGCGGACAGAGGACGAAGACCAACGCCCGCACGCGCAAGGGCAAGAAGAAGACCGTCGCAGGAAAGAAGAAATAAGGGGCAGGTGTAAGATATGGCTACAGTAAAACGCAAAGTCAAGAAGACTGTTCTTGAGGGCAATGTCTACATCCAGGCAACCTTCAACAACACGATCATCACCGTGACCGACCTCGCCGGCAACGCCCTCAGCTGGGCCAGCGCCGGTGGACTGGGCTTCAGGGGCGCCAAGAAGAGCACTCCCTACGCCGCCCAGACCACTTGTGAGACGGCTGCGAAGAAGGCTATGGACTACGGTCTCAAGACGGTCAACGTCTACGTGAAGGGACCCGGTGTCGGCCGCGAGAGCGCCATCAGGGTGCTCGGTGTCCTCGGACTCAAGGTCCGCACCATCCGCGACGTCACCCCCATCCCCCACAACGGCTGCCGCCCCCGCAAGACCCGCCGTGTCTGATGAAACTGAGGGACAGGTCGACCTGTCCCGAGGTCAGTCAGGAAAAGCGTTCGTCGAACGCCGCAATTAGACTAATAAGGAGTAATCATGGCACGAAAGAACCTTCTTAAAGGCTTCAAGAAGCCCACGGGCATCACATACGACCACAGCGTATCCGACCCCAAGTACGGCAAGTTCATCGCCTATCCCTTTGAGAGGGGCTTTGGAACCACCGTCGGAAACACGCTCCGCCGTGTGCTCCTGTCCTCGATCCAGGGCTATGCCGTGACTGCCGTGCAGTTCACGACATTCGCCGCCACCGAGGGCCGTGAGCCTCATACGGTCACGAGCGAGTACGAGTCCATCCCCGGCGTCCGCGAGGACATCGCCGACATCATCGCGGCCCTCAAGAAGCTGGAGATCCAGATGCCTGAGGACAGCGAGGGTACGACCCTCACGATCAGCTGCCAGGGACCCGGCATCGTCACCGGAAAGGACCTCGAGAGGGATACTGTCACGATCATGAATCCCGAGCTCGAGATCTTCACGATGATGGATGACTGCGACCTCGAGATGGTCGTCGAGATCAGCCTTGGCCGTGGCTATGTCCCCTCCGAGATCAACGAGAAGTACGTCGAGGAGCCGGGCGTCATCGCGGTCGATGCCTTCTTCTCTCCCGTCAAGAAGGTCAAGTACTCCATCGAGCCCACCAGGGTCGGACAGAGGAACGACTACGACAAGCTCATACTCGAAGTCACGACAGATGGCACCATCTCTCCTGAGAATGCCCTCGCACAGGCTGCGAAGATCATCAAGGAGCACTTCACCATCTTCATCAACTTCGATGAGAGCCAGGTTTCCAACAGCGAGGATGTCGACGAGGAGGAGGCCAGGATCCGCAAGCTCCTCGACACTTCCGTCGAGGAGCTCGAGCTGACCGTCAGGTCCTCCAACTGCCTCAAGAACGCCAACATCCGCACCATCGGAGATCTCACGAAGAAGACTGAGGACGAGATCGCCAAGACGAGGAATTTCGGAAAGAAGAGCCTTTCCGAGATCAAGGAGAAGCTCAAGGAGTGGAACCTCTCGCTCGGCATGACCGACTACAGTGTCTTGAAGAACGCTATAAAAGTTCCAGAATCAAAGGAAGAGAAGAATGAAGCATAGAATCGGTTTCAACGCGCTGAGCAGGAAGTCCAGCTCGCGCAAGGCGCTCAAGCGCAACATGGTCACGAGCCTTTTCCGCTACGAGAGGATCGAGACCACGAAGGCAAAGGCCCTTGAAGTGAGGAAGATGGCCGAGAAGATGATCACCCGCGCCAAGGTCGACAATGTCCACAACCGCAGGATCGTCGCCGCCGACCTCTACGACGAGGCAATCGTCGCAAAGCTCTTCAAGGAAATCGCCCCGATGTTCCAGGACAGGAAGGGTGGTTACACAAGGATCCTCAAGACTGGCTACAGGCTGGGGGATGCGGCTGAGATGGTCATCCTCGAGCTCGTCGAGAAGACTGAGAAGAAGGATGCCAAGGCCGACAAGAAGGCTTCCAAGAAGGACAAGAAGGAAGCCTGAGACAGATCATATGATCTGATGCCGCCACAGTCGTGGCGGTCTTTTTTTGTCCTCTGCCTGTCAGGCATTGGACAGGGCCGCCTCCATTATCAACACTTGTCCACATGTGGCTCCAGAGCCTCCTTAAGGCTCTGGGCCTTTGGGGGGAAATAATGGACAACGCCGCACCGCTACCAAAGAAGCGCTTCAGCCTGCGTGGCAATCTTCTGAGGCTCAGGATGCTCCTCATCCTCGTCCTCGTCGCCATCGTCGCCTTCACGGCCTGGCAGCAGCTCAGTCCACAGACATACAGCTTCTTCACATCCTACCTGGACTATGCGACAAGTCCCGATGCCTTCGCTGTGGCGGTGGAGTCCTTCCGCTATGGCTTCGAGACCAATCCCATCGCAAGGTCGCTCGAGCTCTTCATCCTCGCGCTGTGCCTCTGGAAGCTCGTCTTCAGAGGTGGAATCCTGGCCTTCCTGTCGATCAAGTCGATCGTCATGGTCTCCCTCTCCATCCTCTGGATCGACCTCGTGCTCTTCCGGCTGGTAGACATCACACGGTTTCCACTCTGGTACTACTATTGGGCCTTCATGGCCTACAGCCTCCCTTCTACGTCTACCTCTATCCTCTGGCGGGCGCCTACACTTTGCGTGTATGCGTCATTGCATCATGCTTCCTCGTCTGCCTCGCCATCACAGTCCTCTTCTTCACTGCGACGCGGGAGGGGAAGCGCATCTCAGGCACCGACCTCGAGAGGCTGGGAATCGATGAGGTCATGGCCCAGGTCAACCCCATCCGCAAGCTGCTGAGGCCACGACCCCATTTCTACGTCACTGATGCCTTCCGGCAGAACGCATATGCCTGTGGACGCAACATCGTCATAGCATCGGACATCTACGGGGAAGGACTCGAAGTCGCCCAGGGTGTCCTTGCCCATGAACTCGGACACTACTACCACTACGACACGGATGCGAGCCTTGTGTGCCATGCGGCAGTCAACACTGTCATCTTTCCCCTCATGCTCGTCGTCCTCATCGTCCGCGTCCTCTCCTACGTCCCATTCCTTGGCATCTTCGCCGCCATCTCGGGCCTCCTCGTCTCGCTCTTCGGCAGCCTGACAGCCTTCCTTTTCCGCCTTGTGAACCTGCTGTTCTACTGGGTCGACGGGAAATGGTCCGAGCGCAGCGCGGACATCTTCGGCGTCGACCTCGGCTTCGGTACGGGCAACTACCGCTTCCTTTCGAGATTCGCCACAAGAAGGTCCTTCGTGTCCGCCATCCACGGCTTCTTCGATGTCCATCCCGGCTGCCGCAACCGTTGCAGGTACAAAAAAAGCGGATCATAAGGAACTATGGCGAGAAGTACTGGCAGCATTTCGTCTCAATCTACGGCGACAGGCTGGCCTGAGGCCATCATGATATGGAACAGACTGTGTAGAAATGACCTTGACCGAAGCCATGCAGGGCAAGTATCATGAATTCAATATAACTTTGGGAGGTCATCATGACTGCATTGTATGTCTTCCTTAGTTGTCTTGCAGGTATCGCCATCGGCTATCTCGGCCGTTGGACGTGGGCCAAGTTCAAGCTTTCATCCGTCGAGCAGAAGGCTGCCCGGCTGGACAGGGAGGCTGTGGCCGAAGCTGAATCCCACGCCCGTGAGATTGAGCTGGAAGCTCGGGACCAGATCCTTGCGGAGAAGGAGCAGAACGAGCGGGAGGCCAGGGAAAGAAGATCAGAGCTGCAGAAGACGGAGCGCCGGCTTTTGCAGAAAGAAGAGAATCTGGAACACAAGCAGAACGAGCTTGATGCACTAAAGAAGCAACTAGGAGAAAGGGAAGGGGCGCTTGACGCCAGAGCGAAGGAGCTTGATGCCAAGCAGGGCACGCTGATCAGCGAGCTTGAGCGCATCGCCGGCATGAGCCAGGACGAGGCCAAGCAGATCATCATCCAGGAGATGGAGCAGAAGGCCCAGCGCGACGGTCAGGTCTACATCAACAAGATCGAGGCCGAGACGAGGCTGAGCGCCGACAAGGTCGCCCGCGACATCATCGTCGAGTCCATCCAGCGCCTGGCCACCGAGGTCAGCGGAGAGGTCACCACATCCTCCGTCAGCCTTCCCAGCGACGAGATGAAGGGCCGCATCATCGGCCGCGAGGGCCGCAACATCCGCACCCTCGAGACCCTCACAGGCGTCGACATCATCATCGACGACACCCCTGAGGCCGTCGTCATCTCCTGCTTCGACCCCGTGCGCAAGGAGATCGCCCGCGTCGCCCTCGAGCGCCTCGTCCAGGATGGACGCATCCATCCGGCCCGCATCGAGGAGATGGTCAGCAAGGTCAGCAAGGAAGTCGGACGCATCATCGTCGATGAGGGCGAGAAGGTCGTCTTCGACCTCGGCATCCACAACATGGGACCCGAGCTCATCCGTGCCCTCGGCCGCCTCTACTTCCGCACGAGCTATGGTCAGAACGTCCTCTACCACTCCAAGGAGGTCGCCATCCTGGCCGGCATGATCGCAAGCGAGGTTGGGGCCAACAGCGCCATCGCCATGCGTGGCGGCCTGTTGCACGACATCGGCAAGGGAGCCGAGACGGAGAGCGACGTCAACCACGCCGAGCTCGGCGCCGACATCGTCAAGCGCATGGGCGAGGATCCGCGCGTCGTCAACGCCGTACAGGCCCACCACGGGGATGTCGAGCCCAGCTGCATCGAGTCCGTCATCGTGCAGATCGCCGATGCGATCTCCGCCGCCCGCCCCGGTGCCCGCCGCGAGAGCCTCGACAACTACATCAAGAGGCTCGAGAACCTCGAGGGCATCGCCAAGAGCTTCGATGGCGTCGACAACGCCTTCGCCATCCAGGCTGGCCGCGAGCTGAGGATCATGGTCAACAACAGCAAGGTGTCGGATGAGGACGCCAAGACGATAGCCAAGGGCATCGCCGGCCGCATCGAGGCCGAGCTGAGGTACCCTGGCAAGATCAAGGTGACGATCATCCGCGAGACCCGCGTCGTGGAGTACGCCAAATAGTGTCTCCCCTCCATGTCCTGATGATAGGCGACGTCAGCGGAGAGGCCGGGATGGGAGCGCTCTTCCTGGGTCTGCCTTCGCTGATCCGCCAGACCAGGGCCGACCTGGTCGTCGTCAATGGCGAGAACGCCAGCGGAGGCTTCGGCCTGGATGTCGGCGACTATGAGAAGATCCGCTCCTACGGCGCCGATGTCGTCACCTCAGGCAACCACATCTGGCAGAAGAGCGAGATCTATCCCTTGCTGGACAGTGAGGATCGCCTCCTCAGACCGATAAACTACCCGGTTGGAGTGCCCGGCCACGGCAGCGTCACGCTGACGAAGGCAGGCGTCACCTTCACCGTCATCAACGCCCAGGGGCGTGTCGACCTCGTCAACGCCGACTGCCCCTTCCGCGCATGCCGCGAGGAGGCCGAGCGGGCCTGGAAGCAGGGCTCAATCGTCCTCGTCGACTTTCATGCCGAGAACGCTCAGGAGAAGGAGGCCATGGGCTTCCATCTCGACGGCATCGCCTCTGCCGTCGTGGGCACCCATACCCACGTCCAGACGGCCGACGAGAAGATCCTGCCAGGTGGGTGCGCGTACATCACGGACATTGGAATGAGCGGCGTCCAGCACCAGGTCATCGGCTCCAAGGCCGAAGTCGCGATCCGCCGTCAGCTGACCCAGATTCCACTCAAGAGTGAAGTCGCCGAGGGAAGGGGGGAGCTGAAGGGCGCTCTCATCACGATAGATCCCCAGAGCCGCAAGGCGCTCTCCATCGAGCGCATCTGAAAGGAGGGCCGTCAGACTTCTGGCGGCCCTCACTCTTCCTGGAGCACTTCCCCTTCGATCAGGAATGTCACAGCCTCCACAGACTCGTCGAGCAGCAGGCTGTCCCTGATCTGGTCCAGGGCGCTGTAGCCTGCCAGCGAAGGACTGTCGAGCACTTCACGTGAGAGGTCCACATAGCACATGCCACCTTCGCATGTCAGTCCTATCAGCCTGGTGGACTCGTCCACGAGCTTCAGCGCGCCCTGGGCGAGGGCTTCATAGGGATAGGCACCGATCAGGGCCTCGACGCTGTCATGGAGGGCGCTGGAACCGTAGCGGGCCACATCCATCGTGACTGTCGCCACACTGCCGTCGGCGAAGGGGTAGACGAGGCTTGCCGTCCGTGTCGGGACGGGAGCAGGTCCCTCCTCCTCGAGGCTTCTTATGAGCGGAACGACTCCGCTGTCCTCAACCGCCTGGGCGACGCGGTCGTGGAAGAGGAGGACGCAGGCGAGCGTCCACAGCAGCCAGGTGATGAAGACGATGAGCCAGGGCAGAAGGCCATGGCCCCGTCTGGGCTCCTCGGCGGGCCTGTCCAGACCCTCCTGCTGTACGAAGCTGTCGTCGTCCTCGATCATCATGGCCAATGGTAGCAGGAAAGGTTGCGCTTTACCATCGCTGGAGCGATGGAGTATCCTTTCGGCATGAAAAGCATCCAGGGCAGGACGATCTTCGCCGGCTACGCCTGTCAGAAGGCCTTCGTGATCAGGCATGACAAGCCGGCCTTCTCGCGTGAGAAGTGCGCCGACGAGGAGTCGAGGCGCCGGGAGCTTGTCCACTACAGGGAGGCGACGGAGAGCGTCGACGCCTCGTTGCGCGCCCTGATGGACAAGGGCGGCGCGGACGAGATCGCCATCCTCGAGGCCCAGTGCTTCATGCTCCACGACCCTGACTTCACCAGCCGCATAGCCGACCTGATCATGAAGGAGGGCCACAACGCGCCCCATGCCGTAGAGCTGGCCGCCGCCGATGTCATCCAGTCCCTCTCCCGCCTGGGCAGCGAGATGTTCCGGGGGAACATTTCGGACATCCAGGACATCGCGAGCCGCCTGATCGCAACCTTGCTCAAGGAGAGCCTGAGCAACATCAAGAAGCTGGAGAGCATCTCCCTCATCGTCGCCGACACGATCCTGCCCAGCGAGCTGATGAGCATGGACCCATCGCTCATCGCAGGCATCTGCCTGGATGGTGGAGGTCCGACGAGCCACGTCGCAATCCTGGCCCGCGCCATGAACATACCATGCGTCTTCGGCCTCAAGGACGCCTCCTGTCTGGTGAAGCCTGGTTCTCTGGTCGCCCTGGACGCCTTCAGCGCGACGCTCTACATCGACCCTGACGAGGCGACAGCCATGCGCATCAGACGGCGCAAGGAGGCCAACGACGAGGAGCTCAAGGCCTTGGCGGAGGATGCCGTGCTGCCTGCGATCACGCTGGATGGAGTGCGCATCACGCTGGAGTGCAACATCGAGGGCCTGGACTATGTCGACAGCTCGATCCGAAACGGCGCCGAGGGCGTCGGCCTCTTCAGGACGGAGTTCCTCCTGATGGGGGAGGGGCGCACATACAGCGAGGACGAGCAGGTCGAGATCTACTCCTCGATCGCGAAAAGCTTCCGCAAGCGCGGCAAGCTGACCATACGCACCTACGACATGGGCGGCGACAAGGTCGTCAAGGACATGAGCGTCGCCGAGGACAATCCTGTGCTTGGCTGGAGGGCCGTGCGCTTCTGCATGGATGAGAAGAACATCTTCCGCACCCAGCTGAGGGCCATATTGCGCGCCTCCGCATGCCGACGCATCCGCATCATGTTCCCCATGGTATCTGGCAGCGACGAGCTGGATGATGTGCTCGCCTTCTTCGAAAGCGTGAAGGAGGAGTGCCGCAGGGAAGGCCTCGCCTTCGACGAGGACCTCGAGGTCGGAACGATGATCGAAGTGCCATCGGCCGCCATAACCAGCGACATCCTGGCGAAGAAGGTCGACTTCTTCAGCGTGGGTACGAACGACCTGACGCAGTATACGATAGCCGTCGACAGGGGCAACGAGAAGATAAGCTACCTCTACAAGGAGTACCATCCCGCCATGCTCAGGCTGCTGAAGATGACGGCGGATGCCGCCCACAGAAGCGGCATCGGACTGTCGATGTGCGGCGAGATGGCGGGCAACCCCGCACTCATCGCCCTGGTCATCGGTCTTGGCTACCGCCAGCTCAGCATGAACCCTGCCAGTCTGCTGTCCGCCCGCAAGTTGATAAGAAGCATGAACTTCTCATCGGCCGAGGCGCTTGCCAAGCAGGCCCTTGATATGACAAGCTGTCGGGACATCGAAGACCTTCTGGAGAAGTTCAATGCAGAGACTCGAGATAAGCAACAAGGCTGACATCGATACGAGCCTTCCCTTGATAAGCATCATAGGCCGGCCCAACGTCGGCAAGTCGACCCTCTTCAACCGCCTGATCGGAAAGAGGAGGGCGATCACCGACCCGACCCCTGGCGTCACGCGCGACCCGATTCCGGAGCGCTGGCTCTTGGGCAACCATCCCGTCACCCTCGTCGACAGCGGGGGCATCAAGGTCGACAAGGACCGCATGGACGACCTCGTCGCCCAGAAGTCGCTTTCCCTGCTGGACCAGAGTGACGTCATCGTCTTCATGATGGACGTCACGGACGTCACGCTGGAGGACCAGGAGCTGGTCAAGGCTCTCAGACCCTATACGGACAAGGTCGTGCTCGCCGTCAACAAGATCGACGACGTCAAGCGCGAGGACCTGATCTGGAACTACTACAACTTCGGCTACCAGCGTGTGGTAGGCCTCTCTGCCGAGCATGGACTTGGCATCGAGGAGCTCGAGGATACGCTGCTTGGCATGCTCGACCTCGAGAGGGCGGATGAGCCGCCAGAGGAGGGCGAGACGATGAAGCTGGCCATCCTGGGCAAGCCGAACACGGGCAAGAGCACCTTGACGAACCTGCTCACAGGCCGCGACGTGTCCATCGTCAGCGACATCGCCGGCACGACGCGCGACGTCATGAGGGCCACATTCACCTACAAGGGCAACGACTACACTGTCCTCGACACGGCGGGAATCAGGCGCAGGAGCAAGGTCGAGGAGGATGTCGAGTACTATTCCGTCAACCGCGCGATCAAGAGCATCGACGAGGCCGACGTCGTCTTCCTCATGGTCGACGTCAAGGAGGGCCTGAGCGACCAGGACAAGAAGATCGCCCAGCTCATCGTGCGCCGAGGCAAGGGCATCATCATAGTCCTGAACAAGATCGACCTGCTCAAGGGCGTGGGCAACGAGCTCGAGGCGGTCAAGGACCGCGTCCGCTTCCTCTTCCCGATCCTCTCCTTCGCCCCGATCGTCCCGATCGCCGCGATCAACGGAGACGAGGTCGGACAGCTGCTGGACACTGCCATGAAGGTCTGGAAGCAGCTGAACCGGCGCGTCGACACCGCACAGGTGAACGACTGTCTGCGCGCCTGGTGCGAGGCCTACGAGCCCCCGCGTGGCGCAAGCGGCCACTACAAGGTCCTCTACGGCACCCAGGTCTCCGTGACGCCGGTGCGCTTCCTCTTCTTCGTCAACCGCATCAAGGACTTCCCCGAAGGCTATGTGAACTACCTGAAGAACTGCATCCGCAAGGACCTCGGCTTCTCTTCCATCCCCGTCGAGATCTCGCTGCGCGAGAGGCGGAGGAACCCCTCTCTCAACGAGCGGGGTCCAGAGAAGAAGGAGATCGAGATCGCGCGCACCATCCGCAGCGGAGAGTCCAAGGCTCCGAAGGCCAAGGGCATCAGCCGCAAGCCCGGAGGCAAGGCCCGCATCGGCAAGCAGCGCGAGAGGGCGGAGAAGATCGTGCGCGACAGCCGCTCGAAGAGGGGACGCTGATGGGCTGGGCAGGCGACAATGGGATCCGTGCCATCTGCTTCGACATCGACGGCACCTTCTATCCCAAGTGGCAGACCAACCTCTACCTGCTGAGGTCGGCCTTGCGCCATCCCGTCTTCAGCATGAAGTACAACAGCATGAGGCAGGCTCTGCGCTCGGCCGACGGCACGGATGGTGGACAGGCCATGGACCTGGAAAGCTTCCGCCGCCGCGAGATGGAGACGATGGGCTTCAAGGGCTCCTTCGAGGACTACATGGAGTGCTATCAGCGCTTCATGCTTGCCCCCTGGGAGCGCAATATGGGCTTCCTCAAGCCCTTCGACCACGTGAAGGAAAACCTCGAGAAGGCGAGGGCGCAGGGCTACCTTCTGGCCGCCCTGTCCGACTTCCCCCTGTCCGACAAGCTCTCCATCCTTGGCCTCGACGGACTCTTCGACTACGAGATGAGCACCGAGGACTGCGGGCACCTCAAGCCGAGCCGCATCCCCTTCCTCGTCATGCTCTCGGCCCTGGGTGTCGAGCCTTCCCAGGCCCTCTATGTCGGCGACAGCTACCGCAAGGACGTCGTGGGGGCCTCGTCCGTCGGAATGCGCAGCCTATGGATACGCAAGGGTGCCCGCAGGGAAGGCCATCCTCTTGTGGACCTGGTATTAACGACTTGGGAATCATTTGCTACTATGGTTCTCGATTGAAAAGGAGTGTTTTGGGTTATGGACTTTCTCTCTCTGGTTCTGCCTCTCGCGCTGTTCGTCATAACGATGGTCATCATCCTTGTCCTCAGGGCTGAGGACAAGAAGAGCCGTTCCTTGCAGACCGTCAAGGAGAAGATCTCCCTCTTCCGTTCGGAGAGCCAGCAGACGGTGGCCCGCATCAACGAGGCCGCCAAGGACGCCAGCGAGAGGGTCGAGGCCAAGAAGAACGAGGTCTACGACCTTGTTACGGCCGTCGACCAGTCCCTATCGAACCTGGCCAACCACAAGAGCGACCTTGTCTCCCTCGAGTCCGTGTGCCGGGGCTACGAGCTCGCACTCGACAAGCTCCGCGTCCAGACGGACCACGCCGAGGACCGCATCCGCACCGTCAAGGCCCAGGTCGAGGAGGCCGACAGGATACAGCAGATCGTCCAGGACTTCCGTGCCGAGGTCGACGCCGTCCACCAGAGCCTCGAGGAGCTCACCGTCACGGCCCAGAAGCTCGTCGAGAAGACGGAAGGCGACCTGAACGCCATCGCCGAAGCCCACAAGGCCAAGGCGGATGAGCTCGCAGGACAGTTTGCAGGCATGCTTGCCGACAGCAGACAGGACTTCGACAGCTACATCGACTCCGTCAGGAGCGACCTCGAGTGCCGCCAGGACGACTTCAAGAGCTATCTCGACGACAGCCTCACCACCTTCGATGGAAAGAGGGACGAGTACCACAGCCTGAGCGAGGAGGCCATGAAGAGCCTTGAGGAGGCCAGGGTTGCCATCCAGACGGCCTCCAGCGAGGCTGGTGCGGCCCTCGAGGAGAGGCGTGGCGAGATCGACCGGAGTGCCCAGGAGGCCACTGAGACGATCAGGCGGCAGAAGGAGGCCCTCGAAGAGGAGAGGAGTGCCCACATCGATGCGATGAAGGAGGCCGCGGACGGCTTCACATCCTCCCTCGACGCTTCCTTCGGCGAGCTGACAAGCCGCCTCGCCAGCCAGCAGGAGGACTTCTCCCGCTTCCAGAGCGCGTCGCGTGAGGAGCTTGCCAGGCTCGAGGCGGACCTCGACGGACACAGGAAGACTGTCGAGGAGGGGATCGAGGAGCACAGGAAGAGTTTCGACGCAGAGCTCGAGTCCATGCTCGAGGAGAAGAGGACGGCTTCCTCCCAGCTCCAGGACGAGGTCCGCGAGGCCTTCAGCGGCCTGAGGTCGAGCCTCGAGACTGAAAAGGGCGCCTTCTCGTCCACCCTTGCGGCGAACAGGGCCGAGATCGAGGACTTCCTGAAGAAGGCCAGCGACAGCCTGAGCGTGCTCGAGGGGCGCAAGAACCAGATCGAGGCACACAGCGAGGATGCACAGGCCAAGGCCGACGAGGTCTTCAGGGCGCTTGAGGACAGGGTCGACGAACTCTCGTCTGCCAGCCAGAGGGGCATCGCCGACACGATCCGCGAGGGTGAGGACAACCTCAGCCACTTGGCCACGCAGCTTGAGGAACGCCTCAAGGAAGCCTCCTCAAGCATGCTCTCGACCCTCGACAAGGCCCGCGACGACTTCAACGGCATCCACGAGGAGAACAGGAAGAGGGTCGAGGATGACGAGGCGGCCTTCGCCGACAGGTGCCGAGGTGAGCTTGCCAGCGTCCTGGACGCGGAGCTTGGCCGCGTCAGCCGCAGCTATGATGCCATGATGGAGGCCTCGACCGAGCAGCTTGGAAACTTCGCGCGCAAGCTCACCGGGATCAAGGAGGCGGTCAGCATGCTCAACCAGGGCGTCAACGAGTCGCTTGCCAGGGCAGGGGAGAAGCTTGGCCAGATGCAAGGCCGCATGAGCTCGTCCGAGGCGAGCCTGGCCGAGACGCAGAACAAGGTGACTGTGGCCAAGGAGGAGCTCTTCAACCTCCAGAAGGAGCACAAGAGCCTGGTCGACGAGCTGGCCAAGACGCGCAAGGAGCTCGAGTGGCTCCAGGGAAAGGCCCAGAGCGCAAAACGTGAGAGGCAGAACGAGGAGGCCCGTCTCGTGAAGCTCCAGATGGAGGCGGCGAACAAGGCGGCCAAGAGCGCTCCCGCTCCAGAGCCGGCACCTGCAGCCTCCAGTGAGGCCTTCGTCGGTGACGAGGAGGAGATTCCGCTCGACGAGGACTGAGGCCTCAGAATGGTGGATTGCGGAGGACGGCTTCGGCCGTCCTTTGTGCGTCATGTGGCGTGGCTTGACCATGCCAGGTCTTCTTATTAGCTTTGACTGCGGCGGGAGGACAGTCCGGCCATGAGCGGAAAACACAGCAAGAGAAAGAAGAATACAGGAGAGAGTATGAGCGAAGAGAAGAAGGACGACATCCAGGAGGAGGTCGTCGCCGAGACCCTCGACGAGGGGCAGGATGAAGTCGGCACCGAGGAGGCCTCGTCTCCAAAGGCTGATGACGACAGGAGTGCGCAGCTTGAGGCGAGGATCGCCGAGCTCGAGAAGGAGAACGCCGAGCTGAAGGACCGCCTCGTGCGCAACCTCGCCGACACGGAGAACTACAAGAAGAGGCTCGCCAGAGAGAAGGAGGAGGCGGTCAAGTACGCCAACACTTCCCTCGTCAAGGACCTGATCGGCCCGCTTGACGACTTCTCGCGCGCCCTGGACGCCGCCGAGCAGAGCAGCAACTTCGATGCCCTGAAGGAAGGCGTGCGCATGATCGAGGACAAGCTCTACAGCACCTTGAAGACCAACTGGGGACTTGAGGTCATCGACCAGAAGGATGTCCCCTTCGACCCGAACGAGCATGAGGCGTGCATGATGGAGGAGCTCGAGGGCGCCAGCGAGGACATGGTCACGATGCTGCTCCAGAAGGGCTACAAGCTCAACGGCCGCGTCATCCGCCCGGCGAAGGTAAAGGTCGGCAAGGCGAAAGGTTGACGATTGCCACGGCTCTTATTACATTAGCGTGCGGTTGAAAGACCACCACTGGATTTGAATTGAATTTGAGGAGAGAAGATATAATGGGAAAGATTATTGGAATCGACCTGGGAACCACGAACAGCTGCGTGGCTGTCATGGAGGGCAATGAGCCCAAGGTCATCACGAACGCCGAGGGCGACAGGACCACTCCTTCCGTCGTCGGATACAAGAGCGAGAGCGAGCGTGTCGTAGGACGCCCCGCGAAGAACCAGATGATCACGAACCCGGAGAACACGGTCTACTCCATCAAGAGGTTCATGGGCCGCAAGTACCACGAGGTCACCGAGGAGATCAAGCTGGTCCCCTACAAGGTCACTTCCGGCGCCGGCGACGAGATCAAGATCGACATCCGCGGCAAGCTGCTCAGCCCGCAGGAGATCTCCGCCGAGATCCTGATGAAGATGAAGAAGACCGCCGAGGACTACCTTGGCGAGCCGGTCAGCGAGGCCGTCATCACGGTTCCCGCCTACTTCAACGATGCCCAGAGGCTGTCTCTTATACACATCTGACGCTGCCGACGATACGGCGT
>JADIMU010000013.1 GCA_017694495.1 Candidatus Aphodenecus pullistercoris
ATATTGTCTTATAATATAGATATATGCTAAAATCTGAACATGAGAAGGTCAGTCACTGTTTTCCCAAATCTGTCTGATAAGGAAGTCTCTTCAATCATTGAGACTAGGAAGCAGTATGCAAGGGCTTTCAATATGTCAGTGGACTGTCTTGTCACCAATAACAGCACATCCAAGAGCTTCCTTCACAAGGTGCAGTATGAGAGAATAAAGGAAGAGTGTCCGTCTCTTCCAACAGGACTTATACAGTGTGCAAGGGACGTCGCAGTGGAAGCTGTAAAGACATGGAATGTCAAGAAGACGAAGCTGAAGCTGAAGAATCCGAAGAAAGCTGAGAGGATGAGAAGGCCTTCGATGAAGGAGAAGTGCACTATGCGCTATGATGTGCGCACAGTCACGCTGCGCGGCTCTCAGCTCACCTTCAGCACCTGTGACAAGAGGATAAGGACAATCATATCGATTCCTGAGTTCTTCACTGAACGTTATCCTGATTCAGAAGGATGGAAGCAGAAGGGAGCGAACATAGGCATAAACAGGAAAGGAAGGGTTTTCGTCAATCTCATCTATGAATGCCCTGATTACGATATAGTTGAAAACGATGGGAAGATAGTGGGCTTGGACAGGGGTGTCTACAACATCGTGACGACCTCTGATGGAGTCCACTATGGAGCAAAGGATGTAAGGCGGGTAAAGAGGAAATACAACCACGTGCGTTCTGAGCTGCAGGAGAAAGGCACCCGCAGCGCGAAGAGAAGGCTCAAGGCCATCTCGGGCTGCGAGAAGAGGTTTGTCCATGACCAGAACCACTGCATTTCCAAGAAGCTTGCCAACACTGATGGGGATGTCTCCATATACGTCCTTGAAGACCTGTCATCCATGAACATGCTGAGGCTCAGGGGAAAGAGCAACAAGACCATGAGGAAGTGGCTTTCCGCCTGGTCATACTCCGATCTTGAGTACAAGCTCATCTACAAGTGTCGGCGCAACGGCATAAGGGTGGAATTCGTCGATGCGCGCTACACGAGCCAGAAGTGCTCGGTATGCAAGACGATTGACAAGGCTTCAAGGAAAGGAAACAGATACGTCTGCAGGCATTGCGGCAACAGCATGCATGCAGATGTGAATGCCGCCATCAACATCCGCGACAACTACATCACCCGGGTCGGGCAATCCGGGCAGGCTGCAGTCAATCAGCCGTATGGATGGAGTGCCACAGGTGAACCGGCAACGGAGCCTGTGGGCAAAACGCTCACGTCCAAGCCTTCAGGCTTGTCCTGAAGGTCGTTGACATCGGACATTGCATATCTGTCCCCTGTTCTCTTCTTTGTAGTTGTGGAGATAGGCACATGGAATGAGGCCAATGTCGTTTTCCCTTACCGCTTCGTTGAAGTTGGAAATGAGCTTTGCGTATGAATAAGCCTGTTGCGATGGGTGTGCCACATCCCTTTCAGCGCCACCTGTGAAAGCCTTCACAACATTCTCTCGAGAAGTGGCCCTGCAAGTTTCCCACTGCTTCAGCTCCACAATCACGATATTGTTGTGCACACCATCAGTGCCGCCAATCATGAAGTCGACGCGCTTTGATGTCAGTGGAATCTGGTATTCCAGAGCGACCTGGACTTCATCAGCAATCTTTCGATTGGAAATGATCATGCCTATTTTCGGCAGAGAGTTCTCCCATGACCTGTACTCGGCCCGGCTCTCCTTCGGAATGCCGAAAGAGATGAACATATCCTCAATCTTTTCGGCGATGACGCCATTGATCAGATCACGTTGGAAAGACGCTTTGCTTCCAGAATATACAATCATACAGACCCCATTACACATCAAATGGTATCGCTTCAGGCCTCTATGTTCAAACATCAGATGATGAGGAAGGCGACAACCTGTTTGAAAGTGAATCTGGATTGGCTCCTTCAATTGCGGCTGCTATGGAAGAAGATTTATTTTCAACATCTCTATTGGTGGCGGTGTAAACCACGGTTATGGAGGAAATCTGACACTGGTGTCAGATTGGATGACCCCGAAATGACCCCGAAATGACCCCAATGACACTGAAGTGACCCTGATGGCATAGATGCGTTGGTATGCTGTCGTTCAGGGACTGTTGGTTGATTGTTTCGGTCACAATATTTTGGTATTTTCTTGCGTTTTTGGCTGGAAGTGATAAAATATTGGTACCATGATCAATCTTGATGAGTTCGGCATGATGCCGATTGAGATACAGAAGGAGATTGCGAGGAAGGAGAAGGAAAGAAGGAGGGAGAAGGGCATCACGCAGGAGGAGATGGCCAGACGCGCGAATCTTTCACTCTCCTCGCTGAGGCGCTTCGAGCAGACCGGAGAGATCTCCTTCGCCGCGCTCATACGCATTGGAAGTGTCCTTGATGACGAGAAGGCCTTTCTTGGACTCTTCGCGCCGCAGGAATTCAGAACGATGAAGGAGTTGCTGGATGCGAAACGTCGAAAAGGCTGATGTGATGGCTTCAGGCAGACTGGTAGGGACTCTCGCTCTGACCAGTCGAGGACTGACAGCATTCGAGTATTCTCCCCAGTGGATCTCCTCTGGATTTTCAATCAGTCCATTCTCACTGCCGCTGAAGCCTGGACTACACACATCCACGAACAGTGGATTCGAATACCTGGCCGGCGTTTTCGACGACTGTCTTCCTGATGGCTGGGGACGGCTGCTCACAGACAGGTATCTGACAAGCCTGGGTTTTGATTGCACGCAGGCTGATGTGGTCACGCGGCTGTGCATGCTGGGCGAGTGCTCATCAGGACTCCTCGAATTCGTCCCAAGACTGGAAGAACTGCCTGACGATGCTGAGAAAGTTGATCTTGATGCCGCTTTCAAGGCATCCAGGCTCATTCTTGCCGACAAGGACATCAGTCAGCGTTCATTGGATGACCTTTATCGCAATGGGGGGTCGTCAGGTGGAGCAAGGCCTAAGGTCAATGTGAAGTTCGACGGCGAACTGTGGATCGTCAAGTTCCCTTCCTCAATGGATGGAGATGATGCCGGAGCGAGGGAATATGAATGCAACAGGAGGGCCGTCGATGCGGGACTTGATGTCGCCTCCTTCCGTCTGGTCAAAGGCTTCTTCGCGTCCAAGCGTTTCGACCGCAGCGGTAGCAAGCGGATCCATATGATAAGCCTCTCGGGCCTGCTCGAATCATCACACAGGTACCCTGCCCTCGACTACCGTCATCTTCTCAAGGCGACACACATCCTCACAAAGGACGAAGGCCAGGTATACGAAGCGTTCAGGCGGGCCGTCTTCAATGTGAGGATCGGCAACCAGGACGACCACGGAAAGAACTTCGCCTTCCTGTACGACGAGGATTGTGGCGCATGGCGGCTTTCACCAGCCTATGACCTTACAGTCAGCACGACATTCTACGGTGAGCATTCCACTTCCGTCTGCGGCAAGGGAAGGGACATAAGCGACGATGATCTGCGAAGGCTTGCCGACGAGGCGGGGCTGGATGCAAACAGGCGTGAGGAGATTCTGAAGGATGTCGTCTCGGCATGCAGGAAGGCTTGAGCGCTCCATGCGATTATTGTCATATTCCACGTGTCAAGGCAGACGCTTGCCTTGACATGTCGTGCCACGGTGGGGAGGAGAGACCCATATCGCGCTCAATTGGCTGAGTCAAAGACATTGATGCGGGGATCAGTCAGCTGATGTTTGAATGGTATGGCACTCCTCGCATAATCAATTCAACGAGGATACGCAGGCCTTTGTCTTGTCTCAATGGCGACCCTAAAAATGTCTTCCACCAGGCCACATCACAAAAATGAGAGGTGCATAGAGTCCTAACACCTGTATGTTGGCAAATCCACGATGCCTATCCAACAAAACTGGAAGCAATAAGAATGCTCAGGATGGAATAGGTGAAGCCACCAAGCAGAAGAGCCGGAGCGAATCGATAAGCACGACAGCTCCAGCTCTTCTCTGACGCAGGCTTTCTCTCCCATCATTTGGAATCGGGAAAAATCATCCTGCGTATTTGCATTGCATATCTTTTTGCGATCTATGCGTCAGCCTTTGCTTTTGATCTTGCTTCCTTTCTCATTTTTCTTTCGGGACCATTCATTATCGAATAGATGATTGTACAAAGGATGGGAACTGCTGAGATGATCGCAATGTGGAAACTGAATGTACCAAGTGCGGCTGTCAGCCAGTAGGTATCAAGATTGAAAAGGCTTACAATAAAAAGTATAAGGCCATTGAACGGAACCCAGATTCCGACGATTCCCAGAACTATGAACAGCACGAATACCACAATGCTTATTCCAAGTGAAATGAGATTGTTGGTGAACAATGATTCAATAATTTCTCCATTTGTTCCTTCTCTTGCTGTCACCAGATCTGAGAACAAATTCCTATATGTAGTATATTTGTCCTGCGTGAGTGCCGAAGATACCATGTCATCGACAAAGTTTTGCATGCTATCGAATGAGAAGAAAGCCAAATAGCAGAAGGCTACGATTGCAATGATGAGAAACACGAATTTTGGTCTAAATCCTTTCATTTTACACTCCATAATGATTCAAGTTTTTATGTCTAGAAATGAACTGACAAATTATCATTGCTGATCTGACTTGTCAGATGATTTTATGATGAAACTCCCCTCACATATGTCTTCAGACATCTCTAATCCTGAGAATACCACCATCTATTGGATACTGCAACAATGGAAGATAATCAGAACATCACTCAGCAGAAGCCGAGTGGAGCCCTTTCAATCATTCTGGGCATCATCTCGCTGATCTGCGCATTCCTGTCGTCGACCATCTTCGCCGCAGTCATCGGCTTCATCCTGGCCATCATCGCGACCGTCTCCGGCAACAATTGCAAGAAGCAGGGCGGAACGATTGCGGGCTTCGTCATGGGTGTGATCGGCATCATCTTCAACGCAGTCGGCTTCATCGCCTGCGTCGCCTGCGCCGGTGCCCTTTCGATGATGTGAGCTGATGCATCCCGTCATCTGCACCATCGGGGGATTCACGCTGACATCCTACAGCCTGATGATCCTCCTCGGTGCGCTCGCCGCCATCCTCCTCGCCCGCGTGCGGAGGGTGGCGGTTCCTTTATGTGTGACCTGTGCTACTTGGCCGTCATGGGCCTCGTCGGCGCCGCGATTGGAGGAAAGCTCCTCTATCTGGTCGTCAACGCATCAAGGATCCTTGCCGATTTGAAGGATGGCGACCTGACCACAGTCATCGCCTACTACCTGTCTGGAGGTTTCGTCCTCTACGGTGGCATAGGTGGCCTCTTCGCCGGCTTCGCCTTCGCCTCGAAGACGAATGGGCTGGACTTTGCACATGTATGTGGCGACCTTGCCCCCTCGCTGGCACTCGCCATAGCCTTCGGAAGGCTTGGCTGCCTCTTTGCAGGATGCTGCTACGGAAGGCCATACGATGGCCCCTTCGCACTGGTCTATCCGGCAGGATCTCCGGCTCCTTCAGGAGTGCCGCTCTTCCCATCACCAATCGTGGAATGCCTGGCCCTTGTCATTGTCACCATCGCTCTGACTGTACTGAGGGTGCGCAAGGTGAAGCGGAACCTCATGGCCCTCTTCCTCCTCAGCTACTCGGTGCTGCGCTTCTTCCTCGAGATGATGAGGGGCGACGGAGAGAGGGGTTTCGTGGGTTTTCTCTCGACTTCGCAGCTGATTTCGCTTGCCATTGTCCTCACGCTTGCCATCCTCATGGCCCGCAAGAGCCGCATTGTGATGGTGAATCGTCAGCTTTTTCCGCGATTTTGCATATCCATGCACTTCATATGCATGAGTCTTTGGGCTATACTCCTCTCATCATCGGAGGTAAAAAACATGAAAAGACTCGTTGCCATTCTTCTTGTCCTCGCATCACTACTGCCGGCCATCTACGCCCAGGGCGCTTCGGAGGACGGTATCGACACTTCACTCCAGGACGTTCTGGACAGGGGCACCTTCATCCTCGGCCTCGACGACTCCTTCCCGCCCATGGGCTACAGGGATGAGAATGGAGAGATTGTAGGCTTCGACATCGACGTCGCACGGGAAGTGTGCGCGCGTCTGGGCGTCGAGCTCGTATGCCAGCCGATCGACTGGAACGCGAAGGAGCAGGAGCTCGCGACCGGAAACATAGACTGCATCTGGAACGGCTTCACCGTCACGGACGAGAGGCGGGAGGTCATGACCTTCTCCGATCCCTACGTGGACAATGCCCAGGTCCTCGTCGTCAGGGGCGACTCTCCCGTCCAGACGATAGCCGACCTTGAAGGTGCGACGATCGGCGTGCAGGCTGGTAGCAGCGCGCAGGACGCCATCGAGGACACTCCGGGCTTCCTCGACACGATCGGCGAGGTCGTCGAGTTCCGCGAGAACCTCACGGCCCTCATGGACCTCGAGATCGGAGGCTGCGACGCCGTCGTCATGGACCTCCTCGTCGCCAACGACAACATCAACAGGTCGGGAAGCGACTTCCGCATCCTTGAAGAGACGCTGACAAACGAGGAGTATGCGATCGGCTTCAGGCTGGGAGATGTCGCACTTCGTGACGCCGTCCAGGCCCAGCTCGATGCCATGGCAGCAGACGGCAGCCTCTCCGAGATCGCAGTCAAGTGGTTCGGCGCCGACATAACGGTGGTGGGCAAGTGAGCGCACTTCTTGCGCAGATGCTGGAGGGCACTCTCACAAGCCTCCAGATCTTCTTCCTGACGCTGCTCTTTTCCCTTCCCCTCGGCTTCGTCGTCGCAAGGGGAAGGATGAGCGGCAACAGGATCGTGCGCAGCCTCGTCAACCTCTACATCCAGATCATGAGGGGGACCCCGCTGATCCTCCAGCTGATCTTCGTCTACTTCGCCCCATACTACCTCATCGGCGTCTCCTACGACCGCTTCACGGCCGTCATCGTCGCCTTCGTCCTCAACTACAGCGCCTACTTCGCGGAGATCTACCGCTCAGGCTTGCAGAGCATAGACAAGGGACAGTGGGAGGCATGCCACGTGCTGGGCTTCTCGAAGGCGCACAGCTTCTTCTTCATCATCCTGCCCCAGGTCGTGAAGAGGATCCTTCCCGCCCTGGGCAACGAGGTCGTCACCCTCGTGAAGGACACGGCGCTTGCCCAGACGATAGGCGTCTCGGAGCTCTTCCGCGTCGCACAGAACGCTTCGAGCAGGATGTTCTCGACGATGCCAATCTTCGTCGCAGGACTCTTCTACTTCGTGATGAACTATGTCGTCTCGAAGCTCTTCGACCTCTTCGAGCACAAGCTCGACTACTACAGGTGAGACATATGCCAGATGTGATGGTCCGCGCCGAGGACATACGCAAGTCCTTCGGCCAGCTCGAGGTGCTCAAGGGCATCTCCTTCACCCTCGAGAGGGGACATGTGCTGTCGATCATAGGGCCCTCGGGCAGCGGCAAGAGCACGCTGCTGAGGATAATAACCCAGCTGGAAAAGGCCGACGGCGGCACTCTCGAGATCGCTGGAGAGCGCCTCTTCGAGGATGCGCTCTACGTCCCCCTCGCCAGCCAGCGGCGCATCGCCCGCTACACGGGGCTCGTCTTCCAGTCCTTCAACCTCTTTCCCCACTTCAGCGTGCTGAGGAACATCACAGAGGCCCAGCGGGCCGTGCTTGGACGCAGCAAGGCGGAGGCCGAGGAGAAGGCCTACTCATTGCTGGACCGCATGAGTCTTGCGGACAAGGCCAAAAGCTATCCTTGCCAGCTGTCAGGCGGTCAGATGCAGCGCGTGAGCATAGCCCGCGCCCTGGCGCTGGATCCGCAGGTCCTCTTCTTCGACGAGCCGACGAGCGCACTTGACCCTGAGCTCACCCGCGAGATCCTTTCCGTGATCAGGTCGCTCGCCGAGGAGAGGATGACGATGGTCGTCGTCACCCATGAGATGGCCTTCGCCCGCGCCATCAGCGACAGGTGCATCTTCATGGAAGGCGGACTCGTCATCGAGGAGGGAGTGCCCGAGGAGGTCTTCGACCACCCGCAGATGGAGAGGACGAAGCGCTTCGTCCAGTCATTCAGCCAAGAGTGAGCCCCATTTGCTGACACGCCTTTGCCATGGTGCTAGAATTGCTTCATGGCACAAAGCTTCCTCTTCTACGATCTTGAGACCTTCGGACTCGACAGCAGGGCCGACAGGATAGCCCAGGCGGCGCTGGTGCGCACCGACATGGAGCTCAGGGTCATCGACGACCCGATCGTCCTGCTGTGCCGCATCGCTCCCGACTACCTGCCCTCGCCCTCCTCCTGCCTCGTGACTGGCATCACGCCCCAGCAGACGCTGAAGGACGGAATATGCGAGGCCGACTTCATCAAGCGCATCAACGAGGAGTTCAGCAGGCCGGGTACGACGACGCTGGGCTTCAACAGCATCTCCTTCGACGACGAGTTCATACGCAACTGCCTCTACCGCAACCTGATGGACCCCTATGAGAGGGAGTGGATGAACGGCTGCTCGCGCTGGGACATCCTGGACCTCGTGAGGGCCGTGCACGACTTCCGCCCCGAGGGCATCGTCTTCAACCACAGGACGGAGAAGGGAAACCCGTCATTCAAGCTCGTCCACCTGACAGAGGACAACGGCATCGAGCAGGAAGGCGCCCACGACGCCCTCGTCGACGTCTATGCGACGATCAACGTCGCCAAGCTCATCCGCGACAGGCAGCCCAAGCTCTTCAACTACTATCTGACGCACCGCTCGAAGATGGCGGCCAACTCCCTGATCGACACGATGGGCCTCAAGCCTCTGATGTACACATGCCAGGCCTTCACGGACGAGCGTGGCGCGAGCCGCCCCATCGTCCCCATCGCCTACGACAGGAAGAAGTCCTCCTCAGTCGCATGCTTCGACCTGACGAAGGAGGCGTCCACCCTCCTTTCGGACGAGCCTGAGGGGCTTGTGTGGGTGACGACGAACAAGTGCCCCTACCTCGCCCCGATAAGCATCCTCACCAAGGACGAGGCCGTCCAGCGCAGGCTGGGCACGGACCTGACCCTCATGGAGAGGAACCTCGACTTCATCAAGGCCAACCGCACTGAGATCGCCCGCCGCATCACGGCGCGCATGGAGGAGACGGAAGCGAGGAGGAGCGAGGCGCCCTCCGACCCCGACCTCAGGATCTACGCGGACAGCTTCTACAGCGACAGCGACAGGGTCAACATGAAGCTCGTCCAGAGCCTGCCTCCCGAACGGAGACTGCACTCGCCCTGGCACTTCGACAGCGACAAGGTGCCCAAGCTCCTCTTCAGACAGGTGGCGCGCAACTGGCCCGAGGTCCTGAACGAGAACGAGGCGATCATGTGGAAGAACTACTGCGCGACCCGCCTGCTGCAGCCCTTCAACCGCAACCCCGACTACAACAGCTATATGAAGGAGATCGCCGACAAACTTGACAGCATGGGTACGAGCGGCAGGGACAAGCTCGTCCTCGTCGCGCTGCGCGAGTACGGACAGAGCCTGTACGAAAGCCTGATGAGCTAGACCAAGGCGGCATTTGGTGAGATAATCCCCAAACCAATCCGGAGAAGCTGAATGGTAGAGAAACTAGACGACTTCGTCCGTCAGCTGGAGGCCATAGACGCCCAGCTGGCAGACGGCCAGGTCATGGCCGACATGAAACGCTACACCGCCCTCATGCAGGAGCGTAGCCGCATCGCGCCCATCGTCGAGGAGCTGGGCCACCTCAAGGACCTCCTCTCGCAGCTCCAGGAGGCCCGCTCGATGGCCTCGAGCGAGGACGACCCCGAGCTCCAGGAGATGGCCAAGGAGGAGGTCGCCCACCTCGAGGGTGAAGTGGAGCACAGCGAGAGGAACGCGAAGATGCTCCTCATCCCCCCAGACCCCATGGCAGGAAAGAACATCATCATGGAGATCCGCGCAGGCACGGGCGGCGATGAGGCCAGCCTCTTCGCCAGCGACCTGCTGCGCATGTACAGCCACTACGCCGAGTCCAAGAGGTGGAAGATGGAGGTCATGAACGCCTCCGAAAGCCAGGTCGGCGGCTACAAGGAGGTCGTCGTCTCGATCAGCGGAAAGGACGTCTACGGCTCGCTGCGCTTCGAGAGCGGCGTCCAC
>JADIMU010000014.1 GCA_017694495.1 Candidatus Aphodenecus pullistercoris
CCTCAAGCGATGGATGAAAGATGAGGACAAGGCTTCATGGATCCTTGACAGGTGCGGCTATGTAACACTCTCAACCATCAATGAGGAGGGATTTCCCCGCCCCGTCGCAATAGATGTCATAGCGCATGATGAGATAAGGGAGATATGGATGACGACATACCGCAACTCGGCAAAGGCAAGGCATCTCATGGTCAATCGGAAAGCCGGAATCTCATTCGTCAGGGAAGCTGACAGCGCGAGTCTCACGGGGAAAGCTGAAGTCGTTACAGACAAGGATACGCTGAGACGATATTGGAAAGACTTCTTTTCCCACTATTATCCTGATGGTCCATTCGATGAGAACTACTGTCTCATCAGATTCTCCACACAGAAAGCTAGACTATGGGTTGATGGCAAGCATTCTGTCATCACATTCTGAATCTGTTGCTTTCATCCCATCGGCAAGCCAATGGGTTTTTCGCAACAATTCTATAACATCTGTTAGGATTGTCAGGGGCTGTGATCTGCCATCATCGACGCCTGCCATTCCCAGCCGCAGCGAGGATTCCCTCTACTGCTTGATGGACTTCAGACTCATCTTCCAGTAGTCTGCAGACGGACTTTGCCGAAAGTCTTGCAAGAGTGCTTGACTAATGCCGCTCAACTCTGCTAAGGTCTCCCACGTGACCTTGAGAAAGGCCAGCTGAATGGCTGGATCAGGGTTGCGGATTGATGGCGAGATAGCTCAGTCGGTAGAGCAAGCGGCTCATATCCGCTCGGTCGGGGGTCCGAGTCCCTCTCTCGCTAAAGCAAGGCCTCTGGATGTGTTCCAAAGGCCTTTTCTTTTGGCTCTTGCACAAAATTGTTGGGATTAGGATGATCGCAAGCAAAGGCACTGAAACTAAGATGTCCGTACAAGTCAGGCGATGCTAATCTGGCAGCGACGGTTGTCAGAACCCTCTTTTACCTCCACTCGCTTTCCCCTTTCCTGACAAAATGCTAAGCTCCTGTCATCAACAGACAATCAGGAGGCAACACTTGTCATATCTGGACATCGCGAACTCCACTCCGCTGTATCTCGTCGTCGGAGTCATACTGCTCTTCATCGCCGCGCTGTGCGTCGTCTTCATCGTCAAGAGCTGGCGCGCAGGCATAGCGATCGGCATGGACAGGAAGGTCCTCAGGAAGGCCGTGACCAAGTCTGCGACCTTCACCCTCCTGCCCTCCCTCTCCATCCTGCTTGGCGTCATCGCCCTGGCAGGCAGTCTGGGCGTCCCTGTCGCCTGGCTGCGCCTGTCCGTCATCGGCAACCTCCAGTATGAGGCCACGGTCGCCGAGATGGCTGCCGAGAACATGGGCGTCGCCCTGGACAGTTCCATCCTGACGCCGGACCACCTGGTGACGATCCTCGCCGTCATGACATTCGGCATCATCTGGGGCTGCCTGCTGTCGATCTTCACAATGAAGAAGTACAGCTCCAAGGTCGCCATCGGAAAGAAGTCCTCAGGTTCGGGCGGCGGCTTCGCCTCGATCGCGATGACTGCCATGATGATAGGCCTGTGCTCGACCTTCGTCGGCAGCTACCTGTCCCAGGCAATACGCACGACGACCTTCGTCCCCTTCCTCACTGCCCTGATCGCGTCCATCTTCATGGCCATCCTCGACACGCTTGCGAAGAAGTCGCGCCTCCAGGTGCTCGACAGCTTCTCGCTGGCCCTCTCCATGCTCGCAGGCATGGCGGGCTCCGTCTTCCTCACGATGGGAGGTATCAGATGAACATCAAAGAGAACAGCTTCTCATACGAGGACTACACGGCCTCGATCCACCGCACGGGCAGGCTCGGCCTCTCAATCGCCCTTCTCATGCTCCTTGCGGCGCCATTCGTCTTCTCGGCCATCACCGGGGCAAGCATACAGTGGGGCGGCTTCCTCAAGGCCTCCGCCGCAGTATGCATCATCTACATCCCCAGCTGCATCGTCGAGTACCTGATCTACGTCCCCCTGCTTGGACCGGGTGCGAGCTACCTGGCCTTCATCACGGGAAACATCACGAACCTCAAGCTGCCTTGCGCCTTCAACGCCCGTGAGAGCGCCAAGGCCGAGGTCGGCTCACCCGAAAACGAGATCGTCTCTACGCTCTCCGTCGCAACGAGCTCACTGGTGACTATGCTCGTCATATTCGTAGGAGTGCTCGCCCTGATTCCGCTCACGCCGATTCTGAGCAATGAGACGCTCAAGCCCGCCTTCGACAATGTCCTGCCCGCCCTCTTCGGCGCCCTGGGCTACCAGTACTTCAGCAAGAGCCTGAAACTCACAGCAATCCCGCTGGCCTTCATGACTCTCCTTTGCGTCATCATCCCGTCGATGGTGGACTCGACATCCTTCCTCATCATCGCCTGTGGAGGCATCGCGATTGCGGCAGGCTTCGTGTTCTACAAGAAAGGCTGGATCAAGGAGGCCAAATGAGACCAGAAGAAAAGCTTTCCAGAATGATACAGTGCGAGACGGTCAGCCAGGCCGGAGTCGACAACGGACACAAGTTCCGCGCATTCCACGAAGTGCTCGCCTCACTCTTTCCAAACGTCTTCTCCCGATGCGAGGTGACGAAGTTCGACGAGGCCTTGCTGATCCGCTGGCCAGGCAAGGGCCACGAGAAGGAGCCCATCGTCCTGATGAGCCACCAGGACGTCGTCGAGGCGAGCGGCAAGTGGAGCCATGAGCCCTTCAGCGGCGACATCGCCGATGGCAGGGTCTGGGGCCGCGGCACCGTCGACACGAAGGGCTCGCTGATGTGCATCTTCGAAGCCGTCGACCAGCTCATCGCCGAAGGCTATGTGCCTGAGAGGGACGTCTACATCTCCTCGTCCGACGGTGAGGAGGTCAACGGCGAAGGTGCGGCCAAGGCCGCTGCCTTCCTCAAGGAGAAGGGAATCAGGCCCATCCTCGTCCTGGACGAGGGTGGCATGATCAAGGCAGAGCCGATCAAGGGCGCCAAGGGACGCTTCGCGATGATGGGCTGCCTCGAGAAGGGAACATGCAACTTCCGCATCGTCGCCCGCGGCAAGGGAGGCCATGCCTCCGCACCTGGACGCCAGACGCCCCTTGTGCGCCTTGGCGAGTTCATGGCGGACATCGAGAAGGACGACCCCTTCAAGGCGAGGATGAATCCGACGACAGTCGAGATGTTCCGCCGCCTCGGTCCCACCATCAAGGGACCGCTGGGCTTCGTCCTGAGCCACGCCGCCTTCTTCAGCCCCTTGCTGAACAAGGTGCTGCCCTCAGTCAACCGCCTGGCGACCGCGATGATCAAGACGACATGCGCCTTCACCCAAGCCCATGGATCGGAAGGCCTCAACGTCCTGCCCGAAATGGCCTACGTGACTGCAAACTGCCGCGTCATCCACCATCAGGATGCAGATGAGACGGAAAGGCTCCTGAGGGAGCGTGCGGCGAAGTACGATCTCGAGGTGGAGGTGATCAACAAGAACCCCGCCTGCCCCGTCGTCGACCACAACAGCCCCGTCTTCCACAAGGTCGAGGATGCGATAAGACAGTCCTTCCCCTCAGTCATCCCCTGCCCCTATGCGATGACTGGAGGCACGGACGCGAAGCACTTCAGCTCCATATGCGACGCCGTCATCCGCTTCGCACCCCTCGAGATCGACGAGCAGCAGTACTCATCGATCCATGCGATCGACGAGAACATAAGCATCGACACCTTGCAAGGGGGAATAGACTTCTACAAGAAGATCATCAAAAGCTTCTGAAGAAGACGACTGTGGCGAAGCCCACCAGCGCACATTGCATTGGTGGGCTTCGTCTTCCATCTGCCGTCTCAGCCCCGCCTGAGGTTCTCCAAGGCCGATGGGCTGTTCGAAACGATTGGCCTGAGCGTCCCGCAACCTTCCATCGAAGGACAGTCGGCGCAGGTGGCAAGTCCCTTCTCGATGACGCACTTCCTCACAGCGCACATGTTCTGGCAGAACACTGTCTTCACGCCATCCATCCGACAGCCTGCGCAATTGATGTGCTCAGGCAGAATGGGTGCGCTGTTCAGTTCAGCCCACAGCTTTGCGGTCTTCTCCCTGAGCTTCTGGTCGTCGTTCACCGTCGCGATGTAGGCGTCGCAACTGCGGCAGTCCAGGCCACAGCATCCAATCATTCCATCCATGTGTTACACCAGGCTGAAGCCGAGGCTGTGGGCCTCCTTCCTCGCCTCCTCCTGCCAGACTGAGGCCTGGACCTCTCCGATGTGGGCCTTCTTGAGGAGGAACATGCAAAGCCTGCTCTGCCCGATTCCGCCTCCGATCGTCTGCGGGAACTCGCCGGCAAGCAGCCTCCTGTGCCAGTAGAGGTCCTTCCTCTCCATGCATCCCTTGGCCTCGAGCTGCCTGAGGAGTGCCTCCTGGTCGACACGGATGCCCATCGAGCTGAGCTCGAGGGAATTGTTCCTCACATGGTCCCAGACAATGATGTCGCCGTTGAGGCCGACGTGTCCGTCGAGCGTAGGCGTCGACCAGTCGTCGTAGTCGGGGGCGCGGCCGGAATGGGGAGTCCCATCGGCAAGAGGGGCGCCGATGCCAATGATGAAGACGGCGCCGTACTTCCTCGCCGCCTCCCTCTCGCGGGAAGGTGCGTCCAGGTCGGGGTACTGTGCAAGCAGGTCCTCGCTGTGGATGAAGGTGATCTCCTTGGGCAGACAGGGCTTTATGCACTCGTAGGTCTCGTGGATGAGGAACTCGGTGCGCTTGATGGCGCTGTAGATCTCCCTGACCGTCTCCTTGAGGGTCTCAAGCGTCCTGGCGCTGGCCGGGATGACCTGCTCCCAGTCCCACTGGTCGACGTAGATCGAGTGGATCTCGTCGATGTCGTCGTCGGGACGCAATGCGTTCATGTCGGTGTACAGGCCATAGCCCTCGCTGTAGCCGTAGTCTGCCAGGGCCATCCTCTTCCATTTGGCCAAAGACTGGACAATCTCCATCTCCTGGCCGGCAAGCTTTCCTACCGGGAAGCGGACAGGACGTTCGACACCGTTGAGGTCGTCGTTGATGCCGCTGCCTGAAGGAACGAAGAGCGGGCTCGTGACGCGGGAGAGCCTGAGCGCTCCGCTGAGCTCCTTCTCGAAAAGGTCCTTGACTATCTTGATCGCCCTCTCCGTCTCACGGTTGGACAGCAGGGGTCTGTATCCGTCTGGAAAGAATCTCATTCTTTTCTCCTCCTCTCTTGCCATCGTGCACGATTGCGTCTATCGTAGCGGAAAAAGCAGTTTTAAGTACACTAAGGAGAGACAAGTTGAAAGACAAAGGAATTGTCGCAGAATTCAGAAAGTTCATCACGAAAGGCAACGTCCTCGACATGGCCGTCGGTGTCATGATCGGCGCCGCCTTCAACGCCATCGTCAACAGCCTGGTCAACGACATCATCAGCCCGCTGATCGGCCTGGCGACGGGAGGAATCGACTTCGCAGATCTGGCCATCACGCTGGTTGCTGCAACCGCCGACAAGCCGGCCGTGACGCTGAACATCGGCCTCTTCATCAACGCGGTGATCAACTTCCTCGTGATCGCGCTGACGCTCTTCATCATCATCCGCTCCTTCAACAAGTTCAACGAGCTGCGCACGAAGAAGGAGAAGGAGGCGGCGGCCGCAGCCCCTGCACCCGCGCCTGCAAAGAGCGCAGACATCATCCTTCTGGAGGAGATCCGTGACCTGCTGAAGAAGTGACATGAAGGGAAGACCATCACAGGAGGAGCCTGGCCAAGCGGTCAGGCTCCTTGTCTTTCAGCCAAGCACTTCCTCGAGGACGTAGACGGGACTGCCGTCGACAGGGTTCATGAAGGCGACCATGCGGAAGACGTCGTCACCTCCCATCGTGTACCTCAGGCAACGCCTGCCCTCCCCGTTCTCGTAGAACTCGAAGGTCGAGTCCGTATGGGCCTGGAAGACGATCATGGCCCGGCTCGTGACGGCCATGTATACGCGGCTGGGAGAAATCTCGACTCTGTCGAGCTTCCAGTCGGACGGATTGATGTCCATCGTGTTGATAAGTGCGGCGCACTGGCGGTAGCACTCTCCGTAGTCAGTGTCGCTGTCCCAGTCTATCCAGCCGGCGACCTCCTGGCCCAAATCGAAGATCGGAAAGAAGCGGTATGGCACACCACCTGTGACGATGCTGATCTCAGGGTACTGTCCGTAGACGGGGTCGTCTATGGTACGCACCTTCATCCTCAGCTCCTTCATCCGCCCATCGTTGTCGTCATCGCTCGTGTTGACCCAGACGTACTCGCCGTCCCAGCCCTCTGTCGTGACGTTCTCGATGTGGACGTCCAGATCCTTGTTGTCCACATCCCTGGCGGCCCAGCTGACCTTGTAGTCCCTCCAGCCCTCCAGGCCATCGATCCGCCAGGCGGTCTCGCCATCGCTGAGACGGACGACGAAGGCGTCGTCAAGATAGATGTCATAGAATGAGGCCCCTTCGATGGCATCCCAGGCAAGGGTGATCGCACAGGGATGGGCCTCGAGTGTCGTCTGCGCCCACACAGGCAGGCAGAATAGCGCCACAAGAGTGAGAATCGCAAGCCTTTTCATAGCTTCTAAGGTAGCACCACCAGGCCGCCAAAGCAAAGGAAGAATTCGGAGAAGGAGGAGGAATGTGGAGTCAAATCCATGTTTTCGAAAAGACTTCTTCTTCCATTTGAAGGAATTGTAAAGTTTTTCTTAAACTCTTGACCCTTTTCGTCCCTTGTGGCATCTTTGCCCATGACAAAAGGAGAATCAGTCTTTTGGAGGCACGATCACGATATGAAAAGTGTGCATGAAAGCTTGATTCTGACGACGACAGGAGGCCTCTTCTCCAAGGCCGAAGTTCCGATGCTCTATGTGCAGATCCAGGAGCACAGGGCACAGCTCGAGAGGTCGCTCTCGAGGCAGCTGACCTTCGAGGAGGCTGTCCACTCCTGGTATGAGAACATCTACACGCCCATCATCGAAGCCATCAGGGCCAACAGGAACCTGAGCCGGGCCATCTGCGGCATGAGCCTGGACGAGGTCTACTTCGGCATCAGCTATCTGGCCGAGGAGGACGGATACAATGACATTCCCAAGGCCGTCAACGACTACGCCGAGCGCTTCCAGCTCGGCCTCGTCGACACGATACTGGCCCTCCTCCATCTGAGGAAGGCCGGACGTCAGGCCTCCTGATCAGCGCTGCCAGAAGACGGCTTCCTCGAGCCTGAGCCTCGCCTCATCACCCTTGAGCAGGCCTACCAGGGTGAAGGCCAGGGGCCAGGCGTAGGCGACGCTTTTGGCCGTCACGATGTTCCCGTCCACGACGACGCCCTCTGTGGAGAAGCTGACCGAGGGGCTGTACTCCTCGCAGCCGGGGAAGCAGGTGGCGCGCCTTCCCTCGAGCAGACCAAGCGGCCCCAGGACGACGGCAGGTGCGGCGCAGATCGCCGCAACCAGTTCCCCCTGGGCATGCTGGACGACAAGCTCGTTGACCGGCCAGCTCTGGGCCAGGTTGGTGCTTCCAGGCATGCCTCCAGGCAGGAAGACGAGGTCTGCCTTCTGGCCCTGGACCTCCGTCACGAGGCAGTCGCACTCGACTGGAACGCGGTGGCTCGAGACCACCCTCAGCGTCTCCATGACGGAGACCTTCACCACTTCGATGCCGGCCCTGATGAGGCCGTCCACGACAGTAAGCGCCTCGACTTCCTCGAAGCCGTCGGCGAAGAATGCGAAAGCCCTCACAATTCCCTCCTGGCCCTGCCCTCGGCGGCCTCCCTCAGAATGGAGGCGGCGGAGGAGAGGATCCTCTCAGTCTCATCCCATCCGATGCATGCATCCGTGATCGACACGCCGTAGGCCATGTGCTCGCCGATCGGCTGGTTGCCCTCCTCGAGATTGCTCTCGAGCATGAAGCCCCGGATCGCATCATCGCCCCAGACGACCTGGTCGATGATGTTCCTCAGCACGCGCTTCTGCCTCCTGAAGTCCTTGCGGCTGTTGCCATGCGAGCAGTCAATGATGATGGCCTGCCTCAGCGAGGCCTCCTCCAGCTTGCGCCGGGCGAGCTCGACCTCGTCCTCATAGTAGTTCGGACTACGGTCGCCACCGCGGAGGATGAGGTGGCACATGTCGTTGCCGGCCGTGCGGTAGATGGCCGAGCGGCCCTGCTTGTCGATTCCGATGAAGGACGAGGGGCTTGAGGCGCTGCGAATCGCGTTGACCGCGTTGTTGAGCTCGCCCGAGGTGCTGTTCTTGAAGCCGACGGGGAAGGACAGGCCGCTTGCGAGGTTGCGGTGGGTCTGGCTCTCCGTCGTCCTGGCTCCTATGCTCGCCCAGCTGATCAGCTCGTCTATGTACTGCGGGATGATCGGGTCGAGCATCTCGCAGCCGACGGCAAGACCGATGCGCGTGATCTCAACCAGCAGCGAGCGGGCCGTCAGCAGGCCCTTGTCGATGTCGTAGCTTCCGTCGAGGTCGGGGTCGAGCACGAGGCCCTTCCAGCCGACGGTCGTGCGCGGCTTCTCGAAGTAGGTCCTCATGACGAAGAAGAAGCGGTCCGAGAGCTTGTCCGAGAGCGCCTTGAGGCGGTGTGCGTAGTCCAGCGCCGCCTCAGTGTCGTGGATCGAGCACGGACCGACGATCGCCAACAGCCGTCTGTCCTCTCCACTCAGGATGGCCCTCACGCTGTCCCTGTAGCCCTTGATCTGACGCGCCATATCCTCGTCGACCGGGTGGCGCGAGGCTATCTCGGCCGGGGAGAGCATGCTGTCGATCGAGCGTATGTTCACATCATAGCTTGGTATGTCTACCCTCACTGTCCGTCCTCCTTCTTCTTCGGATAGAGGAAGCGCTTTATCTTCTGCGTCGCAGTGCGCTCGAAGTCCTCTTCCTGGAGCTCGACGGCATCGATTCGGTTCTGGGCGCTGAGCTCCTTGTTCACCTGCCCGCGCAGGCTCAGGACATATTTTTTGGCTTCCTCGCGGGCCTGGTCAAGGTCTATCTTCAAGCTCTTCGCATAGGCTTCGAGGTCTATCCTGATCAAGGCCAGAAGTCCTGTGCCCTCAGGCACGACGAGCGACTCCTGGACGAACTGCATGTTGTTGATCACGCTCTCGATCGACTCGGGATAGATGTTCTCCCCAGCCGGTCCGAGGATCATGGTCTTGCACCGTCCCTTGATGTACAGCCTGCCGCGGACGATGGCGCCCAGGTCGCCTGTGCGGAAGTAGCCGTCCTTCGTGAAGGCCTCGGCGTTCAGCTCAGGATTGTTGTAGTAGCCCGGCGTGACGTTCGGCCCCTTGACCGCGATCTCGCCCACACCCTCGCCGTCCTTGTCCAGGAGGACCATGTCGACGTCGGGATGGACCTTGCCCACGCTGGTGCGCACATGGTCCTTCCGCCGGGGCCCGCAGCCGGCAAGCAGCGGACTCGTCTCGGTCAGACCGTAGCCCAGGGCATAGGGGAAGCGGGCACGGTAGAGGAAGTCCTCGACCTCCTTGTCCAGTGCGCTGCCTCCTATGCCGAAGAACTTCAGCTTGCCTCCGAAGGTCGTCTTCAGGCGGCTGCCGATCAGGCGGGCGACGAAGCCCCTGACGAGGGGATTGGCGTAGGCCTTGGCGAGCTTGCCCTCCCCCTTGATCACGGGGGCGACGGCCGACTTGTAGACCTTCTCGATCAGCAGGGGTACCGTCTGGATGACGTGCGGCCTGATCTTCTTGAGGGCCGGAAGCAGCACGGAGACCGCAGGCGGCTTGCCCAGGAAGTGGATCTCAAGGCCGCAGTTCATGCTCAGCAGCTGGCCTATCGTGAACTCGTAGATGTGGCTGATCGGCAGGATGGAGAGCACCCTCATGCCAGGCTTGACGTGGATGTACTCGTAGGATGAGCGGTCTGCGTTGCGCAATATGTTGCGATGGGTCAGGACGACGCCCTTCGAGCTTCCTGTCGTGCCGCTGGTGTAGATGATCGAGGCGATGTCGTCCTCCTCCAGAGGAATGGAGGCAAGCTCCCTCAGGCTGAACTTCGCATGCGTGATGTCGATTCCCGGAGCCGAGGCGAAGTCGGCCTTGTCCATGCCGGAAAGGACGTCGGAGGGGATGTGCATCAGGTCCTCCAGGCGGAAGACGAGCATGCCCTTGTCCAGACAGTGGTCCGCCACCGACTGGAACTGGCGCGTCTGGGCGCAGATGCCGATGCATCCCGAGTCCTCCATCGCGACGATGGTCTCCTTTCCGCTGAAGCCGGGCAGGATGGGGACGGCTATGGCGCCGATGCCCGTCAGACCGAGGTAGAACATCATCCACATCGGGCTGGACTCGCCGTAGATGCATATCCTGTCGCCCTTCTTCACGCCAAGGCGCAGCAGGTAGCTGCTGATCGCATGGACCTTGAAGGCAAGGTAGCGGTAGGAGAAGCTGACCTCGTCCTCCCCTCCGTAGACCGTGTAGCACATCAGCTTGCCGTAGCGCGCGCTGACCGCGTCCACGAAGTCGCGGAAGGTGTAGCGCTTCATTCCGTACATCACAAGGCCATCATCGCGGCGAACCCTGCGGCAGGCCTTGAAGGAGTACTCTCTGGCCTTGTCGGCCGCCCTGTTCTTCTTCTCAGACATCATAAGCTCCGTAGGTCCTTCCCCTCTCACAGGCCACCACCGATGGCCTGCCGGCATACAGCTGCTGTACGCGCTGGACCGTGTTGTTGTTGTCGGACAGGTGGACGAGGAAGACCGGCTTGCCAAGCGAGCCGCTCTCCTCCAGGAAGCGGAAGGACTGGCTGTTCGACAAGTGGCCCCTCCCTCCGCGGATGCGCGCCTTCAGGAAGAGCGGATAACGCCCCTCCTCGAGCATGAGCTCGTCGTAGTTGCTCTCGACGAAGAGGACGTCGGCTCGGCGCGCAAGCTCGACGGCCTCGTCGCTGTAGAGACCGGTGTCGGTCATCAGGAAGAAGCGGCTTGAGCCGTTCGATATGAAGTAGCCGGCGCTTCCCGCCGCGTCATGGCTCGTCGCGAAGGGATGCAGGGTGAAGCGTCCACTGGCCAGCTCATCGCCGAAGTCGAAGAGGGAAAGCCTGTCTTCATCCAGACCCAGACGGGCGTAGACGCTCCTGTCGACCTCGAAGGACTTCCTCGAGACGTGTACCGTCGCTCCCGTAGCGCGGTGCAGCACGCCCAGGCCCTTGCTGTGGTCGGGGTGCGAGTGGGTCACATAGACGTCGCTGATCCCCTCGAAGGGGATGCCCACATCCTCAAGCCTCCTCTTCAGGCCGCTGAGCGTGAGCCCCATGTCCACAAGGATAGTCCTCCCGCCGTCGCTGAAGGCGTAGGCGTTGCCGCAGCTACCGCTGGTCAGAACCGCGTAGCGCATCACAGCTCCCCTTTGAGGAAGGCCTCGTCATAGCCTATGGCCACACGGCCACGGCTCCTGAGTATCGGGGTGCGGAAGAGGAGATTGTTCCCATCAAGCTCCTCGGCCGCGTCGTAGACCTTGTACTCCAGGCCAAGCTTCGCATAGGTCCGGCCGTCCTTGTCGATGCACTCCTCGGGAGCTATCCTGGAGAAGATGTTCTCAAGCTCACCTTTCGACAGCGACCTCTCCTTCAGGTCCACGAACTGGTAGTCGGCCCTCCTCTCCTTCAGGAAGCGGATGGCCGCACGGGTCTGGGCACATGACTTCGTACCTATGATCTGGATCAATCGACTCTCCTTTGAACCGCTTTTGTCCAATGTAGCACAACAGAAGACCGCCGGACCATGGTGATTATTGACTAGAGTGGGACAAATTCCTAGGATTCAGGACAAATTTCCATTATTGGAGGGAAGTTTCATGAAGGAGAGAATCAAAGAGATCCTGTCCCGCCAGGCCTCTGACGAGGTCGTCACTGTAGAGGGATGGGTGCGCACCAAGCGCGATGGCAAGAACGTATGC
>JADIMU010000015.1 GCA_017694495.1 Candidatus Aphodenecus pullistercoris
GCCTCCTTGCCCTGCTCGGCGAGCATGACGCCGATGGCGGAGAGGATGTCACCCTCCTTCAGCCTGACGTCGCGTATGTCGATGTAGTCGAAGCACTGGCAGCTTCTCGCCTCGGCCTCGATCGCGTCATAGTTCGTACCTTCCCTGCTCTGGTCCTTCAGCCGTCCGATGAGCTCATAGCCGCTGAAGGGCAAGGCTGCCAGGCGGCCTTCGGGGAAGGCGATGTTCCTCACTCCCGCCTCATAGGCCTTCGTCCCCATGACGGGCTGCGAGACCATGGTGGCGAGCTCTCCGGCCCTCCAGCCGGCCAGCGCGAGTCCAGCGGCCATGACGGAACTTGCCGGGACGATCGGGTCCGAGGGAGTCAGCCAGACGTCGGCCCCGTAGCCCACCTCCTTGGCGACCTCGTCGCTCAGCGGGCCGAGGATGCTGTAGTCCTCGCCGAAGGGCGGGAAGAGGTTCTCAAGCCCCACTCTGGAGAAGAGCTCATCGTTCCACGCCCTTTCCCCGACCTTCGTGAGGCCGGCGTCCTGGGCGGCGTAGAAGTCGCTCGCCTTGACGCCGCACAGGCGGAAGCGGATGTAGTCCGAAAGGAACATGAAGCACTTGGCCCTCTCCATGACCTGGCCCTGGTCGGCCTTGAGCGCGGCCAGCTGGCTGATGACGTTGCCGCTCTGGATGACGGAACCCGACTCGTCGAAGAAGGTCCTGTCACAGGCGACGTCGTCCATCGTCTGGACAAGCGAGTCCCTCTGGCTCAGCAGGGGAAGGAGGACCTCGTCCCCCTCGCCCAGGACGACGACGGTCCGCCTGATGCCCGTGACAGTCACGGCATCGGCGCCGAGGGCGTTGGACAGGCCTTCGAGCGCTGTGCGCATGAGGGCCTCCTCGTCGATGATGAACCTGCCCTGGCTGTAGACGGGATCCAGGCGGCGGCGCGCCCTGACCTCCTCCACCAGACGTTCATCCCTGATCTGTGAGGTCGCGACCCTCACTTCCTTCTTTCCAATGTTTATGTCGGCAATGACCATGACTCACCTCGTTGGGATACACCTTTTTTTCTTGCGTTGGCCTTTCAAGAGCCCATGGGGAAATTATAGAATCGAAACATGCAAGTTGAAAAGGGCAGAATTGAGGACATTGAGGCCATCATGGGCGTCTATGGCAAGGCGAGGCAATTGATGAGGAAGAGCGGCAACCCGAGGCAGTGGACTGGCGGCTACCCCTCGAAGGAAAAGATCCTGGAGGACATGGGCAAAAGCCGCCTGTACGTCGTCAGGGACGGCCAGGGAGCCATCCACGCATGCTTCGTCATGGCGGTGATGGACGACCCGACCTACCACATCATAGAGGGCGGCTCCTGGTCGGCCGACAGGCCCTACGCAGTCATCCACCGCATAGGACAGGACGGGACGATGAAGGGCGTCCTCCACCTGGCCCTCGCCCTGGCATCCCAGGAGGCCGACTACATACGCATCGACACGCATGAGGACAATGCGATCATGCGCCATCTGCTGGAGAAGGAAGGCTTCAGGGAGTGCGGGACGATCTACGTCGAGGACGGCAGTGCCCGCCTCGCCTTCGACCGCCTCACTCCTTGCGGAAGCTGAGGATGAGCATCATGGGGCGCTCAAGCTCCACTTCCTGCCCCGGGTGCTCGGCCAGCCACTGGGCCGTGGGACGCACCTCCCTGAGCTCCTCGAGCCTGAAGCCAAGGCCGATGGGCCCCATGACGAGATCCTCCATCGTGTGGTGCTCTTTGACGACCTCGTGGCCGAGGAAGACCGTCCTCCTCGCACCACAGTGGAAGTAGCCTCTCACAGGCCAGAAGATCCCCTCCCCGTCATTGCGCGCCTCCTGTCTGACGCCCGCAGTGAAGGTCGGGTGCTCGATGGTGAACACGAGCCGCCCACCCTTCCTCAGCGTCCTGTGGATCCTCCTGAAGAGGCCCTCGAGGTCCTCGATGTAGTGGAAGGCGAGGTTGGAGAAGACGAGGTCGTACTCGTCCTCAGGGTAGTCGTAGTCCAGGATGTCCTGGCAGCGGAAGTCGATTGAGGGAAAGCGGCGCCGGGCCTCCTCGAGCATCGAGTGCGAGGAGTCCAGCGCAGTCACTTTGCACCCTCGGCGGCTGAGGTAGTCGGCATGCCAGCCGTAGCCGCAGCCGAGGTCGAGGACCCGCCCTCCATGGATGCCCGCGAGCAAGGGTTCGAGCGTCGGCCACTCGCCGGCCCACTCCAGGCCTCTGGAGCGCTCCATCGAAGCGTATGATGTGAAGAACGATGCTTCGTCGTAGACGTTCACAGCCACCTCCACTGTAAAGGTCTGGCATCATCGTCGAAGGTGATGACGACGCCGCGTCCGTTGGCGACGCTCATGCGGTTGAAGTCCTCCCTGGGCATGCCGAAGAGCGTGATGAGGCCCACCCTCATGATGCCCGAGTGCATGACGACGGTCGCACTCCTGATGCCCTTCTCCAGGCAGTCACGGGCCGTCGTCTCCAGCGTCACGCCCATGCGCCTCGCGACGGGAGTGAAGGTCTCCTCGTCCTTCCTTGGACGGTCGGCGACCCAGTCGACGAAGTAGCTGCGGATCTCCTCCTTCGAGTGGAGGATGGTGCCTTCCAGAGAACGGAAGTCGATCTCCTTGAAGCGGTCGCTGACGATCGGAAGCATATCGGGAAAGAGTATGGCGGCAGTGTCACGGCAGCGCTGCAAGGGCGATGAGAAGAGGATTTCCGCCTTGGGATAGTCGACGCTCAGCCTCAGATCCTCGAGCTCATGGCGTCCGCGCTCAGTGAGGGGGACGTCCATCCAGCCGGAGAGCATGTGGGCGACGTTCGCCTCACTCTCGCCATGTCTTACGAGTGTGAGTGAAAGGCTCATATCTGATAGACCTCCAGGGGAGAGGCGAGCGTGACGCGGCACGAGGAAGGTACGCGCGCTTCTACGTATTCGAGTATGTCCATCCTGTCACCATAGACCGGAAGATGACTTAGGACAAGACGTGGGATGCGGGCCTGGATGGCGAGGCGGCTGACGGATTCGGGGTCCATGTGCCCCGTCTGGGCTGGCCTCCCCTTGCCCGGGTGGAAGGAGCACTCGGCGATGACGAGGTCTGCGCCTTTGCAGAATTCGACGAGCTCATCATCGAGGGCCCCGTCCGCCGTATAGACGAGGCAGGACGAGCCGGTCTCCAGCCTCATCGCGAGGCAGGGGACGGGATGGACCGTGCGGTGGAAGCGGATGCGGAAGGGCCCGATCTCCAGCCTTGAGGTTTCGTCGATGGGAGAGAAGCGGCTGTATGGCGTCGTGAAGTCCCTGTCCTCAAGGGCATGGACCGTCAGCGGACTGACCTCACGGCCAAGCTGCATCGACACAAGGCGCGAGTAGATGGCCACTCCTACGTCCGCGACGTGGTCGGGATGGAAGTGCGAGAGGATGATGTGGCCCACAGTGTCGAAGTCGAAGGCCTTCTGCATGAGGGAAAGGGCGCCTGAGCCGCAGTCGAGCATGAGGGTGGTCTTCCCCTCCTGGACGAGGTAGGCGCTCGTCGCGCTGCCGGCAAGCGGGCATGCGCTGTCGCATCCGATGATGGTCACTCTCATCTCGAGGCCTCCAGAAGCAGTTTCGTGTACTCGCTCTTCGCACCTGAGGGCAGGTCCTCGCTCCTCAGCTCCTCGACGATGCGGCCGTGGAGCATGACGTAGATGCGGTCGCACAGCCAGCGCACGAGTCCCATGTCGTGGCTGATGAAGAGGATGCCAGTCCCCGTCTGTCGGTGGATGTCGGCGATGATGTTCATGATCTGGGCCTGGATCGAGAGGTCGAGGGCCGAGACGCACTCGTCCGCGATCATCACCTCGCTCTCCATCAGGAGGGAGCGCGCGATGACGATGCGCTGGGCCTGGCCTCCCGAGATCTCGCCGACGCGGCGGCTGAGGATCTCCTCGTCCAGTCCAAGCCGGTGGAGCATGGGGACGATGAGCTGTGAGGCCTCCTTCCTCCTCAATCCGGGTCTTTTTATCCTCAGCGGTTCGTAGAGGGCCGAGAAGAGGCTGAAGTAGGGATTGATCGAGGCCTTCGGGTCCTGGAAGATGTACTGGACACTGAGGCGGAAGCGCCTCCACTCGTCTCCCTTCAGGCTGTAGATGTCCTTGCCATCGCACAGCGCTGTGCCAGCCGAGGGCTTCAGCAGGCCACCGATGACCTCGCACAGCGTGCTCTTGCCGCTGCCGGACTCTCCGACGATGCCGACGCACTCGCCTTCGTCGATGTGGACGGAGACTCCGTGGAGGGCCTCGTAGCCGTTGTCGCTGAAGACGTGGCGCACATTGTCAAGCTCAAGCCTCATAGAGTGCACCTCACTTTGTGGCTGGGCGAGAGGATGCGCACCTCAAGCGGCTGGCGGCACAGGGCTCCGCTGTAGGGACAGCGCTCGAGGAAGGCGCACTCCGGCCTCTCCCGCCCCGTGGCGGGCACATAGCCGCCCAGCTCTGCCAGCCTCGCGCCCCTTTCCGCCTTCGAGATGCTCGACAGCTCGATCAGGGCCTTCGTATAGGGGTGGACGGGAGAGGAGAAGATCTCCTCGCACGTCCCCTCCTCCACGATGCGCCCCGCGTACATGACATAGACGCGGTCGGCCAGACGGCGGACGAAGCCCAGGTCGTGGCTGACGAGGAGCATGGACAGGTGGCCCGAGCGTGCAATGTCCTCGTAGACGGACTCTATCTGGCGCCTGATGTGGGCATCAAGCGCGCTTGTGGGCTCGTCGGCGATGAGGAGGTCCTTGTCGTCAAGCAGGGCGAGGGCAATGGAGACGCGCTGCCTCATGCCTCCCGACAGCTGTCCGGGATAGGAGGAGAGGACGCGGTCCACATCGCTCATGCCGAGGCGCACGAGGAGGCTGCGGGAGCGCTCCAGCGCCTCCTCCTTCCTGGCCTTGGGATGCTGGACGCGGTAGCAGTCGTACATCTGGCGCGAGACCTTGAGGGAGGGGTGGAGGCAGGCTGAAGTGTTCTGGGCGACGAAGCCCACATGACTGAAGAGGACAGCCCTCCTCTCCTTTCCATCCATGCCCAGGAGGCTCTGGCCACGGAAGAGGACCTGGCCCTGGTAGGCCTCGCAGTCCGCCGGCAGCTGGTCGAGGATAGTCCTCAGGCTCATCGTCTTTCCGCATCCGGACTCGCCGACGAGGGCGACGCGCTCGCCCTCCTCCACCCTGAGGTCCAGTCCCGTTATGATCACATGGCGCCTGTCGCGCACCATGAGGTCCTCCATCCTCAGCACTTCGCCCATCAGCGTCCTCCTTGCGTGAAGCGCTCGGCCAGCGCATCGCCCAGCAGGTTGAAAGCGAGGACGAGGAGGCAGAGCACGATGCCTGCAGGCAGGGCCTGCCAGGGATGGGTCAGCACATAGGCCCTCGCCTCGGAGAGCATCATGCCAAGGCTCGCCTGGGGCGGCTGTATGCCCAGACCGAGGAAGCTCAGCGAGCTTTCAAGGAGGATGGCGCCTCCAATCGAGGCCGTCAGCTGGGTGACGAGACGGCCGGCCAGGGCAGGCAGGATGTGGACGAAGGCCAGACGGAGCTTCGAGGCCCCGTAGCTGCGCGCCGCCTTGACGTGTCCCGCCTCCCTCGTCTCGAGGATCATGCTGTACGACAGTCGGGCGAAGGTGGGGACCATCGCCATTGCTATGGCGACCATGCTCGGCACGAGGCCCTTGCCCAGGACGGCCGCCAGCGTCATGGCGCTGAGCACTGTCGGAAAGGCCATGAGGGCGTCCGTCAGCCTCATCAGGATGGCTGAGGCGAAGGGCGGGCAGAAGGCGGCCGCCAGGGCGATGAGTATGCCCACCGCACTTCCAGTGACGACGGAGATGAGGGCCGAGAAGAGGGCCGTGCGCGTACCTGTCATGATGCGGCTGAGCATGTCGCGGCCGAAATGGTCGCAGCCGAGGAGGTGGCTTGCCGAAGGGGCGGCGAAGCGCGCACTCAGGTCCATGGCCTCAGGACCGTAGGGCGTGTAGACGAGGGAAAGCAGCGACATGAGCACGAAGAAGAGTGTCGCCGCAAGGCCGATGACAAGCGCAAGCGAGGGCTTTCTTCTCATGCCGGCCTCCTGAGCTTGGCCCGTTCGACCGGGTTGAGGGCCAGCGTCAGCAGGTCGCTGGCCAGGTTGACCAGGACGACGAGCATGGTGACGAAGACGACGATGCCCTGGACGAGGGCCAGGTCCCTCATCTCGACTGCCGTCAGGAAGAGGCGTCCAAGGCCGGGGATGGCGAAGACGGACTCGACGATGGCAGTGCCTCCAAGCAGGCGGGCCAGCTGGAGCGCCGCGTTGGTCAGCGGAGCGCCGATGGCCGAGCGCAGGGCGTAGAGCGTGAGGCGCCAGGTGGGAAGGGCCCTGATGCGGGCGTTGGCGTACCAGTCGCTCGCCACGGCATCGACCATGCCCACGCGCACCAGACGGAGTGCGGGTGAAAGCTCGCCGACCGTCAGGACGGCCACAGGAAGGATGAGGGCCTCGATGAAGGCTGCCGGATCCTGGCTGAAAGGTGCCCAGGCCCCCACGTCCACGAGGTGGAGGACGGAGGAGAAGAGGATGAGGAGGATCAGGGAGAGCCAGAACGAGGGGATGCTCGCAGCCAGCTGTGTCACAATGCGGCACACTCCGTCGGCCAGAGTGCCCTTCCTCATGGCGGCCAGGGTGCCCAGGACGAGGGCGAGCAGCAAGGCCAGGAGGACGGACGAGAAGGCCAGGGTGAAGGTGACGCCGATGCGCTGGGCGATCAGGAGGCTGACGCTCTGGCCGAAGTAGGATGACTGCCCAAGGTCGCAGTGCAGCAGGTCCAGGTAGAAGGATGCGAGGCGCTCGGCAAGCGGCCTGTCCAGACCCAGGCTGG
>JADIMU010000016.1 GCA_017694495.1 Candidatus Aphodenecus pullistercoris
CGAAGATGCCGGCAGGAGGGGGATGAAGCTGGACATGAAGCTTGCCGAATGCTTCAGGGAGCTCAATGCAGGAGACTGGAACGAGGCCCATGTCGCCCTTTATGCAAAGTATTTCGACATGAATGTGGAGACGGTTGATGGTGTTGAGAAGAAGACTTACTCCTACAAAGAGAAGGCCCTTGAGGACGCAGAAAGTCATTACGCAGGCTACTTGGCAATCGTGACCGATCAGGTGGATCTCACCAGCCGCGAGGTTCTGGAGATTTACAGGTCCAAGGATGCTGTGGAAAAGGCATTCTATGATCTGAAGAACGAACAGGATGCCAAGAGGCTTGGCACCCACTCTGCCAATGCTATGGATGGAAAGCTGTTCACGCTGTTCATCTCATCAATCCTGATCTCTGAGATACGCAGGAGAATGGATGGCTTTGATGGTCAGTGGACGCTCAACTCAATCCGCACATCCCTGGACAAGATCACATTCTCCAAGGTGAAGATCGAACACCTGAAAAAGGCAAAGGAGCTTAAAGGTCTGGTGAGCAAAACACAGAGGGAATACCTTGCAAAGCTGCTTGAATGCCTGCCCTCTGAGGCTGCTGACAAGCTGTTCGCTATTCAGATGCCATAGTTATTAACCAATCCTCTCCTGATCTTTGATGATTCCTGGCCACATCCGTGAAGAAGGAGGTTCCTGTAGGTGAGGTTGGATTCATGGCAAGACACTCACCTGACACAGTCGCATGCCCTACGAGAAGTCAAGGAAATTATAATCGAAGCCCCATGCCTTCATCGCCTTATCAGCTCCGATATCCGCACTGCCATCCTCCTTGAACTGATCGAGATAGAGTGAGGCACAGTAAGGACAAAACATCCTCATTCCCTTGGCAAGGGCCTCTCCAGCCAGCATCTTCCGCTGTATCTCATCCATATCGAAGCTGAAATCAGGATCAGTGCAATACCGATAGATATATTTGAACACTCCGAAGCATTCCCCTTCGTTATAGAGGCTCATGAGTATATCCCAGTTCTTCTGCATATCTTTTCTCTTCCCGAAGCTCATGGCGGCAAGCTCGGCAAGGCATTCAACGTTGCCCTTCTCTGCTCCCTTTTCCCAGTTCTTCACAGCAGAATAGCTGTCCCCATGAGAATACTGATACCTCCCAAGGAAATACTCGCCCCATCCGAAGTATCCGCCCAATGATTCCTTCCAGTATTCCATCGCGGCGCCTATGTCACCTACGACATAATGCATCTGGCCGCACCATGCCGCGCCGATCTCCGAGATTCCCCACTTCGAGCTGAACATCTCCTTCATCTCTTCATAGCGGCCCAGCGCCGCATATGCACGGCCTGCGCTTATATTGAAATCGTAATTGAAGACTATCTCATCGCATTCCGCAGCCATCCTGTAATACCTCGCCGCAGCCTCAACATCGGGGAAGCGGTCATCCTTATGCCCAGGATAAGAGAAGAAGACGTTTCCGAGTTCTCCGTAAGCCAACGTCATGAGGTCAAGGCCATCTTCCAGCGAGTTATCGTTCCAGCCCTTCCTTGCCAGAACGGCGGCCTTATGGGCCCAGTATGCAGCGCGGGCAAAGTCATCCGCATCAGCTCCCGACATCAACCGATAGCATCTCGCCAGTGCGACAAGCTCCTCCACAGCCTCATCACCGCTGTTGATCACATCCATGAGAAGATCCTTCACGCTCTCCCCTGAAAAGCATTCATTGAACCGGAAGATGCCTTCATCGATATCATCCTTGATGTAATCATCCAGATGGTCGATGATATCATCAATCTCTATGCGGAGTGCGAAGCCGTCACTTTCAGGGGCATCCCTCTCCAGCCAGCGCCGGATTATGCATTCATCCCCATCAGCCTCCTCGCTTTCTTCCTCCTCATCATCTTCAAACTCATTGCATGGAACGATATCATCATCGGTGAGCGTCCCCTCTTCAAGCAAGCTGGCAAGATGAGCGCATTCCTCATCATTGTCCTCTAATTCCTTAAGCCTTTCATATGCTCCATTGACATCTTCCTCAAGATAATCGCCGCGGATCATCATCTTGCATAAGCCCCTGATTGCAGCAATCATCCCGATCTCCTCCCCTTCCTTATAGAGTTCATATGCCCTGCGGCAATAATCCTCATCGGAATCAAAGCCGGAGATGCTGACTTGCCTGAAATAGATCATCTCGGCAAGGAATGGAGCTGCCTTCGTCTCACCCTTCCTATATGCTTCAGAAAACCAGTCATAGGCGGAACCCACATCCGTTTCCCCAAAAGACCCAAAATACAAGCCAAGCCCAAGCGCAATCATCGCATCGGTATTCCCCTGCCCTGCAAGCTCTTCCAATGTAGATCGTGAAAGTCCGTAATAATCAATATATGCCAAAATAGCTATCCTCCCCTGATGCATTCCTATTAGAATTATAAAACGATATCCAGGGTCTGAGAGAGGGAATATCATCTATTGCCTCTGATTGATACAGGTACTCTATCGACGGGATGACCATCGGAGAGACGGCAGGCTCGTCCATACGCCTCAGCGACTGCGAAGGCAGACAGTTCCTGCCCCAATGCCGCCGTCCCTTTTTCATGGGATAGCTTCATATACTGAACGCCAACGGCATCAAAGCGTTCATCCAGTAGCGCCGGGACCTGCGCACCCCATTTTTCTCGCAGTTCCGCCAGAGTGTCCTGTACGGCTCCGTCAAATTTCAGAATGTCCAGCGCATCATCTATGATTTGTTTGAACTCTGCCATAGGTAGTTTCTCCTTTTCCCTTTTTGAATCGGTCGGTGGATGGCTCAATGTAAATCGGTCTATGGCTCAATCTACTTCGGTCTGGTGGCTCTCAACTGCCGGCGTACTCACAAGTGCCTAAATTCGGGCAGAATTCAGGAGGATCTAATCATATTCTCGTCATAAGAATATTGAATTCCAATCATATTCTCGTCATAATCTAATCATGGCGTACATCTGGCAAGATCGATCATGGCCGAACTTCACATGGGACGCAGCGAAGCTGCTCCCAATCCTTTCCTCCGCATTGCGCATGGAAGCAGCTTTCGTCGAGAAGATGAAAGGCCTGGGAAAGAAGGGAGAAGAGCTAACTCTTGAGGCAATGGCAGACGAGGTCATTTCCTCAAGTGCAATAGAAGGCATCTACTTCGATAGATCCTCTGTCCGTTCATCCATACTCCGTAGACTTGGTATGGAGACAGAAGGAATCGAGACAAGTGACAGGCATGCTGAAAACGCCGCATCCCTCCTGATTGGTGCCTTGAAGGAAAAGGATGAGAAGCTTACGGAAGAAAGCCTCTTATACTGGCAATCAATCATCTACGAAGGCAGGAATGACAACAGAGGAAGATGGAGGACAGAGCCTGTCTACGTCATATCAGGTCGCTATGGACATGAGAGAATACACTTCGAGGGAGTACCAGCAGCCAACATCCCAGATGAAATCAGAATGTTCCTCAACTTCGTGAACAACGATGATGGGACAGAGCCATTTCTGAAGGCGGCCATTGCCCATCTCTGGTTCGTCACAATCCATCCATTTGCAGACGGCAACGGAAGGATCTCAAGGACGATAATGGAGCTTCTCCTTGCACGAGCCGATGGCACTGAACACCGCTATTACAGCATTTCCAAGGCAATTCTCAGCAAGAAAAAGGACTACTACGATATCTTGGAGAAGACACAGTCTGGGAATCTGGACATAACGGAATACCTCATATGGTTCTTTGCCATGCTCAGGGAGGCAGTGTCAGCATCAGAAGAATCACTCAAGGCAACTCTTTCCAACACGGCAATCTGGGATAAGCTCAGGAATATCCCACTCAACGAAAGGGAGGAGAAGATGCTCCGCCTCATCATTGATGGCTTTTCTGGAAAGCTTACAGCAGAGAAGTGGGCGAAAATCACGAAATGTTCACATTCGACAGCATTGAGGGACATCACGGACCTCTTGGGAAAAGGTGTCCTTCTGAAGGAAAGAGGGAAGACGAAGAGCGCATCATATGCCCTTGCTCCGCAATACGACCCTTGACATTTCGATTTGCCTGCTTTGACACCATGGTTGCCTGGACGGGACAAGGGTCAATGCGGGAATACACTACAGGCACTTGACGCACATCGAGCGTGCGAATACAAATCTGATCTACAAGGAGGCTATGGAGCTTCCTCCATGAAATTTATGAAAACTGCGAGAAACATTTCGGATGAGAGGCTGAAGGAAATGGCTGCCATTGTCCCGGCTGTTGACGAGGAAGCTCCAGAAATCACGCCAGAACAGGCATCAAGAGCAAGGATTGCCCACGAATCGCATCCTGAATGGTATCGTGCCACACCAGTGAAGCAGCAGATAAGCATCAAGATCGACAAGGATGCCTCGATGCATTGAAGGCTGAGGGAAAAGGATATCAGGTCAAGAATCAACAAGATACTAAGGGAAGCTGTTCTTGGAGCTTGAACAATGAACGATGAAATAAGAAAGTATGGAAGTTCTGTCGGTGACGATGCAAACGATTTCATCAACAGCATCCTCACAAAGGAAGAAATGGCGGAAGTGGCTTTTGAAGCTCAACTGATGGCGGAACTGACAAAAGCCAGAAAGGAAAAACGTCTCACACAGAAGGAACTTGGGGAACTTTGCGGTCTTCCGCAGCAGACTATCGCACGCATTGAGGAAGGAGATGGCTCCCAATCCATTTCGACAGTGACAAAAGTCCTTGCTGTGCTTGGAAAACGGCTCTACATTGGGAATCTAGTATGACAATCGGACTCAGACGAGGATCCATAGGAGGATGAGTCCTTGCCCATCTTCCAATTTTCCCTCTTTTCTGGGACAGTGGAAGAATGGTTGAAGGAGGTTATTCTGTGAAGACATTCGCCATTGTCGGTTGCGGACACCTGGGAAAGATTGTCCGCGAGGCCTATGGAAAGGGCCTGCTCGACTCATACAGACTCGTCGCGGCCTGTTCGATGAAGAAGGAAGACGCCATCGCCCTGGTCGAAGGCACGGACGCAAAGGCGGTCGACTCCATCGACGAGATCATCGCCATGAAGGTCGACTACATCATCGAGACTGCCGCCATCGCCTGCCTCAAGGACTTCGCCGTGAAGGCGCTTGAAGAAGGCATCAGCATCATACCACTGTCCATCGGCGCCTTCGCCGACGAGGACTTCAAAGCATCCGCATGCAAGGCGGCGCTCGAAGGCGGAGCGCGCATCCACATCCCATCCGGAGCTGTCGGCGGCTTCGACGCCATCAACACGCTCGCCCTCATGGCCCAGGCCAACGGCTGGCCCATCAAGGCGGGCATCCATACCCACAAGGGGCCAGACTCGCTGAAGAGGACCCCGCTGTACGAGGATGGACTCCAGCAGGCGGAGAAGACGGTCTTCACCGGTTCGACGAAGGAGGCCATCGCCCTCCTGCCCACCAAGGTCAACGTCGCAGTCGCCTCCGCGCTGGCAAGCATCGGACCCGAGAAGGCCACAGCGACGATCACGAGCGTACCCGGCTTCATCGGAGACGACCATTGCATCACCGTCGAGACGGAGGGGCTCAAGGCCGTCGCCGACATCTACTCCGCCACCAGTGACATCGCCGCCTGGTCCATCGTCGCATTGCTGAGGAACCTCGCCTCGCCGATGGTCTTCTTCTAGGAGGCGGACGATGAGGAAGTTCAGGAAACTTGTCGAGATCGGCCCGATAGGCCTCCAGCCCTGGGCTGAGGAGAAGCTTTGTGACTATGCCGACGAGATCGTCAGGTACGACCACCTCCCCGCCGACGAGGACGAGCTCGTCGCCATGTGCGGCGACGGTGACGCCATGCTCGTCAGGACTCAGCCAGCCGTCCCCGCCTCCGTCCTCTCCCGCTGCGCCCAGCTGAAGTACGTAGGCATGTGCTGCTCCCTCTATTCGAAGGAGAGCGCCAACGTCGACATCGGCTACGCAGAGAAGCATGGCATCACGGTATACGGCATCCGCGACTACGGCGACAAGGGCGTGACGGAGTTCGTCATCTATGCCCTGGTCCGCGTCCTCCACGGCTACGACTGGCCGATGTGGAGGTCCAGGGCGAAGGAGATCACGAAGCTGAGGATAGGCTTTGTCGGCTTCGGCACGAGCGGCCAGATGACGGCCCGCATGCTCAAGGCCCTGGGCGCCGAGATCCGCTACTACGCCAGATCCGTGAAGGACGAATGCGAGAAGGAAGGCATGCACTTCATGGACCTCAGGGACCTCCTCGGCTGGAGCGAGGTCGTCGTCACCTGCCTCAACAAGGGCGTCATCCTGCTGCACGAGGAGGAGTTCAAGGCGCTTGGAGACGGGAAGATCATGGTCAACACGTCCATAGGCCCCGCATCCGACGGCCCTGCGCTTATGAAGTGGATCTCCAATGGCTCCAACACTTTCATCGCCGACACTTCCGGCGCCGTGGGCGAGATCTGGAGCGAAGTCAAGGACAGGCCGAACGTCCTGTGCCCAGACGTCTCCGCCGGCATGACCGAGGAGGCCTACGACCTCATGAGCCGCAAGGTCCTGGACAACATCGAACGCTACCTCAACGCTTGAGACTGGAGGACGGCCAGGATGCTTCCCGGCCGTCCACCAATCATCTGAGCAGTTTTTTGGACCTCCCCTCCGGCCCACATCCCTATTCTTTCACGGCTCCGGCCACGACTCCTGCAAGGATGTACTTCTGGAAGAAGATGTACAGCAGGACGGTCGGAAGCATGATCACGATGATTCCCGCCGCGAGGGTCTGCCAGCTGCCCTGCTGGGCGTTGGCGTAGTTCATCAGGTAGGTCGTCAGCGTCCTGAGCTTCGTCTTGGGCATGTACAGATAGGGAATGTACATGTCGTTGATGATCGTGATCGACTTGATGATGCACACCGTCGCCGTCGCCGGCTTGAGCAGTGGGAAGATGATCCTCACGAAGAGTCCTCCAGTAGGAACAGCCGTCCAGGATGGCGCTCTCGTCGAGCGAGACGCTGATCTTGCTGATGAACTGGCGGTAGATGTACAGCTGCATCAGGTCGCTCGCGACGTAGATGACGATCGGGGCGGCCAGCGTGTTGTACAGACCCAGTCCCGAGATGATCTTGAAGCGGGAGATCTCGGTGACGAAGGTCGGAATCAGCATGCCCAGAAAGAAGAGCGAGACGACGAAGCCTTTGAAGCGGAAGTTGAAGCGCTCGATGATGTAGGCTGTGACCGTTCCGAAGGCCACGTTGAAGACGAGGCTTATGGCCAGGATGACCACAGTGTTCCTCAGGCCCACGTAGAGGTTCCGGTCAGACAGCACACGCTCAAAGTTCGAGAATGTGATCCGCTCGATCGGCGGCAGGGACAGGGAGCTCGTGTTGACCATGTCCGCACCACTCTTGAGCGAGGCGAAGAGCGTGAGCAGGATGGGCAGGATGACCACCACTACCATGAAGAGGCAAATGGCTTGCAGTATGATGTTCTTTGCTATGCCGCGTACCCTCATCGCCTGCCCTCCCTCAGGACGAGCCTGTGTATGATGAAGTTCTGCACGACGTAGATTGCGACGATCAGGAACATGATGGCCACGGCCATCGTCGCGGCAAGGCCGAAGTTGGAGAACTTGAAGGCCGCGTTGATCGTGTACAGCGTGAAGGTGCTCGAAGCATAGCCCGGTCCACCGTTCGTGATGACGAAGGGGATGTCGAAGACCTGCAATGCGCCGCGGATGTTGTCGAAGAGTATGAAGTCGACCATCAGCATGATCGAAGGCACCTGGATGTACCTGAAGAGCTGCCAGGTGTTGGCCCTGTCGATCTCGGCGGCCTCGAGGATGTCCTGCGGCATCGACTGCAATGCGGCCAGGAAGAGGACGACATGGTAGCCGGAGAAGCGCCACAGCGAGACGAAGGCCAGGACGAAGTTGACGACCGAGGGGTCGGACAGCCAGTGCCTCTGGAGGCCTTCAAGGCCGAGGGTCTCGAGGATGGCGTCGAAGGCTCCGTTGATCGGACTGAAGAAGTAGCTGAAGGCGTAGCTGATCGCGACACCGTTGATGATGTATGGCATGAAGACCATGGTCTTGTGAACTACTCCATCCTTCGCTAGCGCTTGGAGGCTGGAGCTTCCGGGCTCTTTCCCTTCTCAGGGCGTCTCGCGGAACGCTTCCATATCTCATACGAGGTATGGAAGTCTGACTTCCGCTCCTCCGGAGTACCCGTATGTTCCGTACGGGTGCAGGACAATTCATGCTCCTTGCGCGCCGTCCGCGTCAGGCTTCGCAAAGAGCTGTGGCAATGCAGAGCATGGAACCCTCCCATCAGTCAGACGATACGACAAGGCGGGAATGCCTGTCCACAGGGGGGCGATTGCGAAAATCCGTCATGACATGTCGTGGATTTTATCGCTCATCCTTCTGTAACAAGCGGCTGATGCGCAATATAGTCAGCGCACATGAACACATTGCTTATCGTCCTCATCGCCGCCATCCTCCTCTTGGCGGCCTATGTCCTCTACGGACGATGGCTCGCACGCAAGTGGGGCATCGATCCGAAGGCCAAGACGCCTGCCGTCGTCCACGACGACGGTCAGGACTACGTACCGACGGACGGCTGGACCGTCTTCGCCCACCAGTTCTCCTCGATTGCGGGAGCAGGCCCTGTGACCGGCGCAATCCAGGCCGCCGTCTTCGGCTGGGTGCCCGTCTTCCTCTGGGTCGTACTTGGGGGAATCTTCTTCGGAGCCGTCACCGACTTCGGCGCCCTCTACGCCAGCGTCAAGAACGACGGCAAGTCGATGGGTCTCCTGATCGAGAAGTACATCGGCGCGGCGGGGCGCAAGCTCTTCCTCGGCTTCTGCTGGCTCTTCTGCCTCATCGTCCTGGCAGCCTTCGCCGACATGGTCGCCGACACCTTCAACGCCTTCACCGTCGTCGACGGCGTCAGCACGCCAGTCGCCTCCGCACGCGTCAACGGAGCCGCGGGCAGCATCTCGGTCTTCTTCATCGTCTTCGCCATCGTCATGGGACTGGCGCAGCACCACCTCCACCTCAAGGGCTGGAAGGAGGTCGTCCTGGCCCTGGCGCTCACCGTCCTCGCCTTCGTGTGCGGCATGCTCCTGCCCATCGAGATGGGCAAGCAGTTCTGGGTCCTCTTCGCCTTCGGCTTCATCTTCGTCGCGGCCGTGCTGCCCATGTGGCTGCTGATGCAGCCGCGCGACTACATGTCGACCTTCATGTTCGTCGGCATGATCATAGGCGCCCTCCTGGGCCTCATCTTCGCCCATCCGACGATGAACCTCGCACCCTTCACAGGCTTCAGCAACCCCCAGCTGGGCACCCTCTTCCCCATCCTCTTCGTGACCGTCGCATGCGGCGCCGTCTCCGGCTTCCACAGCCTCGTGTCGTCAGGCACATCCTCGAAGACGATCTCGAACGAGAAGGACATGCTCAAGGTCGGCTACGGCGCCATGATCCTCGAGAGCCTTCTGGCCATCGTCGCCCTGTGCGTCGCTGGAGCGGCGGCGGGAATCGACGGCACACCGGCCGCAGGCACACCCTTCCAGGTCTTCTCCTCCGGTGTCGCAGGCTTCCTTGAGATGTTCGGCATCCCCGTCTACGTCGCCCAGAGCTTCATGACGATGTGCGTCTCGGCCCTCGCCTTCACGACCCTCGACTCGGTCGCGAGGATAGGCAGGATGAGCTTCCAGGAGCTCTTCAGCGTCGACGACATGGCCTCGGCCCCACTGTGGAGGCGCATCCTGTGCGACAAGTACTTCTCCACCCTCGTCACCCTGGCCCTGGGCTACCTGCTGACCCAGGTCGGCTACTCGAACATCTGGCCGCTCTTCGGCAGCGCGAACCAGCTGCTCAGCGCCCTCGTCCTGATCACGCTGTGCGTCTTCCTGAAGGTGACAGGTCGCCAGATGCGCACCCTCATCCCACCCTTCGCCATCATGCTCGTCGTGACCTTCACGGCCCTCGTCCAGCGCCTCATCGCCCTGGTGAAGGCCTTCGGCGCAGGCACAGGCGTCTTCATGGTGGAAGGATTGCAGCTCATCGTCGCCATCCTCCTCATGGTCCTTGGCGTCACGATCGTCGTCACCTCCGTCAGACAGCTGGTCAGGAGCCGCAGCCAGAAGGCCTGACCCCCTTGCCCCAATCCGCCTCCTGGTCTAGGCTCAATGCCAGACCTGGGAGGTGGATGATGACGGAAGAGGAAGCCAGAAGACTCGTGATGGAAGGCGTCGGGAAGCTTGTCGAGTACAAGCTTGTCGCACGCACCTGGGGAAACATAAGCGCCAGGATCGACGCCGAATGGATGGTCATCACGCCATCAGGACGCGACTACGCCTCGCTCAAGGCCGCCGACCTGGTCAAGGTGCGCATCAGGGACCTCCACTGGGATGGGGACATCAAGCCCTCCAGCGAGAGCGGCATCCACGCGGACTGCTATGCGCTGCGCTCCGATGTCGGCTACGTCATCCACACCCATCAGCTCTGGGCCACCGCCATCACACTGGGCGGCGCAGAAGTGGCGGGCAGCCAGCCCGTCCCCTATGCCCCCAGCGCCAGCCAGGCGCTGAGGAAGCGTGTCAGGACCAGCGTCACCAGGAATGGCCAGTGCACCGCCTTCCAGCTCGCGAGGCACGGCATGCTCTTCCTCGCCCGCGACATGGAGGACGCTTTCCGCCAGGCGCTCGAGACCGAGGAGGCGTGCAGACAGGAGTTCTTCCGCCGCGTCGACCTCAGCGGCCCCGCACCCAAAGCCTTGGGCAGCTCAGTGCGCCGTGGCGACCACTTCATCCTCAGCCTCGAGGGACACACGAGCGTCCATGAGATGGACGAGGAAGCCTCAGGCGAGGCGGCCTTGCACAGGCGGATCTACCTCCACAATCCCAAAGCTCAGTGCATCCTCCACTGCCACGGAAAGGCGAGTGTCGCATTGAGCCGCATGCACCAGACGGTCCATCCAGTCATCGACGACATCGCCCAGTGCGGCGGCGTCAGCTTCCCTTGCGTCGAAGCCGGACAGGCCCCAACTTCCTTCAAGGACTCGTCCCTCGTCTTCATCAAGGACGATGGAGCCCTGGCTATCGCGAAGGACGGCCAGGAGGCCCTGGCCCTCGAGACGCTGACGGAGAAGGACGCCTCCGGCGAGCTCTACGCACGCGCCATGGGGACCTACAGCCCCCTTGGGAGAAGGGAGGCGGAGCGCCAGAGGCGTTCCTACCTGGAATCCTACTCCCTCCTCAAGGACGAAGCTTGATGCTCGCCCGCCAAGGGGCTATGCTCTTGGCGTCTGGAGAGGGACATGAACGGAACAAAGACGATCAACAAGACCTGGGCGATCTTCCTGCTCGCCTGCGTATGCTGCTTCCTCTGGGGCAGCGCTACACCTTCGATCAAGACGGGCTATGAGCTCTTCCACATAGCGCAGAGCGACACCTGGTCCATCATACTCTTCGCCGGCATCCGCTTCTTCATAGCGGGCCTCCTCGTCGTGCTCTTCGAGTCGCTGAGAAACCGCCGGCCTGTCGTCCCCAGCCGGGACGCCGTCCCATCCATCGTGGCCCTGGCCCTGGCGCAGACTATAATACAGTACTTCTTCTTCTACATCGGTCTGGCCCACACGAGCGGTGTCACGGGCACCATCCTCTCAGGCTCGGGAGGCTTCCTCTCGATCATCCTCGTATGCTTTGTGCTGCGCACGGAGTCCGTCACTGCCAACAAGATCGTCGGCGTCATCCTCGGCTTCGCCGGCATCGTGATCATGAACATCTCCTTCACGGGCACTGACAGCTTCCACTTCACACTGCTCGGCGAAGGCTTCGTCCTCCTGTCCCAGATCAGCTACGCATTGAGCGGAATCATGGTCAAGAGCTTCTCGAAGAAATACTCCGTGACCATGCTCAGCGGCTACCAGTTCATGCTCGGAGGCCTTGTCATGGCCATCGTGGGCTATGCGGCGGGAGGCAGGATGTACATGGGTGCCGGCCTCGTCGGCTACGTCCTCCTCGTCTACATGGCCCTGATCAGCGCGGTCGCCTACACTCTGTGGGGAACCTTGCTGAAGTACAACCCGGTCAGCCGCGTCGCCATCTTCAACTTCCTGACCCCGCTCTTCGGCGCACTGCTGTCGGCCATCTTCCTCGGCGAGGCCCAGGAGGCGCTGGCGGCCAACAAGCTCATCGCCCTCGTCCTCGTATGCGTCGGCATCTACATCGTCAACCGTGGTCCGAAGGAGATTGATGGCTGAACCTGTCCAGCTGTTATTATAATAACATAAAGTTTCTCTAATAACACCTTGACATCATTCTAACATATCACTAATATGCAGCCATCAAACGGAAACCAAAGGGACCACAAGGAGAGAAGATGATGACAAGAAGAATCATGGCCACCCTCATGACAGCCATCCTGGCGATGGCCGTCGTCTTCGCTGGAGGCTCCAGCGAGAGCACTGACAACGGCAGCGGAAGGCCCGTCCTCCGCGTCGCGATGGAATGCGGCTACGCGCCCTACAACTGGACCCAGACGACGGACGCCAACGGCGCCGTGCCCATCTCGGGATCCAACGACTACGCCAACGGCTACGACGTCATGATGGCCAAGTACATCTGCGAGCAGCTCGGCTACGACCTCGAGATCGTCAAGCTCGACTGGGATTCGCTCGTTCCCGCAGTCCTCTCCGGCACCGTCGACTGCGTCATCGCCGGACAGTCGATCACCTCCGAGCGCCTCCAGATGGTCGACTTCACCACTCCCTACTACTACGCCTCTATCGTCTGCCTCGTCGACAAGGACAGCCCCTACGCCTCGGCCCAGGGCGTCAGCGACCTCGCTGGAGCCAGCTGCACGAGCCAGATGAACACAATCTGGTACGACGTCTGCCTGCCCCAGATCCCCGAGGCCAACATCCTCCCGGCCCAGGACAGCGCCCCCGCCATGCTCGTCGCCCTCGACAGCGGACGCGTCGACCTCGTGTGCACGGACATGCCCACCGGCCAGGCCGCCCTCGTCGCCTACCCCGACATGGTCCTCCTCGACTTCTCGGAGGGTGACGACCCCTTCGTCGTCAGCGAGGAGGAGATCAACATCGGCATCTCGCTCAACAAGAACAACAGCGAGCTGCGTGACGCGATCAACTCCGTCCTCGCGACGCTGACCGTCGACGACTTCACCAGAATGATGGACGAGGCCATCTCAGTCCAGCCTCTGGCCCAGTAAGGAACACTCACAGGAATCGCATGGCGCCTGTGCCTCCAAAGCGCAGGCGCCCTCTTCTGTCCTGATTGGAAAAAAGCTTATGACAATCTCTGAAATGAACTTCTTCCAGCGCATGGTCTACATCGTCCAGCAATACGGCATGTCCCTCCTCGAGGGTGCCGGCACGACGATGGCCATCGCCATCATCTGCACACTCCTGGGCTGCGTGATCGGCTTCGCAGTCGGCCTCGTCCAGACCATCGAGCCCCACAAGAACTCGAACATCGTCAAGAGGGCCATCCTCAAGGTCGTCAAGTTCATCCTGACGGCCTATGTGGAGGTCTTCCGCGGCACCCCGATGATGCTCCAGGCGGCCTTCATCTACTACGGCACCGCCCAGGTCTTCGGCATCAACCTTGGCATGTGGAGCGCCGCGATCATCATCGTGTCGGTGAACACCGGAGCCTACATGGCCGAGACGGTGCGCGGAGGCATCCTCTCCATCGACCCGGGCCAGAGGGAAGGCGCCAGGGCGATCGGCATGTCCCAGTTCCAGACGATGCTCCTCGTCATCCTTCCCCAGTCGCTGAGGAACATCATGCCCCAGATAGGCAACAACCTGATCATCAACATCAAGGACACGTGCGTCCTCTCGATCATCGGCACCGTCGAGCTCTTCTTCACTTTCAGGAGCATCTCCGGAGCCCTCTACACCTACTTCGAGGCGGCCACCGTGACCATGATCATCTACTTCATCCTGACCTTCGCATGCTCCAGGCTCCTGCGCTGGATCGAGAACAGGATGGACGGACCGGCCAACTTCGACCTGGCCACAGGCGACACACTGGCCTTCACCAGCGGCCTGGTCCGCTACGACGAGAAGAGAGGAGGAACACACTGATGGACGGCGAGCTGCTCAGAATCGAACACCTGGTCAAGACCTTCGGCACCAACGAAGTCCTCAAGGACATCGACTTCAGCGTCTGCAAGGGCGATGTGATCAGCATCATCGGCTCCTCCGGCAGCGGCAAGAGCACTCTCCTGAGGTGCATCAACCTGCTTGAGGACGCCACAGGTGGCAGGATCCTCTACCACGGGCAGGACATACTCTCCGGCGCCATGGACGAGGACAGCTACCGGGCAAAGGTGGGCATGGTCTTCCAGTCCTTCAACCTCTTCAACAACTACGACGTCTTGGCAAACTGCACGATCGGCCAGGTCCACGTCCTCAAGAGGAGCAAGGAGGAGGCCAGAGCCAAGGCCATGGAATACCTGGCCAAGGTAGGCATGGGCGAGTACATCAAGGCAAAGCCCCGCCAGCTGTCCGGTGGACAGAAGCAGCGCGTCGCCATCGCCCGCGCCCTGGCCATGGACCCTGAGGTCCTCCTCTTCGACGAGCCGACGAGCGCCCTCGACCCCGAGATGGTCGGCGAGGTCCTCGACGTCATGAAGGACCTGGCCCACAGCGGCATGACCATGCTTGTCGTGACACATGAGATGGCCTTCGCCCGTGACATCTCGAAGCGTGTCGTCTTCATGTCGGACGGCCGCATCGAGGAGGAAGGGACGCCAGACCAGATCTTCAACCATCCCACGAGCGCGCGCACCCGCGACTTCCTCACCCGCTTCAACGAAGGCAGGGCCTGAAGGCTACCAGACGATGGGCTCCTGGCCCGTGCTCCTGAGGAAGTCGTTGCATGCCCTGAAATGTCCGTTGCCGAAGAAGCCCCTGTAGGCCGACAGCGGACTTGGATGGGCCGACTCGAGGATGAGGTGGACTGGCGATGTGACCAGCTGGGCCTTGCGCCTCGCGTGGCTTCCCCACAGCATGAAGACCTTGGGCCGTGTGTCGGCGCCAAGGGCCTCGATGCACCGGTCCGTCAGCCTCTCCCAGCCCAGCTGCGAGTGGCTCGCCGCCCGGTGGGCCTCCACAGTCAGCGTGGAGTTCAGCAAAAGCACGCCCTGCCTCGCCCAGCGGCTCAGGTCGCTCGACCAGGGCCCCTGCTCCACGCCCTCTTCGACGATCTCCTGGTGGATGTTCCTCAGCGAAGGGGGCTCCTCGCAGCCCTCCCTGACGGAGAAGGAGAGCCCCATGGCCTGACCAGGCTCATGGTAGGGGTCCTGGCCCACGATGACGACCTTGACCGAAGAGAAGGGCGTAAGGCGGAATGCGTTGAAGATCTCGTCCATCGGAGGATAGACCTCGCCCTTGCGGTAGGCCTCCTTGAGCCGGCTGCGGAGGGCGAGGTAGTAGTCCTTGCCCTGCTCCTCGTCCATGAGGCCTTGCCAATCGTTGCCAACATTGATCATGGATGCAATATTAACAGCTGTCAGTCCTTGTCTCAAATGGCGCTCATGATTAAGATGCCGCAGGGGGATGAGAAAAATGAGGAACTTCATCAGACGGGAAGCCGTCTTCTGTGTGGCGCTGGTCCTGTCGCTGGCCACAGCAATCGTCAATCCGCCATCGGCCGCCTGGCTGGAGGCCATGGACTGGAAGACGCTTGGCACCCTCTTCTGCCTGATGGGCGTAAGCGAGGGCCTCAAGGACAGCGGCATCTTCGCCGCCGCGTCACGGGCCCTGGCGCACAGGGCGAAGGATACGAGGAGGCTGTCCTTCCTCATGGTCGCCATCGTCTTCGTCTCCTCGATGCTCTTCACGAACGACGTGGCCCTGCTCATGTTCGTCCCCTTCTCCCTCGCGATGCTCCAGGAAAGGATGGACGAGAAGGGCTTGGCAAGCCTCATCGTCCTGGAGACCGTCGCGGCCAACCTGGGCTCGATGACGACGCCGGTCGGCAATCCCCAGAACCTCTTCATCGTCTCCCACTACAACCTGTCGGCCGCCTCCTTCTTCGCGACGATCCTGCCATACAGCCTGGCCTCGGCCATCCTCCTTCTCGTATCCACACCCCTGATGATGGCACGCGGCACCACAGTGGAAGCGGATGAGGCCGCCGAGAACCGGCCGATCAAGAGAAGGCAGGCCACAATCTGGCTCATCTTCCTCCTGGCCGCCCTCCTCTCAGTCTTCCGCATCCTCGACTGGAGGCTCCTCTTCGCCATCGAGGCGCTCTACATGCTCATCTTCGAACGCAAAACGCTCAGGAGAATTGACTACATCCTCCTGCTGACCTTCGTGTGCTTCTTCATCTTCAGCGCGAACCTCAGGGCCATCCCGGCCCTCGTAGGCTTCCTGACTGGAGCCATGGCCACCTCGCCCGTCGCCACCAGCGCCCTCGTGAGCCAGGTGATAAGCAATGTGCCTGCAGCCATCCTCCTGTCACCCTTCACCGCCGACTTCACAGGCCCGCTTGTGGGCACGAACATCGGAGGACTGGGCACACCTGTGGCCTCCCTCGCCTCCCTGATCTCGCTCAAGTTCTTCTTCGCACGCAAGGATGGACGCAAGGGCCTCTATCTGGCCATCTTCACAGTCGTGAACTTCACCTTCCTCGCCCTGCTCTCACTCCTCGTCCCCCTTCTCCAGCTTTTCCAGACGGCCCAGCATTGACGAAAGCGCAAAGCAGAGCAGGCCAATGATGGCAAGCAGGATGGCCACAGCGGCTGTGGCCGCGAGCACGACCGCCTCGATGTGGAAGACGGCCGAGAAGTAGTTGATCTCGTCGACCATGACAAGCATGAAGACGAGAGCGGTGAAGGCGATTGCGAAGAGCATGATTGAAAGGACGAAGAAAAGACGTCTCATACCTTCCTCCAGCCTACCAGGATGGCATAGGCGAAGCAGCCTGCCGTGATTACGATGAAAAGCTTCGCGAAGAGGTCTGGGAACATCGTGTAGAAGCTAAGTCCCGCATCCTCGTAGATGGGCACCTCGTAGATGTGCCAGGACTGGGTGAAGGGTTCCATCGGATCTATGACCTCTCCCGTCGTCGAGACCAGGCAGCTTATGCCGCTGTTCGTGCTGCGCAGCAGGGGACGGCGGTTCTCTACCGCCCGGAAGACGGCCAATTGCATGTGCTGGACCTCGGCCGGCACTGATCCCGACCATACGTCGTTGGACATGTTCAGGAGGAAGTCGGCGCCTCTGGCGACGAAGTCTGCCGACAGGTAGCCGAAAGTGTCCTCGAAGCAGATCGGAGTCGCGAAGCTGTAGCCGTCATAGGTGAAGACTGTCGCCTCATGGCCCTCCTCCCACCAGTTGTAGTCGTTCTCGAGGAGCAGCTGGTACAGGCGCGGAAACTGTTGCTGGTATGGGAAGTGCTCAGTGAAGGGCACAAGATGCTGCTTGCGGTAGGTCTCCTGGACCTGACCGTCGGCGAAGAGGATGACAGTGTTGTACTTCTTCCAGTTGTAGGTTCCGTCATCGAGGATGGGCGGAAGGCTCTCGTCTGCGAGCACGCTCTCGGGATTGCCTGTGACCAGGGGCACAGGCATTGAAAGGCCAAAGTCGACGAACTCACGCGTCAGCTCGCCGCGCGCCGGAGTGACGGGATAGGACAGGTTCCAGCTCACCGAGGGGACGAAGGCCGTCTCGGACCAGGCGACGAGGTCGGGATCCTCGGCCAGCGCCTCCTCCGTCAGCCTCGTGAGCGTGTCGAAGTTGCGCCGGTAGGTCGCGTCCCCACCCTCCCAGGAGTCGGCGCTGTGCTGGACGGAGGCGATGCGCACGATGCGCCCGCTCTCCACGGCATCATAGCGCCAGATGGCGAAGAGGCCGTAGATGATGACGGCCAGATAGAGCGCGACGATGGCCATCACATCGACGTACCAGCCGCGCAAGGGGAAGCTCGAGAGCATCTTCGCCACCAGCGTCTGGGGCAGGACGACGAGGAGGCACAGCCCCCAGATGCCTGTGATGTCGACGATCTGGATCAGGGTCCTGAACTCCGTCAGCGCGGCCGAGAGGTTGCCGTATGGATAGCCGAGGAAGCCCTGCTGCGTGATGTACAGACAGCAGACGTAGACCAGGGCCTGGATGATGTAGCTGTGCTTCCTGAAGAGGCTTGTCGCGGCCTTGAGCAATGGGAAGAGGACGATGTACTGGACGCTCTTGAGGATGGGCACGAGCAGGATGGCAAGCGGATGGAAGGTGCTGAGCCAATAGTTGTAGAAGAGGTAGAAGGTGAAGCCGTAGACGAGTCCGAGGAAGGGCACCCTCGCCCAGCCCGTCCTGTTGATGACGTAGAAGACGGGAACCAGGGAGAAGAAGGCGATGATGCCCCAGCCCTGGTCGTCGAAGGGGTTTGGATAGGCCAGCGAGGCGAGGAAGGCGCATGCCACCATGGCGACCAGTTCCAGGATGAAGATCGCGAAGGTCCTGAAAAAGCGTTTGACAGACATCTCGACAACCCCCTTTTGTGCTATGCTGTACACCCAAAATAGCAAAAACGGAGGGAAAATGCAGTACGACTTCCTCGTCCGGCTCCAGGAACTGTCCAGTCCATTGCTTGATGCGGCCGCCAACATCCTCTCGCTGCTCGGCGAGCAGGGTGTCATGATTGTCGTCCTCGTCGTCATCTACTACATCGTGGGCAAGAAGGAGGCCTTCGCCGTCTTCTCATCCCTCCTCATCGCCGAAGTGGTGACCAACACGATAAAGGCGGTCGTCAGGGCGCCGCGTCCCTTCATGGTCCATCCCACTCTCGCGGCGGACCGTCTGGAGACCGCCACAGGCTACTCCTTCCCATCAGGGCACACCACAGGTGCGGCGGCCTTCTACCCCGCCCTGGCAAGGCTGAACGGCAAGGCCTGGGCCATCGCTGTGGCGATTGTCCTGGCCATTCTGATCGGCCTGAGCCGCAACTACCTTGCCGTCCACTGGCCGGTCGACGTCATCGTCGGCCTCATGATTGGACTCGTCTCATCACTCGCCCTCTCGCCCCATCTGGCAAAGTGGTACGAAGACGAGGAGAAGCGGCTGAAGTTCTGCCGCATCGCCTGTCCCATCTCGCTGGCAGCCGCACTGCTGCTGACGGCCCACATGAGCCTTCTGGGAGGAGATGAGAGGGCCTGGGGCGACCTCATGAGGCTCCTGGCGCTCTCAGGCGGCGCCTGGGCCGGATGCATGCTCGAGACGAGGAAGGTCTCCTTCCGCGTCCAGCACAGGCCGCTGAAGGCTGTGGCGGTCATAGGCCTCACCCTGGTCGGCGTCATCGGCATCATGGCCCTCAAGCCGCTCTTTCCATCACCCTTCGACCAGCTTGGAGCCTTCATCCGCTACAGCATCCTGGGGCTGTGGGCCATAGGGCTCTCGCCCCTCATCTGCCTCAGGCTTGGCCTGCTTGATTCAGCTTCTTCGGATAGTTGACGCCCAGCAGTGAAAGGTAGTGGTCCAGCGTAGCCTTGTCGTAGAGCCTGTCATGGAGCATGCGGCCGAAGACGAGTCCGCATGCCCTCGCATCGTCGCTCGCGACATGGGCATCGTAGTCCGAGCACAGGTAGTCGCTGACGAGGACGCCAAGGCTCCTCGACCTGAAATGAGGAAGGACCTTGCGCGCGATGGCAAGCGAGCAGTAGTAGTCCCAGTTTGGCAGCTGGATGCCATAGCATGCGGCCGAGGCCCTGAGCACCCTCATGTCGAAGGGTGCGTTGTGGGCGACCAGAGGACGGTCGCCGACGAAGTCGATGATCTGGTCGGCAAGCTCGCAAAAGAGCGGCTGCCAGCGGCAGTCGGCCGCGCCGAGGCCATGGATTGCCGTGTTGCCCGGGTCGAAGTACATGACCGGCGGGCGGATCAGGCTGTACCAGGAGGCGACCTCGCGCCCCTCCTCGTCGAAGCGGGACAGGCCGACGGCGCAGGCGCTGTCAGGACTCTGGTTCGCAGTCTCGAAGTCGATCGCGACGTATTCCATCACTCGGCCTCGAAGAGGGCCTGGAAGACTGTCCCCCTCACCCTGATGTGGTACTCGTCGTCGCACGAGGGGATGAAGCAGCACTCGCCCTCGCCCAGCTCGATGTGGTCTCCCGCCGTACCGACCCTGGCCCTGCCCTGTGTGCACAGGGCGAAGGAGGGGCTCTTCTCCCTGATGTCATAGGAGCCGCTTGACAGGACAGCCAGCTTCAGACCACCAGAGTTTGCGATCCGGCGCAGGAAGCGGTCATCCTCGAGGTTTAGCTTGCCGTTGAAGGACGAGTCGAAGTCGATGAGGTTCAGCGCCCCCATGATGTCCTTGTGCCTATTGCTCATGCCGATGCGGATCTCGTTGTCGGAAGAGTCCTCGAGCTCGACCCCGCTGCCGTGGATGTAGCTGTGGAGGATGCCGCATGGAATCGAGAGGGCCTCGCCAATGCGCATGTGCACGAGGTTCATCAGGTATGGGGCCAGGACGGCGGCCTCGGGGCCAAAGAGCTCCATCGTGAGGCGGCTGACACCAGCCTCGCTGTAGTAGACACCGCCCTTGCGGTCCTCCTCCCCCGCCTCGTCAAGGCCACGGATGTATTCGTCGACGACGGCCTCGAGCTCGTCGGCTGGCAGTCTGAAGAGGGTCTTCACAATGCCGCGGACGGTCCGGCTGGAGGCGAAGTGGCGCTCATAGCTTTGGGGACACAGCCGCCTGAGATGGTAGGCGACGGCCTGGCTGTCGCGGAAGCCGCAAAGCAGCGTCGAGGGCGTGAGCGCGTAGAAGAGCTCGTTCTTCATCCTGTCGTCGCTGTAGTTCAGCTCCTCCCTCGTCCCGCCCAGACGGCGGCGGATCTCCTCGTCGGCCCAGCCCAGTGCGGCCTGGACCCTGTCGGGATGGACATGGAGGCTGAGCGGCGTGTTGACGGCCAGGACCTTGAGAGTCAGGGGGAAGGTCACTGTCCATTGCTTCCAGTTGTCGCCGAAGAGCTCCTGGGGATGCTCCTGTATGTATTGTGACAGCCTCTGGCCATCCTCGAGGAGGGACTCTCCCTCCGGATGGACGCCGAACCAGGCCTCGGCGCAGGGGCGCCCGTCTCCTTTGAAGTGGAAGAGCGAGGGCAGGATGTCCCTCGAACCCCAGCTGTACGATTTGATCGTTGGCCTAATCTTGACGGTCTTCATAAGACAAATGATAGCACAGTCTCAGCTGTCCAGACCCAGCTTGAGGCTTATCGTGAGCAGATCCAGAAGCTTGTCGCCCAGCGCGTCGCCAAACTCCAGCGTGGCGTAGGCGATGTCCAGCTTGAAGATCTGGAAGTCGAAGGCGAAACCGAAGCTGAGATAGCCGGCGTTGATCCCTGCCCTGAGCTCGAAGGTCCTCATCAGGCGGAGCTCAAGTCCGGTGCGCATGTGGCCGATCCAGCCTCCGATGCTGTCCCAGTCCTCAGTGAAGAGGCCCGTGAGGTCCACAAGGTCGAAGGCCCAGCTGATGTCGATCCAGTCCCAAACACCGCCTGCGGGAGTGCTCAGCGCGATGCCGAAGTCGAGCGAGAATGGAGAGGTGGCGGTGAATGAGGCGCCCTGGCTGGCCTCGCCCGGCGGATCCTGCCCGATGTAGCCGCCGGTGAGCATGTAGTACAGCTGGTTCAGTCCGCTGTAGGTCTGCATGTAGTGCCGTCCGTTGAGGTTCCTCATCGCGAGGCCCAGCGTGAGGACGTCCCTCCAGTCGTAGCTGACGCCGATGTCGATCGGGATGGCGAAGCCGAAGGCGACGGGCAGGCCGTTCAGGATGCCCGCCACAGCGTCCTCCTCCATGAAAATGTCGATCAGGCGTCCTGCCGTGAAGCCGCCCAGAGCCACAGGCGTATCCATGTCCTGGATCGTGAAGCCGCGGAAGTCCAGATGGGCCGCGATGCCGAAGCTGAGGCTGTGGTCGCTCGAGATGCGCACAGGCAATGACATGGCCAGAGTCAGGGCGAAGGAGCTGTCGATCATGAGTGTGCTCGACTCGCCGCCTGAGCCCTGGCTCAGGACATCGACGCCCATGTCGAGGCCAAGGCCCATGATGCCGGAGATGAAGCCGAGCGATGCCTGGGCGCTGGCGACTTCGCCCTCCCCCGGACCAATGCTGTTCACGAGCTGGTTCAGCGCACGGTTGAGCGACTCCTCGTCCTCGCCCCCGCGAAGAAGGATGTCGAGCGCTCCGCCCGGCTGGACGAGCTTGTTGACGTTGTAGAGGCTGAAGCTCACCGAAGGGATGGAGAAGTACTGGTTGTCGACGTCTATCAGGGCGGGGTTCGAGTAGAGCACCTCGCCGAAGCGGGCCGAGGCCGTTCCGGTCCCGCCCATGGACAGGGAGCGCACCCTCATCGGGCTGTAGGCTGAGATCGTCAGGTCATCTGCGGCGACGATGGCGCATATCGGCACGAGGATGAGGATGGCAAGAAGGAGGATGCGCCTCATAGCGAGTCCCCGAAATGGAAGAGGATGCCGTTGAGGGCACCGTAGAGCCAGTCGATGCCAAGCATGCGCGCCACGGTCTTGCCCTGTCCCAGGTTCAGCGCGAGCCTGTCGTAGAAGGCCGTGCTCTCCGTGAGGTCCGATGAGATGACTGCCCTGATGCCGTCAATGGTGACCACTTCCATCCCATCGAGGGCCTTGTGTCCAAGGAGGGACGAGACCACGGACAGGACGATCTGGCGGGCCAGGACGTCCCTCCAGGTCAGATCTTCGCCGATCGGCTCACTGAAGGCCTCGATGAGATATGAGAAGTCGTAGTCCGAGAAGCTCTCAGACAGGAAGGCGATCAGATCCACTGTGGCCTCTGTGGCAGCCCTGACCTCCTCGTCGTCGACGCCCTGAGAGAGGATCTTCCGCGCCACATCCACCTTGACGCTGTTCTCCGAGCCGGAGCTCAGGAGGTCCATGAGCTGGGACGAGGCCACAGGCAGGATGGACCCCAGATCAGACACGGTCAGACGGCGTCCTCCAATGCTGTAGGACGAGTCCGTGTTCGCGACGAGCCGACTGCCAAGCGAAGCCTTGTAGGAGGACAGGTCCTCCTCCAGAGTGGAAGTGTCGACGTCGACCAGGCCCGCGTCGATGGCGATGTTTCCCTTCAGCGAGCTGGTGAGCGAGTGCAGGAACTCGAAGCTGTCCAGTGAACAGCCTGTGAGCATGATTGCAAGAAGGACGACGACAAGAATCTTTCCCGCCATGGCGGCAATGATAGCACAAAGCCGCCGGACAGTCGTCAGGCGGCCTTGCGTCGATTCCACATTCGTCAGTGGTGGCAGGAGCAGCTGTGGCCCTCGCCATGACCATGGTGGCACTCGTGGCCCTCGCCATGGTGGCTGCAGTTGGCCTGGTCGCTGTACTCGAGCGTGCCTGCAAGCAGCTTAGAGACCGCTTCGTCGGCATCTCCCTGGACTCCGGCATAGAGTCTGATGCCGCAGCTCTCGAGTGCGTTCCTGGCGCCCATTCCGATGCCGCCGCACACCAGTGCGTCGATGCCGGCCGTCGAGAGCAGACCGGCCAGGGCCCCATGGCCCTCTCCGTTGGACGAGACGATGGAGCTGGAGACGACCTTGCCGTCCTCAACCTCATATACTTTGAAGGCTTCCGTGTGTCCGAAATGCTGGAAGACGGAACCATTGTCGTATGTGACCGCTATTCTCATGTCTTTGCACCTCCTTTCTGAATTTCGCCCTTTTTTGGAGAAAAGACAAGCTTTATGTCAAAAAGGCAACTAAACCCACAATATCTACCACAAAGCATACACATCATTGAAAACCGTGTTAGAATGAGGAACACATCAAGATACACCAACAAAGGAGGGAAATTTATCATGAAGAAAATCATTCTTGCACTTCTTGTCGTCATCATGGCAATGGCGCCCGTCATGGCTGATGAGAGCTGGGTCGGCGCAGACCTCGGTGTTCCAATCGGAATTACTTCGGTTTATGACAGCACATTGACACTCACAAATCTTGAGGGTACGGTTCGTGGTGCATTCTATTTCGATAGAGCGGAGACCATTGGTGTCGGAGCTTCGATTGGATTCGGTGGTCTTCTCAACGCCACGATTGAAGGTCAAAGCGAAAAACTTTTTGACAACTTCGTTCTCGCCCCCGCCGTCACCTTCCAGTACAGGCTCGAGCTGAATGATGATATGGACCTCCGCTTCGGTCTGGGCATGGCATATGAGCACATGTTCGTAACTGACGAACTGATGCCATCAAATGTTTCCATTTCTTATGGATCAGTCCAGATTGCCGCCGAGGCTTCCTTCGTCTACAGATTCGACCAGATTGGCATCGTTGCCGGTGTGGACATTGGTGTTCCAGTATACACTTATACCGCGGCATCAAGCGGAAGCGAAAGCGCGACACACAAAATGGATCAGTATGGAGTCGTCATCGCCCCGAGAGTCGGTGTCTCCTACGCATTATGATTCCTCCCCATCGATTGGTTGCTGGGTTGGAAGGTCCGCCATGTGCGGGCCTTCCTCTTTTCTGCCCTCACTCAATCGTCGAGTGGCGGACTATGAGCTCGCTTGGCAGGATGACGGATTCAGGCCTTTCTCCTGCCAGGATGGCCAGCAGCAGGCGTACTGCCGTTCGGCCAAGCTGGGCTACAGGCTGGCTCACAGTCGTCAGCGAAGGCGTGAGGAAGGAGCCGAAGGGCTGTCTGTCATGACCGCATACTGCGACATCGCGGGGGACGGAGAGTCCTGCCTCCTGGCATGCCTTGATGGCCGCGGCCGCCAGGCGGGCCGAGGCGAAGTCGAACGACAGGGGACCGTTCATCATGGCGATCCTCCGCCGCCCGATATCGAGAAGGTGGCCCACGGCCATCTGGGCGGAGAGCACGTTGTCTATGCTTACGTAGGGAATGGCGTCACAGACGGAGCCTTCGCTGACCGCTACGGTCGGGATGACGCTCTCCAGACGCTTCGCGAGCCTGCCGTCCACATGGTTGGCGACGATGAGGCCGACGGCGCCGAGCCTCTGGGCGAGCTTGATGAGAGGATCCACATCACCAAGGTCGTCCATCGTGACAACGAGGCTGCGGCCTGTGGCGGTGGCTTCCTGACGTGCCGCCTCGATGATCGGGTTGTAGAAGCTGTTCGCCAGGGTCGGGACGTTCATGACGATGACGTCACATCCGCCATCCAGCCTCGCCAGAGCCCCCCTCACCGCCCGCATCGAGGCGGGGGCGACGGATCCGTCGTTCCCCAGGGCCCTGTAGACAGTGGACAGTCCCAGTTCCGTCATCTTGCAATCTGATCTGCCCTGCTCATGAGGGCGATTGTATCACTTGTGCCCCTGGCCCGTCAGGCCGAGGATGGCCTCCACAGCCTCCTTCTGGCTCTCACTGGCCTTTATGAAGGCATCCTGGACCGTACTGACCCTGGATGCCTCATCATTGTCGTCGAGAAGCAGATAGAGGGGACTGACATCAAGGAACTCGCACAGGCGCACCAGATCCTCAAGGCTGGGGAAGCGGCAGTCGCTGCGGTTGTGCAGGAGGCGGTCATAGCGCACTCCAGCCTTCTCGCCGACTTCCCTTATGCTGACACGGCGAACGGAATCGAATCTTGTCCAGAATGTGTATGGTGAGACCATGTGATGCACCCTCCTTTTGAAAAGGTTGGAAGGGACATCATGAGAATTAAGCGGTCGACGGGAATCGGACCCGCGTGACCAGCTTGGGAAGCTGGGGTACTACCATTGTACTACGACCGCAGTGACCCAATCAGTCTAGCACCTGTGGTGGATAGCTTGCAAGCATCGAGACGAGGCTTGTGACCACCAGGGCCAGCGTCTCGGCACCTATGCTGTCGTAGACGATGTCGTAGCGCCGCTGGATCAGGCTGTTGCCTCCATATGGGTCTATCGCCCTGAGGCGGCCTCCCAGGATGCGGGCATCGTCATCGGTGCGGGATATCTCGTCGTCGAAGAAGCAGCACCACTCGAACTCGCGCTCGCCCTCCTCGTCGTCCACCGCCTCCGGATTGCCCAGCAGCGTCAGTGAGATGACGGCATGACGCTCATCTCCCCCTTCGCGGGAGACCTCGATGTAGCATACAGCCTTCTCTCCGTCGTAGAGGTAGGTGCCGTTGCCGTCGCGGCGGACCGAGCCGAAGCGGTAGTCGTCGAAGCCCTCCGTCGTGAGTACGGCGCGGGCGAGGTCCATCCACCAGGCGCGGTAGCGTCCACTCTCCCCTTCCAGACCCCTGAGGCGCTCGAGCTCCTCCTCGTCGCTCCGCCAGCCCATCGAGCGGGCAACGAGCCGGGCGAGGTCTCCGTCTCCACTTTGGGCGAGGTAGCGGAACAGGGCGGCGCTGGCTTCCATGAAGCGGACGCTGGAGAAGTCCATCCTCCCCGAATAGCCCTTGAAGAGCTGGGCGAGGCATGCCGCCTCATCGTCCGTCAGCCCCACCTGGCCGCCAAGTTCGTCGTCCTTGGCCATGACGGCGTCAAGCAGACCATCCAGCGGGATGGCCTCGCCGTAGAGGATGTATGTGTCGCCACGCTTTTCCAGCATCGGCTCCTCCTTGAAAGGAAGGGGCACCCCTCAGGATGCCCCAGCGCCTCAGTGCATCAGGTCGAGGTCGAACTCGGCCATGATGGCGGGCATCGAACAGCCCCAGCTCTCCAGAACCTGGGGATGGACCTCGCCGTAGATGCCGATCTGGCGTCCAGAGTGCATGATCCTCGCCGCACGGCCAGGAATGAACCTCTCGTCGCCCTCGACGCTCTCCAGGCTGTACTCGATGTTCAGGAAGTACAGCAGTGTGTTGATGTAGCTGGAGGCCTCGTTGAAGCCGATCTGGTTGTCGGCGGCCATGAAGCCAAGGTGGTTGCGCGTGACGGTTCCGCTGTTGTCGGCCTCGTCCTTGTAGCACACCTTGCCTATCTCGAAGATGCGGTGCGGGTAGACGGCGTGTCCGGAGACGGACTCGCTCTCCAGCAGACTGGGCAGGATCGAGGGGCGCACGACTTCGTAGTTCTCGCTCATCGGGTTGGCGATGTAGACGACCTTCTCGTCGCTGATGTGCATGTTCTCGACATACTCCCTGCGGCTGCCGAGGTAGTTGTACATCATCTCCTGGAAGCCCAGGCCGACCATTAGGCCTTTCACGCGGCGGGCGAAGGTCTCTGCCGGGGAGACGGAACCCTTGGTGAAGTCCGTGGGCATGACGGGCTCGAAGTTCATCAGGCCGTGGCCGATCATGATGTCCTCGACGATGTCGACGGCATGGAGGAAGTCGTTGCGGTACTCGGGGCAGCGCACTGTGATGACATCGTCCTTCACGCGGGCCTCGACACCCATGCGGCGAAGGGCGTCGATGCACTCCTGGGCGCTCAGCTTCTCGCCAAGCTCCTTCTCGACGAAGGACACAGGGCAGCTGGTCTCCTCCTGGAAGTGGTAGGGCACTGTGATCTCGCGGCCATACTTCGTGTCCTTGGCCAGGATGACCTTGACGGGAAGAATCTTGAAGCCCATGTCGGCCATGTCGCATGCCAGGATGTTGGCCGCCAGGAGGACGTCGTCGATGCCTGGACCAGAGATGTCGACGAAGAGGTTGCGGTCACCGACCTCGACGGCGCCGGAATGGGCGCTGTTGATGATCGGCGAGAAGCTCAGCGTCTCGCCCTTGTCGTCGTAGAGGTAGGGATAGCGGGGCTTGTCGGCGATGATGTGGCCGTACTCCCTTCCCTTCGGATGCTTGGCGAGGATCTCGCGCAGCGTCAGCTTCTCGTCCATGCCAAGGGGCACGAAGGCCGTCTTGTCGGGGTCGGCCCCGATGTAGTGGACAGGATAGGTGATCAGGTCGTTGCGGAAGATTCCGATCGCGATCGTCTTCCTCTTGCGCCCGAAGTTCTGGCACAGCTTCTCCTGACTCTGGATCAGGTTGATCAGCAGCTCCTCGGTGACGGTGCAACCCTCGGCGGCGAAGCTTACGGAGAAGTCGCGGATGCCCAGGCAGCTCTCGTCGTCGATGTGGACCCTGTCGCCGCTGTCCATCGTCCTTTCGGCGCTGGAGAAGAAGTCGTAGCGGGGGATCTGTCCGCTCTGGTATGTCCTAAGGGCGCGGGCGACGCCGGCGGCGGACCAGAGGTCGGGCCTGTTGGTGTCGTTGAGCTCGATCTTTATCGTTCCATCCTCATGTCCGTCGAGCTCGGCCTTGGCCACAGGGAAGATGTCGTTCATCTCGTCGTCGCTGTAGCTGCGGCCGGCGAGGGAGTAGAAAAGCTTCTCAGGTACTTCGATCTTGGGCATCAGTTACCCCTCCTCATCCTCACACTCTCGATGTCGGGAGTGAAGAGCTCTCTCATGTCGCTAAGTCCAAGGTGCATCATGGCCATGCGGTCGATGCCGAGTCCCCAGGCGAGGACGGGAACGTCCAGGCCGAGCGACTTCGTGACCTCGGGGCGGAAGATGCCGCTTCCACCCAGCTCGAACCAGCCGAGCACGGGGTGCTTGATGTGGACCTCGATCGAGGGTTCGGTGAATGGGAAGTAGCCGGGTACGTACTTGACCTCCTCGGCTCCCGCGACCTCTGTGGCGAACATCTTCAGCAGACCAAGCAGGTTGCGCAGGTTGACGTCCTTGCCGACGACGATGCCTTCGGTCTGGTAGAAGTCGGCGCCATGGGTCGCATCGACCTGGTCGTAGCGGAAGCAGCGCACGATGCCGAAGTACTTGCCGGGAACCTTGGCGTGGGGCAGCGTCGAGGCCGAGAGGACCGTTCCCTGGCTGCGCATGACCTGGCGGCGGGTGAACTCGTGGTCGAAGCTGTAGCCCCAGCCTCTGGAACCGGTGTCGCCACCGTTCTCATGGGCCGCGGCGACGCGGCTGAGCCAGGGCTCCTCGATCTCGCGGCAGTGGACGGGGTCCTTGATGTAGTAGACGTCGTGGATGTCGCGCGCCGAGTGGAACTGGGGCATGAAGAGGGCGTCTCCGTTCCAGAACTCGTTGACGACGAGCGGCCCGTCGAACTCCTCGAAGCCGAGGCTGACGAGCTTGTCCTTGACCGACTGCATGTAGTCGGCGTAGGCGTTGGTGCGTCCAGGGATCAGGCGGCTGACCGGGGCGTTGAGGCCGTAGGGCCTGAATGTGCCCTTCTTCCAGGATCCGCTCTGGATCATCTGAGGCGTCAGGAGTCCGAACTCCTCACCCGTGATGTTCGCCTCGAGGAGGGCCTGCTTGACGCGCTGCCCATCCTCAGTGAGCTGGTATGTGACGTCCTCCTTCTCGATCGTGCGGAAGGTGGACGAGGCGGCGCCGCGCTTCTTGGCGAGCTTGGCGATCGCCGCCTTCTCCTCCTCGTCGAGCGTGCTCTCCAGGAGGCTGCCTTCCTTTGCGGCGCGAGCGATCAGGGCATGCTGGACCTGGACCTCCCTGGGCAGGCTGTCACCGACCAGTGTTGCCTTCTTGCCCTCACCCATCGCGGCGACCTTGGCGCCGGTCAGGAGGCCGAAGGCGCTGCCGACCTCGCTCTGCTGGAGGCCGAGTCGGCTTGCCAGTTCGGGAAGCGTCGCGCTCCCCTCATCCTTCAGGCTGTTGAAGATCCTCTCGACGGGAAGGCCCTCGCGCTCCTGGGCCAGACCGGTCTCGGTCAGTTCGTAGATGGTGTACTTCAGCCTCTTCGTCTCCTCGACGAGGCCCTTGCCGACCAGCCAGCTGAAGGCCTGGTTGCACTGTCCGATCTTGTAGTCGAGCTCATCGACGAGGCGCGCTGCCGTGATGTCCTCGCCAGGCTGGACGTGGCGCAACAGCCTGACCTCGAGCGGATGCAGGTTCTTTACATCTATATCCATGACGGGTTGTTCCCCCTTTGTCGTACTTGAATAGATTGCGTCAAGTTTAGCGATTCGACGTCAATGAAACAAGTGCGCCCACGATGTCGTCGACGGTGGGCACGACAGCCTCCTCTAGGGGGCGTGAGAAGGGGATGGGACAGTCCTTCTGGCTCAGTATGGCGATTGGTGCCCTGAGGGCGGCCTGGATCGAGGCGTCCTGCATCAGGTGGGCGACGATCGTGGCGCCTACGGAGCCCGCCTCAGGCGTGTCCTGGACGATGAGGAGGCGGCCAGTGCGGCGCACCGACTCTTCGACCGTCTGCCAGTCGAGCGGCTGGATGCTGACCAGGTCTATGTGGTCGACGGACAGGCCCGACTCTCCCACAGCCTTCCGGCTGGAGAGGCTGGCATGGGAGTAGCTGACGAGGGTCACGTCATCGCCATGGCTCAGGACCTGGGCCTTGCCGATCGGCCAGGAAGAGAGGCTGTCGCCCACCTCCCCCACAGTGTCGTAGAGTGCCTTGTGCTCGAAGAAGAGGACCGGATTGGGATCCGCGACGGCCGACTTCAGCAGGGCCTTCGCGGTGAAGGGGTCGGAGGGCGCCACGATCTTCAGACCGCTCACGCCCAAAAAGAGGGTCTCGAGGCATTGGGTGTGCTGGCTGCCATGGCCTGTACCGCTGCCCATGGGAGTGCGCACCACCATGGGACATGAGAGCTGGCCGGCGGACATGAAGCGCAGCTTGGCCGCGTGGTTGACCAGAGGATCGCTTGCCAGCGTCATGAAGTCGCCGTACATGATCTCGACGATCGGGTGCTCGCCCAGGCTCGCCGCTCCGGCGGCTAGGCCTGTGAAGGCCTCTTCGCTTACGGGAGTCTCAAGGACCTGGTCCGGATGGCGCTCCGCAAGCCCCTTCGTGACGCCGAAGCAGCCACCGTAGAGGCCGACGTCCTCGCCGATCAATGTGGCGCGCGGATCATATGAGAGGATCTCGTCGAGGGCCTCGCGGATGGCGAGGCGGTAGGTCGAGCTGTGGCACTGTCCTCTGCGGCATGGGATGTCGGGAGCCGGGGCCAGGACGAAGGACGAGGCCTCCTCGAGGCTCAGGACATCGTCCCTGGTCGAGAGGGCCTCCTCATAGGCCTCTTCGACCTTCCGCCTCTCCTCGTCCCTGATGGCGCGTGCGGCCTCCTTGCCCAGGTGGAGCCTCTCCTCCTCGCGGGCGATGGGGTCGCGCAGCTTCCAGGCCTCCTCCTCCTCGCGGCTCCTGTAGATGCAGTGGTCCGACTTGCTGTGGCCGCACTGACGGTAGGTGTCGACCTCGACGAAGGCGGGTTCGTTCGATGAGAGCATCCAGGCGCGGGCGCGGCGGACAGTGTCGTAGACGGCCATCCAGTCGTTGCCGTCGGCCTTGAAGGCCTTGATGCCATAGCCTGCGGCACGGCTCGAGATGTCGCCGGCGGCTATCATGCGGCTGGATGATGCCGACATGCCGTAGTGGTTGTTCTCGCAGTAGAAGAGGACGGGCAGCGACCAGACGGAAGCCAGGTTCATGCACTCGTGCACGACGCCACGGCTGCTTGCTCCGTCTCCCATGATGGCGACGGCGATCGAGCCTGTGTGGCTGCGCTCCAGGGCGAAGGCCAGACCGCTTGCGAGGGCGACCGAGCTGCCGACGACGGCAGAGGAGCCGAAGTCGTGCGTCGAGACGTCCGTCATGTGCATAGAGCCGCCCACGCCCATGCACAGGCCGTGGCGCGAGCCCATCAGCTCGCTGAACATGGCCGAGATTGAGCTGCCCCGGGCGACGTTGAAGCCGTGGCAGCGGTGGGTCGGGACGATCCAGTCCCCATCCTCCAGCGCCAGGGCCAGCCCTGTATGGCTCGCCTCCTGGCCTATGTTGAGATGGGTCGTGCCATGCAGCAGACCATTGGAGAAGAGCTCCTGCACCTTCTCTTCGAAGAAGCGGGAGCGCAGCATCAGGCGATATGCCCCAGTATTGTCTTCCATATCTGACGGGCCCTGGATGTGGAGTCCGGGACCTTTCCCTCCTCAGATGTATACGTGCTCGATCTGGCCGGTGAAGGACCAGTGCACGTCCTTCTCGCCATAGTATTCGCCAATGATGGACTTGTCCAGCACGAGGCGCTCGTCCATCTCCCTCATGTAGAGCTTGCGGCATGCGAAGGTCAGGTTGGCCTCGTTGTAGACGACGTAGTCTCCGATCCTCTCCTCCTTGAGGCCGCTTCCGGCAAGCTTGTCGCACTCGCGTCCGCTGTGGCTGCCGCAGTAGCGCAGCACATCCGCCTTGTCGCGGGGGAAGAAGGAGAGCGTGAAGCGCTCGCCCGCCTTCAGCGCGTCATAGGTGTAGCGTGAGGGACGTACGTAGACCGTCACCACGGGCTTGCCCCAGAGGATGCCCATCAGGCCCCAGCCTGCCGTCATGAGGGCGACACGGCCACCACGGGCGGCCGAGATGAGGAAACCCTCCTGTCCTATCATGGAGAAGGGGTTGAACTCCAGCTGGCTCAGCATGACTTCCGATTTCAATGGCTCACCTCCTGCCCCGATTCTACCACAGCAAGTTGCCACGATGAAGGGGAAAAGCGACCACCTTCCCGAAACGCCGGCTTTGCCATACAATGGCCATACATACGACACTTACGGAGACTTCCATGGCCAAATCTTTGACAATACCTCCCCTCACAGAGGACCTGGCCCAGGTGCTGGTCGACGCCGCGACGATCGAGCGGCGCGTGGACGAGATCGCAGGCGAGATCAACCGCGACTACAAGGACATCAGCGAGCCATTGATCCTGGTCGGAGTGCTCAAGGGCTCCTTCATCTTCCTCGCGGACCTGTGCCGCAAGCTCCGCATCCCCCACGTCGTCGACTTCATCGCCATCTCGAGCTACGGCAGCGGCGGTGACAGGCAGGGCAACGTCAGGATGCTGATGGACATCAGGGAGGACATGTCGGGACGCGACGTCCTGATCGTCGAGGACATCCTCGACAGCGGAAACACGCTGGCCTACCTCCAGCGCAACTTCGCCACCCGCGGCGCAAAGAGCGTGCGCATCGCGACCTTCCTCGACAAGCCAGAGAGGCACAAGGTCGACATCAAGCTCGACTACATGGGCTTCACGATCCCCGACGTCTGGGTCGTCGGCTACGGACTCGACTACAAAGAGAAATACAGGACGCTTCCCTACATCGCGCAGATGTATCCCGTCCACTAGGAGAGAGCAATGAGCGACAAGTTCTATGTCAGCTACAACACGGTGCACAAGCTCGTAAAGGGCCTGGCCGAGAAGATCATCGCCAGCGGCTTCGACCCCGATGTCATCGTGGCAATAGGTTCGGGAGGCTTCATCCCCGCCCGCATCATCAAGACCTTCATCAACAGGCCAATCTACGCTGTGGGCATCTCCTACTACGGGGTCGACAAGAAGCACAAGGACCATCCGACGAAGATCCAGTGGATCGATGAGGTCGCCGACCAGCTGCGCGGCAAGAAGGTCCTCCTCATCGACGAGGTCGACGACACGAGGGCCACGCTCGCATACTGCGTGGGCGAGCTGCTGAGCTACAAGCCTGAGGAGATCGCCGTCCTGGTGCTCCACAACAAGCTGAAGAAGAAGGATGTCGAGTTCCCGCCCGAGATCAAGCGCTACTACCCTGCCCTCGAGATCGAGGACATGTGGATCAAGTACCCCTGGGACGCGGATGACATAGACGAGCACACCGCACGCGAAGGCGAGATGCTCAAGGAGATGGGAGGACGCGCATGAGTGTCACGACAGTAGTTGGAATCCAGTGGGGCGACGAGGGCAAGGGCCGCATCGTCGACTACCTCGCAAGCCAGGCGGAGATGGTCATCCGCTTCCAGGGTGGCGACAACGCCGGACACACGGTCATCAACGACCTGGGCAAGTTCGGCCTCCACATCATCCCCTCGGGCGTCTTCAACAGTGAGACGATGAACATCGTCGGGGCCGGCACAGTCGTCAACTTCGACACGATGGCCAGCGAGATCGACCACATCCAGAGCGTCAGCGGACGGAGCGTCGACAACGTCTTCATCGACAGGCGCGCCCACCTGATCATGCCCTACCACCAGCTCCTCGACGGGGCCGAGGAGGGCAAGAGGTCCGATGACCAGAAGATCGGCACGACCAAGCGCGGCATCGGTCCGTGCTACAGCGACAAGGCCTCCCGCGTCGGACTGCGCGCCGGAGACATCCTCGACGAGGACTGGCTCAGGAAGAGGCTTGAGCTCCTGCTTCCCAAGAAGAACAGGGACCTCGAGTACTACGGCCTGAGGACCTTCACCGTCGACGAGCTCGTGGCCAAGTGCGCCGCCTGGAGGGAGCGCTTCGGCTCCTACATCATCGACAGCCAACCCGTCGTCCGCGAGGCGGTGGAGAATGGACGCAACATCCTCCTCGAGGGCCAGCTGGGCATCATGAGGGACAACGACTGGGGCATCTACCCCTACTCGACAAGCAGCAACCCGACCACTGCCGGAGCATGCAACGGCGCAGGCATCCCGCCGCGCGCCATCGACAAGGTCGTCGGCGTCATCAAGGCCTACTCGACCTCCGTCGGAGGCGGCCCCTACATGACGGAGCTCTTCGACGAGGACGGCGAGAAGCTCAGGACGATCGGAGGCGAGTTCGGCGTCACGACGGGCCGTCCGCGCCGCTGCGGCTGGCTCGACCTGGTAGCCGCCGACTACGCCTGCTACATGAACGGCGTGAGCGACCTCGCGCTGACCAAGCTCGACGTCCTGGACAGCTTCGAGAAGATCCGCGTGTGCACCGGCTATATGATTGACGGCGAGTACTACAACCACCTGCCCGACACGCTCTACCAGGAGAGGGCCAAGCCCATCTACGAGGACTTCGAGGGCTGGATGTGCGACACCTCCAAGTGCCGCAGGTGGGAGGAGCTTCCCGCCAAGGCCCAGAGCTACATCCTCGAGATCGAGAAGAGGCTGGGCGTGCACATCACCTACATTTCCGTCGGACCTGAGCGCGACCAGCTCATCGTCCGCTGAGACAGAGGGGAGGCCATCCGCCTCCCCTTCCTTTTCCCCTTCCAGAGAGAGGACAGCATGACCACATTCACCCACGACGACTTCATCAGCCCCTTCACCTGGCGCTACGGCTCCCAGGAGATGAGGAGGATCTTCAGCGAGAGGCACAAGAGGCTGCTTCTCAGACGCATCTGGATCGCACTGGCCAAGGCGGAGGCCAAGGCCGGGCTCGTCAGCGATGAGCAGATCGCCGAGCTCGAGCAGCACGCCGAGGACATCGACATCGAGCGCGCCAGCCAGATCGAGGCCGAGATCCACCACGACCTCATGGCGGAGATCAGGACCTACGCCGAGCAGTGCCCCAAGGCGGGTGCCATCATCCACCTCGGAGCGACCAGCATGGACATCCTCGACAACATGGATGCGATCAGGCTCAAGGAGGCGCTTGGCATCATCATCGCCGGGACCGAGGACCTCCTCGAGGCCTACATCGACAGGATGGAGCAGACCAAAGGCCTGGCATGCATGGCCTTCACCCACCTCCAGCCGGCCGAGATCACGACAGTAGGCTACCGCCTTGCCCAGAGCGCCCAGGACCTCGTGGACGACCTGGAGCGCCTCAGACAGACTCTCGCATCGATCAAGGGAAAGGGCATGAAGGGTGCCGTTGGCACTGGAGCCAGCTACAAGGAGCTCGTCAAGGGTCGCGGCATGAGCTCGATGGAGCTCGAGAGGCTCGTCATGGACGAGCTCGGCCTCGAGTGCTTCGACGCCGCGACCCAGATCTACACGAGGAAGCAGGATCTGGGCGTCATCGAGGCTCTCAGCAGTCTGTGCTGCACCCTCTACAAGGCCGCAGCCGACTTCCGCATCCTCCAGTCGCCTCCCATCGGAGAGTGGTCCGAGCCCTTCGGCAAGAAGCAGGTCGGCTCCTCCGCCATGCCCTTCAAGCGCAATCCGATCAACTGCGAGAAGGTCGACTCGCTGACGCGCTACGTCTCCTCCCTCTACATGACGGCCTGGCAGAATGGATGCACGACCTTCCTCGAGAGGACACTGGACGACAGCGCCAACCGCCGCCTCATGCTCCCCGAGGCCTTCCTTGCGACACAAGAGGCCCTCCTGACCTTCACCAAGGTCATCAGGGGAATGAGCATACATGAGGGAGGACGGAGACGGATGATGGACGCCTATGGCATCTTCAGCGCGAGCGAGAGGCTCCTTATGGAGCTTGGAAAGCGCGGGGCCGACAGGCAGGAGATGCATGAAGTCATCCGCGAGGAGAGCCTCAAGGCCTGGGCCGAGCTCCAGGAGGGCCGGCCCAACAACCTCAGGGAGAACCTGATGGGCGACAGGCGCATCCTCGACCATCTCAGCGCCGAGGAGATCGACGGCCTTCTGGACGCCACATCCTACACGGGAGATGCCGAAGAGCGGTGCGAGCTCGTCATCAGCAAGGCTAGGAAAGCACTAGGCCGGCCCTGAAGAGGAAGTAGTAGATGCCCATGCGCAATATCCTGAAAAGGCAGCATGGGAGGACCTTGCGGCTGGACAGCCTGACGGCTCCAGCCGCCATGCACACGGTCGAGAACGGAATGGGCGTCAGCGTCGAGAGGATGACGAAGACGATGCCATAGCGGTTGATGTACTTTCCCCACTTGTCCTTCGCCTTCTCGACGTATTTGTCGATGATGGGCACCTTGATCAGGACGCGCCCGATCAGGTAGCTCACGGCGCCGCCGAGGGCCGAGGCGAAGCCGATGACCGGTATGACCTCGTACCAGGGCATGCCTGCGACGATGGGGAAGACGAAGTCGGGCGACAGGGGCAGGATCAGCGTGTCGACCACGAAGACGTAGAGGAAGACGCCGAGCATGCCGAACTTCTCGTCGATGAAACCGACGAGCTCGTTGTAGTTCTCCGTACCGATCGACTTCACGCCGATGTAGAAGGCGGCGAATATGATGACTATTGGAATCAGTCCTATGCCCAGGACCTTCCACCAGTTGATGCGCGCATCATCCTTTCCCAGATCAGCCATCGATCACGCTCCTGGCCTTGAGTGCGAGCTCCTGGGCGCCGCACTGGGCGCTCCCCTGGTACAGCCGTCCCCTTCCACCGCCCTTGAGGGCGCACTTGTCGCGCAAGGCCTTGAAGAGGCCTTCCTCCCCATTGAGCAGCCAGTTCGTCCTGCCCCCGCTCTCCCAGAGCACAAGGAAGACGCCATCTGGACGGCAGAGCTTCTGGTATGCCGCTGTCGGCACGGGCGAGATGATGACCTTGTCTCCCCTCTCGAGCATGAGGGATGCGATCAGCTCGTCCTTGGCCCTGAGCTGGCAGGACAGGTCTTTCGCCTGCTGCTGGAGGGCGAGGGCCGCATCTGCGACGTCCAGAGGTGGACAGCTGAGCACCTGGCCCGCCCTCGCGAGCGTCTCGTGCTCACTGCGGCGCAGCGCGACGGCATTCTCTCCATAGTGCCAGATCGTCCTCACATGGCCACGCAGCTTCTCGCTGCCGGCGTATGAGATTGTGCCTATCTCATCAGTCCTGGCCACATGCAGACCACCGCATGCGATGATGTCCACGCCCTCGATGGTCACGAGCCTCACAGGACCCTGGACCTTTATGCTGCGCCTGAGGCCGAGCCTCTCGGCCTCCTCGTGGGCCACTGTACGTGCGCTGACGGTCCTGGATGCCAGGATCTCACGGTTCAGCCGGTCCTCGACGCTGTATATCGTCTCGAGAGGCAGCTGGGCGCATTCCAGCTCGACGGTCAGCAGGTCGTCTGCAAGATGGATCGCCACGGTACCTATGCCTGCCATGCTGTGGAAGAGGCCTGCGATCATGTGCTGGGCTGTATGGGCCTGCATCAGGCGGTAGCGCGCCGGCCAGTCCAAAGAGAGGTGGACGCGCTGGCCGACAGAGAAGGAGGAGGTGTCGTCCATGATGTGGACGATGTCCTGTCCGATGTGCTTCGTGTCGAGCACTTCATGTCCGTCGACCAGGCCCCTGTCCCCCCGCTGGCCACCCCCTTCCGGGTAGAATATGGTCGAGTCGAGGACGAGTCCTTCCGGCAGCACAGCCGTCACAATGGCCTCGTCCTCCCTTCGGTAGGGATCGTCGTAATAGGCTTGAGTCGTCATACGATGAAAGCTAATACCAATGGCCGCCCAAGGACAAGTGACCCTAGGCCTTGTCCTCGCCGACCATCCTTGCCACAGGCAGCTTGAGGCCATGCCTGATTGCGTAGATGCGGATCACGGCGACGCTCACGGCCGACATGACGAAGGTGATCGTGCCGTGCTGTGGCAGCAAGTGGTCGCACAGGACGTAGACCAGGCCACCTATGATCGAGGCCGTGGCGTAGAAGTCCGACTTCAGGACGGATGGGATCTCCTTGCTGAAGACGTCGCGCAGGACTCCACCTCCCACCGCCCCGATGACGCCGGAAAGGACCTGGCCGACGATGCCGATGCCCAGCAGGTCGGCCTTCTGGGCCCCGATCGCGGTGAAGACGCCCAGACCGATGGCGTCGCAGTAGAGGATGACGCGCCAGCGGCCGACGAACTTCGGCGCCGAGAAGAAGACGATGATGCCCGTCACCGCCGAGAGGATGACGTAGCTGCTGTCGCAGAAGGCGGCGACAGGAGTGATTCCCAGAAGGGCGTCCCTCGTCATGCCGCCGGCACAGCCGACGGTGACGGCGAAGACCATGACGCCCAGGAAGTCGAGGCGGAGACGCACCCCCTTCACAGCTCCTGTGATTGCGAAGATGACGGTGCCGAAGAGGTCGAAGAAGTAGATGATGCTCGCGCTCATAGGCCCCTACTCTAGCATGTTGTCATTCCGTGGGAAAAGCATTAACTTCGCTTGCGGGAGGCTTTGTGCACATGTCAAGGATAAAGTCAGCTTGGGAGATCGCGCTTGAGCGCACACAGGACATAGAAGTCGACAAGGACCGTCTGGCCAAGGAGGAGATGACGAGGCGCGCCCGCGCCCTGGCAGGAAGCTACCTGAACTACGACGAAGGTGTCGACGAGGAGAGCGTCGCGAAGGACTGGGAAGGGATCAGGGACAAGGAAGGAGCCCGCGAGGGATTGAGGATGGCCCTGCTGCAGAATCTGACGCTGCCGGGCGAGAGCGTGCTCAACGACCGCTACGAACGCCTTTCCTTCCTCGCTGGTCTGCTCAGCGGTGGCAATGGAGATGTCGCCGCGCTGATGGGACAGATCACAGCCTTCCTCAAGCAGTACCCACAGCACCAGCAGCAGCTTCTGGAGCAGCTCAAGGCCCACTTCAGGCCCATGCTGGAGGAGAAGGAGGCCAAGCTCAGCGAGCAGTACGGCCAGCCTGTCCACATCGCTCCCGAGAGCGACAAGGACTTCATGAAGCTCGCACAGCAGCAGCTCGAGGCCCTCAGGAAGCAGTACAGCGACTCGCTGGACCAGGCGAAGGCCCAGCTGGAGCGCCTCATCTGAGGACGAGTATCTCCTCGAGCACGTTTACAAGGGCCTGGTAGTCGCCGTCGATGGCGGCTATCGAGGCCTCGAGCATGCGGTCGGGATCGGCCTGGGCCCAGCGCAGGCGGAAGCCTGCCTGCCGGACCAGACGGTCGAAGAAGAGGCGGGTCGCACGTCCGTTTCCATCCTTGAAGGGATGCAAGGCCTCGGCCTCGCCCATGTAGAAGGCCAGATCGTTGGCGAAGTCCCCTGCATCGTCGATGCCGCACAGGTACTTGTCGTTCGACAGGCGGGTGAAGAGCTCGTCGGCCGCCTTCTCGATGAACTGCGGACGGCAGAAGTCCTTCCTCTTGCTCGCCTCCACAGTGCGTATCATGCCGGCAGAGGGATAGATGTCGCCGAAGAGGCGGCTGTGGATCTCCTTGAGGAGGCTGAAGGTCGGCCTTCCGGGCATCGGGTCCATGAAGAGCTCTACCGTCCTGAGGTTCACAAGGAAGTGCTCGATCGGGCGCAGGACCTTCTTGTCGCGTATGTTGAAGTAGTTGACCAGGCACTTCGAGTCCGGATAGTTCGACATCTCGTCATAGCCGGCCTCGTAGGCCACTTCCAGACCCTCCTTCCTGATGAAGTCGGCGTGTACTTCGGCCACAGTCCTCTCGCCTTCGAGGACGGACCTGAGGACCGCTTCGGTCCCTTCGGCAAGCGAGGAGCCCTCAAGCTCCATGGAGAAACGTAAATAGTCGATGCATTCCTGCACCTGGCCATCATTCATAATGGGAAAAAACCCTCCTGTCGTTGGAAACCATCATATAGTCGACATGGAAATAGTGCAATAAAGGGCCACAAACTGAAAGCGGGAGGCGATGCGCCTCCCGCCCCATCTGGAAGCTCAGGTCTCAGAACGTGAAGCCGAAGCCGATGCGCGGCGTCACGCTGTGCCTCATGTTCTCCAGCGGTGCGCTGAAGTCGCCCATGTCGAGGACATACTGCCCCTCGACGAAGAGGTTGAAGAGGCTGCCGATGTTGAAGCGCAGGCCGAGGACGGCGGTCGGCTGGACGACGAAGTCGAAGGAGCCGGCGCTGAAGAGGCCGCTGGCGATGTAGCCGCCGTATCCGGCAAGGAGGCGGGCGCCGAGGTCGAGGTAGAGCTCCGTGGAACCCATCTTCAGATTGCCACCCAGCAGGAGGTCGGCATACAAGGCCTTGCTGTACTGGGAGAAGGCGAAGACGTTGTCGATGTTGATGTCGCTGAGCGAATACAGCGGATCGGCGATGGCACCCAGGGCGAGCTTGATGTCGAAGCCGGCGACGGTGCTGGCGACGATGTCCTCGAAGCCCAACGTGATTCCCGCCTGGGCATCATAGTTTACCGCCGAGGGAATGTCGTTGATTCCAACGCCACCTGCGAAGGAGAGCGTGAAGCGGAAGGTGCTCGGCTTCTCGACCGGCACGGGAGCCTCTACGGGAGCCACAGGCTGGACGGGCTCGACAGGTACAGGCGTCTCGACCTCGTCGACAGCGTGGACGATGACGTCGTCACTGCCCTCGCCTACAGGAGCGCTGGAGCTCTGGGAGGGAGCCTCAGTCTCGACTGGAGCCGGCTCTTCAACAGCCTCGACAGGGGCTGCGGACTGGGCATCATCAACAGGCTGTACAGGCTCGACGGGGGCTGCAGGCTCGACAGGCTTGACCGGTTCAACCGGCTGGACGCTCTGCACAGGCTGCACAGGCTCTACGGGAGCCACAGGCTGGACAGGCTCGACGGGTGCCGGATCCTCGACAACGTAGGGCTGGGAGACGGAGACGCTGCTTGCCGACCAGTTCCTGCCATCATAGGACTGCTGTAGATAGAGTGCATAGCTCCTGCTGCCGTCGACGCCGCTGATCGAATAGCTGGTCACGTCACAGGGAACATACTCCCACAGGTTCGGATCCTCTCCGTCGACCTGGTATCTGAAGAACTGGACTGCGGGATCGTTGACGGTCCACTGCCACTCGACAGTCACAGTAGAGGCGAATGCAGGCAACGCAAGGGCCACAAGCAGGAGGGCGACGACAATCTTCCTCATTTTCATAAACATCCCCACAGGCATTTCCTCCTGCGGACACTCCTTCATCGTCGTTTTTGGAAAGGCCGGATGACCTTTCCCTTATCCTAGATTATAAGTAAGAAAAGATGGGAGAACAAGGCAAAAAGCGAGTGTTGGCGCAAGTTGCGCGCCATGCTAGCATACTTGCCATGTCAAAGCCAGAATCAGTCGCAGTCTTCTGCGCATCCTCACAGCCCCGGCAGGCCTCCTGGGCCGACAGGGCCCGCTCCTTCGGCGCACGCCTCGCCCAGGAGGGCATCAATCTCATATACGGAGGTGGCGCGCGCGGCCTCATGGGCCAGGTCGCCCAGGGCTGCCACGAGGCCGGTGGCAGGGTCACCGGCGTCCTTCCCACCATCTTCGACAGGCCGGACGTCCGCCTGAAGGTCGTCCACAGCGAGCTTGAGATCGTTCCGGGCATGCATGAGCGCAAGGCCAGAATGTACGAGCTTGCCGACTCCTTCGTCGTCCTGCCCGGCGGCATCGGGACCTTCGAGGAGTTCTTCGAAGTCTACACCTGGCTCCAGATCGGGCTGCACAGGAAGAACATCGTGCTGTGGAACATGGACGGCTTCTACACTCCCCTGCTCTCCTTCCTCGACTCCGTCGTCGAGGCCGGCCTGATGGGCCATGAGGTCAGGGACAGCCTCCTCGTCGCCGACGATGAGGATGATGTCATCCGCCTGCTTGGCCAGGAAGTGGCCAAGCTGCCCGACAAGCTCTCGGGGAGGAAGTGATGGACCGCAGGCTGAGACGGACGCTCATAGACTATGCATATACTGTAGTGGGCAGCGCCATAACAGCGCTTGCCATCGCCCTCTTCACGAACCCTGCCCAGATCGCACCCGGAGGCGTCAGCGGCATCGGAACGATCCTCTACCACTGCTTCGGAATCGACGTCGGACTGTCGATCTTCGTCCTCTCGCTGCCGATCTTCCTGCTTGGCATGAAGCTCTTCGGCAAGATGTACGGACTCAAGAGCCTCGTGGGAACGGCCCTGCTCTCGCTCTTCACCTCGATGTGGACCATGATCTTCGGCTACGACGGCATCCTCGACTACAGCCATGAGATGGCGCTCTGGCTGAGCTGTCTGTACGGCGGCGTCCTGTCCGGCATCGGCATCGGCCTTGTGATGAAGGGAGGCAGCAACACTGGTGGCACCGACATCCTCGCCCTCGTCATGGCGAGGTTCATGCACATCACGACAGGCACGAGCCTCATGGTCATCGACGGCATCATCATCGCCGCCAGCGCCTTCATCTTCTCCATAGAAAGCGCGCTGTACGCCATCATAGTCGCCTACATCACGACCCTCGTCCTGGACAAGGTCGTCCTCTCGATGGGCACAGGCTACGCCAAGTCCGTCTACATCATCAGCGAGCGCCTTGACGAGATCGGCGACTACATCCTCACCGAGCTCGACCGCTCTGGAACGGTCATCCCGGCCCGAGGCCTCTACACGAAGGAGGACAAGCCCATGCTCATGACGGTCCTTCCCAACCAGAGCATCTCTCGTCTGACAAGCACGGTCCATGAGATCGACGAGAAGGCCTTCATGATCATCACGGACACGCACCACGTCCTGGGAGAGGGCTTCACGCCCATCTCCAAGATGGTCGACAGGGCCCATTCGGACGTGACTCAGGAGAGGGACGGCTGAATCCTCTTCACAAAATGTCGCATGCTGACCTCCTGGGGCTGTCCTCAGGAGGTCTCTTTATGCAAAAAACACATCTGAAAGCGCAAAATTCTTTTGCATTCTGGCCAAAGGCGTGGGAGAATACAGGTTGTAGCAAGCGCTATGAACGACTTTTTTCAAAAAAGGAGAAGAAAATGAAAAAAGCATTGACACTCATGCTGATCGCCCTCGTCGCGGTCACATCAGTATTCGCCCAGGGCGGAGCTGAAGGAACATCCGACGTCGTCCTCAACAGGGACAAGCCGCTCGTGTTCTTCAACAGACAGCCTTCCGATCCCGTCACCGGCGAGATTGACATGGAGACAATGAACTGGAACGACAGCACCTACTACGTCGGTTTCGACGCTGTCGGCGGCGGTGTCGTCCAGGGACAGATGATCGTCGACTTCCTCGCATCGGCCGACCCCGCGGCCCTCGACCGCAATGGTGATGGAGTCATCGGCTACGTCCTGTGCATCGGAGATGTCGGACACAACGACTCCCGCGCCAGGACCCAGGGCATCCGCGAGGCTCTCGGCACTTGGGCCGGAAGCACCGATCCCGGCGTCTCCCAGCAGGGCAGCGCGAATGTCGGCGGAACCACGATGCCTGTCGCCGAGCTCGACTCCAGGGCCATGACCGGTACCGACGGATCCACCTGGAACGCCAATGCGGCTACCGACGCCATGGGCAACTGGGCCAACCAGCTCGGTGACCAGATCGACATGGTCATCTCCAACAACGACGGTATGGCCATGGGCTGTCTCCAGGCCTCCAACTACCCCACCGGTGTTCCAATCTTCGGTTATGACGCCAACGCCGACGCCCTCGAGGCCATCGCCCAGGGACGCCTGACCGGAACCGTCTCCCAGAACGCCGACGCCCAGGCTGAGGCCACCCTCCAGACCCTGAGGAACCTCCTCGATGGCCTGACAGGCGCCGATGTCTACACCAAGGGATTCACGGAGCCCGACCAGTGGGGCAACCAGATCTCCGCTGAGGTCAACTACGTCGCAGAGTCCAAGGCCCTCCTGGCAGCCAACGAGGCCGTCACGATCGCCAATGTCGACAAGCTCCTCTCCGGCGCCAGGGACGAGGGAATCAAGCAGAGCGAGGCTCCCGTCGTCGACGTCCTGCTGACGATCTACAACTCGGCCGACAACTTCCTGTCCTCCAACTATCTGCCCGCCCTCAACTACTATGCTCCTCTGATGGGCATCAACCTCACGGTCGTGCAGGGTGATGGACAGAACGAGTCCAGCTGTCTGGACCGCTTCACCAACCTCGGTTCCTTCGACGCCTATGCCATCAACATGGTCAAGACGAACTCTGGTCCCGACTACACCAGCAGGCTGCAGTACTAAGCGTGCTGACGCGGCCCACAGTCTGGGCCGCCCGTAACAAGGAAGCAAGCATGTGGAAGCAAGCCTTCCGCATGCTTGTTTTGAATGGGGGGAACGAAAACAGAAGCTTATGGACAACAACATTCTAGAAATAAGGAACCTGTCCAAGTCCTTCGCGAAGAACAAGGTCCTCGATGGCATCAACCTGACGCTCGCCAAAGGATCGGTCCTCGGTCTGATGGGCGAGAACGGAGCCGGCAAGAGCACTATGATGAAGTGCCTCTTCGGCATCTATGCCAAGGATGAGGGCCAGTTCATCCTGGATGGCAGACAGATCAACTTCAACAGTCCGAAGGAGGCGCTCGAGAACGGTGTGGCCATGGTCCACCAGGAGCTCAACCAGTGCCTCGACCGCACTGTCACCGACAACCTCTTCCTCGGCCGCTACCCGACCAAGGGAGGCGTGATCGACGAGAACAAGATGCTGACAGAGGCGAACCGGCTCTTCGCCTCCCTCAACATGAACGTCAACCCGACCACGATCATGCGCACAATGTCGGTCAGCCAGCGCCAGATGGTCGAGATCGCCAAGGCCGTCAGCTACAACGCCAAGATCATCGTCCTCGACGAGCCCACGAGCTCGCTCACCGAGCGCGAGGTCAAGAAGCTCTTCAGCATCGTCAACGACCTGAAGGAAAAGGGCGTGTCCTTCATCTACATCTCCCACAAGATGGATGAGATCTTCGACATCTGCGACTACGTCTCCGTCCTGCGCGACGGAAAGCTGATCATGACGAAGAAGACGGACGAGACGAACATGAACGAGCTGATCAGCGCCATGGTCGGCCGCTCGCTCGACAAGAGGTTCCCCGACGTCGACAACGTCCCGGGACGCGACTACCTCGAGGTCAGCCACCTGACGACAAAGTTCGACCCGAAGCTCGAGGACATCTCCTTCACTGTCCGCCGCGGCGAGATCTTCGGCCTCTACGGCCTGGTCGGCGCCGGGCGCAGCGAGCTGCTCGAGTCGCTCTTCGGCATCAGGACGATCGCCAGCGGACGCATCATCCTCGACGGCAAGCCGCTGAGGTTCAAGTCCTCGAAGGACGCCATGGAATACGACTTCGCCCTCGTCACCGAGGAGCGCAAGCTCAACGGCATGTTCGGCAAGGACACGATCCGCTTCAACACCGTCATCACGAACCTGGAGAGCTACAAGAGCCACGGCGTGCTGAACAACCGTCTCATGACGGACGCGGCCAACAGGCAGATCAGGCAGATGAACACGAAGTGCGTCTCCTGCGACGAACTGATCACCGCACTGTCTGGAGGAAACCAGCAGAAGGTCATCATCGGCAAGTGGCTGGAGAGGGAGCCCAACGTCTTCCTGATGGACGAGCCGACCAGGGGCATCGACGTCGGAGCCAAGTACGAGATCTACCAGCTGATCATAGAGATGGCGAAGAACGGCAAGACGATCATCGTCGTCAGTTCCGAGATGCCCGAGATTCTGGGCATCACGAACCGCATCGCCGTCATGTCCAACCACCGCCTCGCCGGCATCGTGGAGACGAAGGAAACCGACCAGGAAGAGCTGCTGCGCCTTTCTGCTATGTATCTATAAAAGGAGGAGAGAATGGCTGAGAACATCACATCCATGCCGGCAGCTCTTGATGACGACCAGCGTGTCAGACAGTACATCGAGCGCCTTGCCGACCTGAGGAGCACGGGCGTCACCCGTGTGAACGACCTGAAACAGCAGATCACGGCCACGAAGAAGAGCAAGATGCTCAGCGACGAGACCAAGGCCAAGATGATCGAGGACTGCCGCAAGCAGATCTCGCTCGCCCAGGCCGACGCCGCCGCCCACAAGGCTGAGATCGACGCGCTGACCAAGGAGGCCGTCGCCTACGTCAACCAGGTCAGCAGCGGAATAGAGAAGCGCGTCAACGAGGTCGAAGGCGCCAACATCGCCCGCTTCAAGGAAGAGTACAAGGCCAAGGTGGCCGCAATCCGCGAGGAGAGCGCCAAGCGCATCAGCGCCGTCACGATCAGCGACCCCAAGGCGCGCAAGGACGAGATCCAGCAGATCAGGTATGAGGAGAAGAGCAGCCTCTTCGACGCGAAGAGCCACTTCACCACCCAGGTCGACCGCGCCAAGGCCAACCGCAACCAGGCCTATGTCGACCACGTCCAGACCAACAGGACGCTGCGCAACGGGAAGACGAAGTTCAAGGAGGACATGACGCTGAAGTGGAAGGACTACGTCAACCGCTTCAAGGTCTCGACCTTCCTGCTGAACAACGGCCTCTATCTGGCAGTCCTCATCTTCTTCATCGTCTGCGTCGTCGTGGCGCCGATGCAGGGCCGCGGCCAGCTGCTCAGCCTGCCCAACATCCTGACGATCCTCGAGCAGAGCTCGACCAGGATGTTCTACGCGATGGGCGTCGCAGGACTGATCCTCCTGGCCGGAACCGACCTTTCAGTCGGACGCATGGTCGCCCTGGGCTCCGTCACGACGGGACTCCTCCTCCACCGCGGCACGAACATCGTGCGCGTCTTCGGAGCCGAGGCCTGGAACTTCGACGCGATCCCGATGGGACTCAGGGTCATCATGGCCCTCGTCATCTCGATCATCCTGTGCGTGGCCTTCTCCAGCTTCGCCGGCTTCTTCACGGCAAAGCTGAAGATCCACCCCTTCATCTCCACGATGTCGACCCAGCTGATCATCTACGGCCTCCTCTTCTTCGGAACGAGCGGCACGCCTACCGGATCGATCGACAGCGGCATCAAGGACCTGCTGGGAGGACGCTGGGAGCTGGGAATCGTCAACGGACAGCTGATCACCTTCCCGAAGCTGATCATACCTGCCATCCTGGCCTGCCTCGTCGCCTGGTTCATCTGGAACAAGACGACCTTCGGCAAGAACATGTACGCGGTCGGCGGCAACAGCGAGGCGGCGGCAGTCTCCGGAATCTCGGTCTTCAAGGTCACCATGGGAGTCTTCATCATGGCCGGCATCTTCTACGGCTGTGGAGCCTTCCTTGAGGCCTTCCGCGCCAACGCTTCGGCCGGAACCGGACAGGGTTACGAGACCGACGCCATCGCGGCCTGCGTCGTCGGCGGCATCTCCTTCAACGGCGGTATAGGAAAGATCACCGGCGCCATGTTCGGCGTCATCATCTTCACCGGTCTGACCTACTGTCTGACCTTCCTCGGCATCGACACGAACCTCCAGTTCGTCTTCAAGGGCGCGATCATCATCGCAGCCGTCGCCCTGGACAGCGTCAAGTACCTGAAGAAGAAGTGATCCGTCCATAGGACCAAGCCTTCGCGGGGCCGTCGGAACTTCCGGCGGCCCCTTCTTTTCCTTTTGGGTGCAATTGGATATCATAGGGCACCATGATCAAGGCAAAGATTGAAGACAGAGGGCAGGAGGACTTCCTGAAGTCCCTTCCGGACGACTCGAAGGACGTCTACCTCCTCTCTGGCGGACAGGTGCGCCTGACCCTCGTCAGCGCCACCCATATAGTGAACCAGATGAAGGCAAACCAGAGGACGGGCCTCCTCGAGACCTATGTGCTGGGCCAGGCCTACATCGCAGGCCTGCTGCTGACCAGCACGATCAAGGGCGACGACCGCGTCCAGCTGACAATCGAGTGCGGCGGCCCGATCAAGGGCATCAGCGTCGAGGCCTGGGCGGCAGGCGCCGTCAGGGGCTACCTCATGGAGAACCCGATCCACCTCTCCACTCCCCTCAAGAGCCTCGACACATCCCTCCTCTTCGGACCTGGCTTCCTCACGGTCAGCCGAGTCCTCGAGGGCTCGAAGGAGCCGGTCAGCGGCACCGTCATGCTCCAGTACGGCAACATCGCGAAGGACCTGGCCGTCTACTTCGACGAGAGCGAGCAGACGCCCACCCTCTTCTACATAAGCCTCTCCTTCGACAGGGAGGGCCACGTCAAGGGGGCCGGCGGCCTCTTCATCCAGGCCATGCCCGGATGCACGGACGAGGTCCTCGAATCTCTCAGCCGCAAGGCAGAGCACCTGGGAGACCTGGGCGAGGCGATCAGCCGTGGCCAGGGCGGAGACGACTACATCGCGGCCAACTTCGCAGACTACGGAGCCCAGAAGCTCTCGTCCAGCTTCGTCGCCTTCTCCTGCCCATGCACGAGGGAGCACTTCCAGTCATATCTGGCCAAGCTCCCCGCAAAGGAGAAGGAGGAGATCCTCGCAGGAGCCTTCCCGCTGGTTCTCGAGTGCTTCAACTGCGGCACGACATACAGTTTCACCCGCCAGGAGGTGGAATCGCTATTCGACACGGAGGACAGAAAATGATTTTCTTCGCACAGGTCGCGGCAAACCAGGGCGACATCGTCGTAAACGAGGCCAACGAGGCCGGAGCGTCCCGCGTCAGGCTCACGCCGTCCGGTGTACAGTTCTCAGGCGACCTCGAGGTCGGCTACCGCTTCACCATGTCGACCCGTGTGGCGAGCCGCGTGCTCCAGGCCCTCTGGTTCGACGAGGGCATCCACAGCGCCGACGGGCTCTACGAGGCCTGTCTCGACCTTCCCTGGGAGGAGGTCATCAGCCTCAGCGACACCTTCCACATCACGCAGACGGTCCAGTCGTGCAACTGGCTGAAGAACAGCAACTTCGCAGCCCTCAGGCTCAAGGACGCCATCGCGGACCACATGAGGGCGCTCAACGACGGACAGAGGCCCAGCGTCGACATGGAGAATCCCGACAAGACCTTCCACCTCCACATCAGGGGCGACAGGGTCACGATCTACGCCGACTTCTCCGGCGAGGGCCTATACAAGCGAGGCTACAGGTCCGGAGCCGTGGACGCCGTCCTCAAGGAGCATCTGGCCAGCGCCGTCGTCTACCGCAGCGAGTGGTACAAGAAGCTGAAGGAGGGCGAGGACCTCGCCCTGCTCGACCCCTTCTGCGGCATCGGGACGATTCCCATCGAGGCGGCCCAGATCGCCTACGACATCGCTCCGGGCCTGACGCGCAAGGAGCCCTACGCCTTCGAGCGCCTGTCCAGCTGGGACGAGGAGATCTACAACAAGGTCCTCGACGAGCTCTCCGACAAGGCAGAGAAGGCCAAGGAGCGCAGCATCAGGATCTACGCCAGCGACATCAGCCGCACCAACGTCGAACGCGCCAAGGCCGCCGCCCTCAAGGCAGGCGTGCTGGACTACATCGACTTCACCGTCAAGGACTTCACCAGGTTCACTGAGGATGACGTGCCTTGCACAAGCGGAGCCGTCGTGACCGATCCGCCCTATGGAATCAGGATGGGTGGACAGGACGTCGAGAAGCTCTACGAGGAGATCGGCCGCCAGCTCGCATCCCTCTTCAAGGGCTGGTACGTCTCCATCCTGTGCGCCGACAGCAGACTTCTTGGCAACATCGACATGAAGCCTGAGCGGACCAACAGCCTCTACAACGGCGGCCTGCTGTGCCAGCTCGCCCACTACAGGGTCTTCACCGACGCCGAGAAGGAGGAGATGGTCGAGAAGGCGAAGGCCAGGAAGGCCGAGCGCCTCGCCACTCCCCTGTCCGAGGGCGCCCAGATGGCCTACAACCGCATCGTCAAGAACCTCGAGGCCCTCAGGCCCCAGATGGAGGAGGAAGGCGTCAGCTGCTACCGCATCTACGATGCCGACATGCCCGAGTACAACGCCGCGATCGACCTGTACGAGGGACGCTTCATCAACCTGGCCGAGTACGCTCCGCCCCAGGAGATCGACGAGGAGGACGCCTCCCGCCGCCTCCAGGAGCTCGTCCTCGCGACGGAGAGGGCCACAGGCGTCGACCTGGAGGACATCTACATCAAGAGGCGCAGCCAGCAGAAGGGCAAGGACCAGTACCAGAAGCTCTCGACGGGCGGCAAGTTCTACGTCGTCCATGAGAACGGCATCGCCCTACTCGTGAACTTCTCCGACTACCTCGACACGGGCATCTTCCTCGACCACAGGCCGATCAGGGCCTTCATCCAGGAGCACAGCGAGGGCAAGAGGTTCCTCAACCTCTTCTGCTACACCGCCACGGCCAGCCTCAACGCCGTCAAGGGCGGCGCCGTGAGCACGACGAGCGTCGACTCCTCGGCCACCTACCTCGACTGGGCCATGGAGAACTTCCGCCTGAACGGCTGGTCGACGGACATCGGCAACTTCTTCTACCGCAGCGACGCGATCCAGTTCCTCTGGGACACCTTCGACCGCTACGACCTGATCTTCTGCGATCCTCCGACCTGGTCGAACAGCAAGGACCGTCAGAGCTTCGACGTCCAGAGGGACCACGCCCGCCTGATCGACGCTGCCATGATGCACCTGGAGAAGGATGGCATGATGATCTTCTCCAACAACTTCAGGCGCTTCAAGATGGACGAATCGGTTCTGGAAAAGTATGCGGTCGAGGACATCAGCGAGAGCACGATCGGTGCGGACTTCCAGCGCGATGCAAAGGTCCACAAGTGCTACATCATCAGGCACAAGTTCAAGATCGCAAGCCAGAAGAAGCGTGTGATACGCATAAGGAAGGACGAGGACGGTGAGGCTTAAGAGACTCGCCGCCCTCCTGGTCGCCGCAGCCTTGGCATCTCCGCTCATGGCTGCGACCTCCTTCTCGCTCATCTCGGGCATGGGCTACATGTCGGACTTCGCCTTCGGCGACCTGACGAGCTTCCCCTCTTCCGTACGCATCAGCCAGGGGGCCAGCGACATGGGCTGGTTCGACGACGTCGACACGAGCCTCCTGATGGATATGAGCTTCGGCGTACAGCAGCGCAAGCTCGTCCAGGATCCCGCCAAAGGCTCCTATCTTACGGCGAACCAGCTGGCCCAGGACGCCTGGCAGTACGGCTACTCGACCTTCTACTCCCAGGTCAGCTACACCTTCCGCAACGCCCTCTTCGACAACAGGCGCACAGAGAAGAAGAGCCTCGTGGTCGACGCCTCGATCGACGTGCGCTTCGAGCAGGCCTTCGACTCCTTCGACAACATCAGGGCGGGACGCAGCTTCCTCCAGAACTACCCTTGGAAAGATGGCACGCTTGAGAACTACTGGACTGGAGGAAACGAGTTCGCGGCCATTCCCGACCTCAGGAGAGGCGCCTACATGCTTGCCACCGGCCTCACGCTCAAGGCGAGCTGGGACGACATGTACCAGGAGTACAACACGATCTACCGCGAAGGTCTGGACGCCGACGGCACGCTCACTCTGGCGCCCTGGTTCCTGCTCAACGACATGGGCCGCCTCTTCTCCTCCCCGGACAGCCTCTTCGACACCGCAGTCGACTACTACCGCATCGCCGGCGACGCGACATACGCGAAGGTCCTGTACAACCGAGAGGACTGGAAGCGCTGGAACATATTCTCCATCGTCCTGGAGGACGTGGCCCACATGCAGTTCCTGATGGGAGGAGCTGTGCCCAAGTTCGCCGACACGATCAGCTTCCCTGGCATCGGCTACACGAATCTGCCCCTCGTCGCGCAGAACCAGCTCAAGCTCTACCTCTACGGCCCGGCCTTCCTCACAGACAACACGATACCCTACGGCTACGTCTTCCTCGACCTTGGACTTGCGACCGGAGTGCCCAACAACAGTACGGATGCGCCCTGGGAGACCTTCGCCTATGCAGAGATCGGACTCAACGCCCACCTTGAGGTCATGGGGGCCCTCCACATCTTCGCCGAAGTCAGCTACGTCTTCAGCAACATAACGAACTACGGCTGCTTCTTCGACTGGAATGTCGGCGCCTACTTCTCGCTGTGAGCTTGGTTGACAGACAGGGCCGCTTTGTGGAAAATTGCACTGTTGTCTCGGGTAGTAGCGCAGGGGCTAGCGCACTTGGTTCGGGACCAAGGGGTCGGTGGTTCAAATCCACTCTGCCCGAAGAGAGACTTGAGGAGACCTGCACGACGCGTGCAGGTCTTCTGTTTTCACAGCACTCCGAAGTGCTCCAGCGCCCAGGCGACCCCGCCTTCGTCTATGTCCTTCGTGACGAAGCTGGCGGCGTCTTTTGCCTCCTGTCTGCCATTGCCCATCGCGACGGAGGAAGGACATGCGGCGAGCATGGAGACGTCGTTTCCACCGTCCCCGAAGACGATGCACTGGTCGACCGTCCAGCCATAGTGGGCCATCATGGCGGACACACCCTTGTCCTTGCCGCCAAGCGCGCTGATGCAATCGAAGGCGAAGTCGTTCCAGCGTGTGCCGACACAGCCGGGGAAGAGCGACATGATGCCCTCCTCCCTTCCTTCGCCCGCGTAGAAGATGAGCTGGTAGATCGGCTCTTCAGGATCGATGTCGGCAAGCACGGGAAGCGGCGAGTCGAGGAAGGCCTGGGCCTTCTCCACGGCCCCGTCGTGCATGTTTGCGTACATCCTCTCCTTCTCGACGATGAGCAGCGGCAGAGTCCTGTCGTAGAAGAGACGCTCAACAGACTTCCTCGCCTCGCCCTCAATCGGGAAGGCGGAGATGATCGTCTCTCCGTCCCTGTCGAGCGTGAGCGTGCCGTTCAGCGTCACAAAGCCGTCGAAGAAGCTCCAGTCCTCATCGAGCACATGCATCTCTCCGTACTGACGCCCCGTGGCGATGAAGAGCATGATACCCTTCCTTCTGAGCTCACGGAGGGCCTGCCAGGTCGATTCAGGGATTCTGTGCTGGCTGTGCGAGAAGAGTGTGTGGTCGATGTCGAAGAAGACGGCCTTGTAGTCGGTCATGGATGAAAGGATAGCGGCACAAACGGCCTCGATTCAAGCACAGGGCATCAAAAAAGGCAGCCCGAAGGCTGCCCGAAAGCTCATATGATGATGCCTCAGAAGTTCCAGAGGGCTCCAAGGTAGGCGCTCATCTCGAAGCTCACGTCAGGGTTGTTCGCCTTCAGGACCGTGAAGCCAGGAGCAAGGCGGAAGTAGACAGTGATGGGCACATCCGGGTCGAGCTGGTCGAAGTTGTACTCGATTCCTACGGGGAAGAGCACGGAGAGGTTGACCGTCGTTTTCTCACCGAAGAAGAACGAGGAGCTGACACCGGCACCGACAGTGAGGGGGAACTCGAGGGCGCGTCCGCCGTCGATCGTGTAGAAGTTCCAGCTGAAGGCTGCATCACCACCAAGGCCGAGGCCACTGCTGTTCAGGCTGAAGGCAGCAAGACCGACGTTGGCCAGGACGTCGAAGTCGCCGAAGCCGAAGCGCATGCCGACACCTGTGTTGTTTCCGAGGTTGAGGCCGATGCCGAAACTGTTGTCATCAGAGACTCCGCCGATGGCGAAGGCTGGGGTCACGAGCATGGCGAAGATGAGCGCGACAAGTGCGATTTTCTTTTTCATGAATAAAGTCCTCCGTAAGGGTTTGTAAGTCACAATATAGCTCAGTTTTCGAGAATGTGCACCCAATTGTCAGACAAATTTCACAAATCTGTTCGTCAGTGGCCTACTACCACCTTCCACTCACCCTTGCTATACTCCTTTGAAACAAGGAGTCGACAATGCCCAGCCTCTACGCACTCAGCGAGGATGAGATCCTCAGCACACTCTCCCTTACGAAGGTCTACCAGGCCAGACAGGTCATTTCCTGGATGATGAAGGGAGTGACCGACTGGGACGACATGAGCGACCTGCCGCTGAAGGACCGCCAGCGTCTGAAGGAGGCGGGAACTGCAATCATCTCATCCTCAATCGTGGACAGACAGGACGACAGGAGCGCGGTCAAGCTCCTCATCGAGCTGGAGGACGGCGCGCTTGTGGAGTGCGTCATGCTCTCCGACAGGACGGGACGCAAGACGGCATGCCTGTCCAGCCAGGTCGGCTGCGCCATGGGCTGCTCCTTCTGCAAGACGGGTACGATGGGCCTTGTGAGGAACCTGAAGGACTATGAGATCGTCGAACAGCTGGTCCATCTCAGGACACTCGACCCGACGATAGGACACATCGTCTTCATGGGCATGGGCGAGCCTCTGAACAACCTGGGCGCCCTCATGGCGGCCATCAGCGTCTTCCATGACCCCAAACGCTTCAACATCTCGCACAGGAGGATGATGGTCTCCACATGCGGTGTCGTGCCCGGCATCAGGAGCCTTGCCGAGCTCAAGCTCGGCGTGCGCCTGGCAGTCTCGCTCGTCAGCGCCGACGACGAGACGAGGAGCCGGATCATGCGCGTCAACAGGACCTGGCCGCTGAGCGAGCTCAAGAAGGCCCTCCTCAGCTTCCAGCACAACTGCGACAAGCGCATCACGCTGGAATATTGCATGCTCGGCGGCGTAAACACCTCAGCTTCCAGCGCGAAGGACCTCGCCTCCTTCGCCGCAGGCCTCCAGGTCGTCGTCAACCTCATCCCATGGAACCCGATTGAAGGCCTGGACTACCACAGCCCCACAAGCGAGGAGATCAGGAAGTTCACCAACGACCTGGACCGGTTGCACGTCAACTACACGCTGCGCATGCCCAAGGGCCGTGGAATAAGCGGAGCATGCGGCCAGCTGGCCACATCCTCACGGAGGCCCAAGGGCTAACGTCTGAGCGTGATGGTCCCCACACGCTGAGCCGAAGTCATCGGAATGGAGAACTCGCTCTGCCTCAGCAGGCCACCCATGTAAATGTGCTGAGGATGGTATTCCATTACGCTGGGTTTCTCGCAGTTGAGCATGAGGTGGTATTCCTTTGCCCCGATGTATGACGACAGGCGGTTGAAGTTGCGCTCCGTAAGGCCGCATCCAGGCATGACGACGATCCTGTCGCCGGCCTTCTCCACCAGGTGGCGCAGCATCTCGGCCCCCTCGCATACGGACTCTTCGCCCCCGCTCGTGAGCACACGGTCGACACCGAGCGCAATGAGGTCCTCAAGCGCCTCGTCCAGGTCCCTCGTCATGTCGAAGGCCCTGTGGAAGGTCACCTCGAGCGGCCTTGCGAGCTCGATCAGCTGACGGCTGCGCTCTTTGTCCACACGACCATCCGGCGTCAGTATGCCGAAGACGATGGCGTTGACGCCCTCCGCCCTGAAGGCCTTCACCTCCTCCTTCATGACCTCGAACTCGGCCTCGGAATAGCAGAAGTCGCCACCACGGGGACGGACCATCGCATTGATTGGTATGTGTGAGAGCCTCAGCGCCGTCCTCACCGTCCCGATCGAGGGGCTGAGTCCACCTTCGAAGAGGTCGCTGCACAGCTCCACGCGGTCGGCGCCGCCCTCCTCGGCGGCCAGGACGGAGTCCACACCCTCAAGACAGATCTCGATCCTCACATCATCCATTCCTCACCTCCTGTCGAGTACGACGACAGTCTCCTCGTGTCCGCTGCCAGGATAGAAGTCCAGGACGCGGACGGAAGAGATCGTATATTTGCCCATGAAGGCCTTCAGGTCCCAGGCCAGGCTCTGGCTGTTGCATGAGACATAGACGACGCGCCCGGCAGACCAGGACGCGATCAGGGTGGCCGCATCGCCAAGCCCAGTACGTGGCGGGTCCACTATGACAGTATCGACCCCGCCCCGGTCCTTGCGCGCCCAGAGGCTGACGTCGTCCGTGAAGAAGCGGGCCGAAGGCGCGTTCTTGCGTGCCAGGGCAAGGCAGGCCCTGTCCCGTTCGACGGCGACGACCTCATAGGCACCGCCCTCGAGTACAGTCGAGAAGGTTCCCACTCCACTGTAGAGGTCCATGACGCGCCGCGGGACCACACTGTCCTCCACGATGGAGAAGAGACGAGGCAGCAGGCGCAGGTTCGACTGGAAGAAGACGGAAGCCGTCAGGTGGAAGGCCCTGCCACCAACTGTGACGACGCCCTCCTCGTCGCCGATGAGCACGCCGTCGTCAGCATCGAAGAGCTCGAGCTCGACGAATCCCGTCTTCCTGTTGACGCCCTTGGAGAAGAGCTGGCTCTGGAAGCGCCTGAAGAGCTCCTTCGGCTGGGCAAGAAGTCCGTTCAGCCTCTCCGTCAGCAAGGGGCAATGGTCTATCGCGACGAGCTCGTTGCTGCGCTTGGAGAGGAAGCCGAGCTTCCTGTCCTTCAGCGAGACGTGGATGCGGCAGCGGCTGCGGTAGCCCTCGCCCTCAGCCCAGATGGGCTCTTGGATCACAGGGGAAAGGTCACAGCCAGTCCTCGACTCGATGTTCTCCCTCACGATGGCGCTCTTCAGCCTCGCCGAGGCCTCGGGACCGACGTAGTCGAAGCCGCAGCCTCCGCACACTGAGCTGTACGGGCAGCTCGGCGTGATGCGCACATCGCTTGAAGTCAGCCTGACGAGGTCCTTCGCAGCCAATCTTCCCTTGTGTGGAATGGCCGTGGAGAACTCTGCCTCCTCGCCCGGCAGGAGGCCGGGCAGGAGAAGGAGCTTGCCATCGTAATGTGCGAAGCCGACGGCTCCGGTCAAAAGTCCTTCACATCTTGTCCGCAAAGCGCTTCATCCTCTCGACGTAGGAAGCTATGACGTCGATGCCTTCCTGCCAGAAGGCTCCACTCGTGATGTCGCAACCGGCTGAGGCGGCGACATCCTCTGCGCTGTACTGCCCTGTCATGGAAAGGAGGGTGCGGTACTTCTGGGCGAAGTCGCCGTCCCTGCCCGCCCGGGCGAAGAGGCCCAGCGCGAAGAGCTGTCCGAAGGCGTAAGGATAGTTGTAGAAGCTGAAGTCCGCCGAATAGTAGTGGCCCTTCACTGCCCACATGTACTCGTGCTTGTCGGCCACCGCGTCTCCATAGCTCTCCTCCTGGGCCTGGGCCATCATGCGGCACATGTCGTCCGCAGTCGCCTCGCCCTCCTTCCTCGCCTCGAAGAGGGCCGACTCGAAGAGGAAGCGGGAGAGGATGTCGGTGCACACCTGTGCCGCATCCGAGACGAAGCTCTCGATGAGGGGGATCGCCTCGGCCTCGCTCGATGTGGAGAGCACCTTCTGGAAGAGGATCTGCTCGGCGAAGATGCTCGCCGTCTCCGCAAGGGGCATCGGGTAGGACGACAGCAGCGCCGGACGGCTCATGACGACCGAGTCGTGGTAGGCGTGGCCCAGCTCATGGGCGAGCGTCGAGACGGATGAGTAGTCGAAGGAGAAGTTCGTGAACACTCTGCTCTGTCCCACCAGGGGGAAGGCCGTGTCGTAGGCGCCGCCGACCTTGCCCTTGTGGGGCGCCGCGTCGATCCAGTTCTCGTCGAAGGCCTTGCGTGCGAATTCGCCCATCTGGGAAGAGAAGGACGAGTAGCTGTCGACGATCAGGGCGCGGGCGTCTGCGAAGGAGTATTCCCTGTGCGAGGCACCAGGCACGCTCACTGGAGCGAAGATGTCGTACCAGGCCAGCTGGTCCAGACCGAGAAGGCGGGCCTTGATGCGGAAGTAGTCACGGAACATCGGCTGGGCCGACTTGAGGGTGGCCACCAGTGCCTCAAGAGTCTTCATCGAGACGCGTGAGATGAAGGCGCTGTGCTCGAGTGGGCTCTTCCAGCCCTGGCGCGACTCGATCGTGAGCACACTGCCCTTGATGCCGTTCAAGGCGGCGGCAAGCGGTCCCCTCGCCTGGGCCAGAATCTTCTTCTCGCGCTCGTAGGACGATTTCCTCAGCGCCCTGTCCGGGCTGTAGGCGTCGCTCCTGAGCTCGGTGAGCGTGCGTCCATCGTCTGCAAGCGAGCTCGTGATCGTGTCGAAGAGGCGGCTGAAGGCCGACGAGCCGCTGCGGGCCAGGTCGGCGGCGAGGGTCTCCTCCTTCAGGCTCATCCTGTGCCTTGCGTCCTCAGCCATGTGGTGGAGGACGTAGGAATAGTCGGAAAGCTCAGGTACGTCGATCTCGGCTTCCCGGGCGCCGAGCGCCTGGACGAAGAGGTTCTCCACTTCGCTCAGCGCGACGCTCTTTGCCTCGACGTCGGTCACGGCCTTGAGGTAGGCGGCGTTGCCCGTGTCCGTCGACAGCAGGGCGCTCGTGTAGGCGCCCAGCGTCTCATAGGTGGCACAAAGGCGGTTGTAGATGTCGACGATGTCCTTCAGTGGAAGACCAGAGTCGATCGCGGCCTTCATCGAGCCGCACAATGCGTCGACGGATGAGAGCGTCTGTCTGAAGTCCTCGCCGTCGATGCCGGAGAAGATGGGACTAAGGTCCCATGCCGGTAATGTCCTGTCAGTCATGCGCTGATGATAGCACAACTAGAGGGCGATTGCATTCTCCACAGGCAGGAAGGGCTCCGCCTCATCCTCGTGGTCGACGAGGATCAGCGTCCTGCCCCTCCTGTGGCGCTCGATGAAAGAGGCCGCCTGGGCGCGGGTCGCACTGTCGAGGCCAGTGAAGGGCTCGTCCAGATAGAGCACCTCTCCATCAGAAAGGAGGGCACGGCACAACGCGACGCGGCGCCTCATGCCGCCGGAATAATCCCCTACGGCCTTGGCGGGATCGTCCAGGCCGAGCTCTTTCAGGGCCTTGACGACCACGGCCTTCTCCACTGTCCGGCCCACAGCCAGAGTGATGTTCGTCAAAGCGCTCATAAAGTCCACAAGGCGGTCCTCCTGGAAGACCCAGGCCGAGCTGTGGCCGGCGAAGTCGCCGATCGACCCCGCCTCGTTCTCCTCGAGGCCTGACATCAGGCGCATCAGCGTCGTCTTGCCGCGGCCAGAGGGGCCGGCGATTCGGTTGACCGCCCCGTTGAGGACTTCGACCTCCAGGTCCTCGAAGAGGAGGAGGTCTCCATAATGTTTGGTGAAGACGCCCCTCATACGACCTCCAGACGGCGGCCGACGGAGCGGATCAGGAGCTTCATCAGCTGTTCGAAGAGGACGGAGAGGATGACGATCAGCAGCGTGTAGGCGAAGACATCGGCCGTCGCGAAGAAGACCTTGGCGTCGTAGAGCCTCTCGCCAAGGCTTCCGTCGGGGATGCCTATGACCTCGGCCGCGATGCCGCTCTTCCAGGCGAGGCCCAGGGCGAGCGTGGACGAGGATAGGAAGTAGGGATAGACCTGGGGGAGATACACCAGGCGCAGCCGCCTCCAGCGTGTGAGGCGGAAGGCGGAGGCCATCTCGAGCATGTTCCGGTCCGTGGAGTCGATTGCGGAGAGGATGTTCGTGTAGAGGACAGGGAAGACCATCATGAAGCTAATGATCACGGAAAGGTTCCTCGAGGACACCCAGATCAGCACGACGATGACGATCGAGGCGACCGGGATGACCTTGAAGGCCTGGACCACGGGCTCGACGATGGTCCTGACCCAGCTGTGGCCGCTTGCCAGCGCGGCCAGGATCGTGGCGCTCGCCAGGGCCAGGAGGAAACCGCCGGCAATGCGCAGCGTCGAGAAGGCGCCTGCTGCCCACAGCTTCCCCTGCCCCAGCAGCTCGATGAGTCTGACGACGACCTCGACAGGGGACACGATGAGTATCCTCTGCGAGACGACCACTGCCGCGATGTGCCAGACGAGGAGCCAGAAGAGGATGGAAAGGGCCTTGGCGAGCTTGCGGTTAATAGTAGAAGTCCTCCGCGGGTAGAGCACCGCCTACGCTGGCCGGGTTGGCCTCGTAGAGGACGGTCAGGTAGCTGGACAGGTCAGCCTCCATCTCATCACCCGTGATGCACACGATGTTGCACTCAGGCAATGCCTTGAGGGCCACTGCCTCAGGCACGATGTCGTACTTGCCGACCAGGGCCGCGGCACCAGCCACATCGCTGTTGGCGTAGTCTGTCGACTCCTTGTACTGGGTGAGGAAGCTGTCGACGGCCTCGCCGTTGGCCTCGACGAAGGCGGTCCTGGCGACGATGACGCCTGTGATCAGGGCGGAGTCGGGACTGACCTCGGCCCAAGCGTCGTTAAGATCGAGGGCTACGCGGATCGAGGGATCCTGCATCATGGCAGTCGTCACGAAGGGCTGTGGCAGCAGGGCAACGGCATCGCTGTCGTTGACGATGGCGGCGACGCACTCCGCATGCTCGCTCTTCCACTCGACGGTGACGCTGTCGGCCAGTCCGGCCTCCTCCAGGATGTAGGAGAGTGCGTACTCGGGAGTGGAGCCCTTGCCGCTGGCGTAGATCGTCTTGCCGGCGAGGTCCTGGACGGATGACACGTCATCGCCATGCTGGACGATGTAGAGGACGCCCAGGGTATTGACGGCGAGCACCTGCACTCCACCGTCCGTGTTGTTGTAAAGGACGCTTGCCAGGTTTGCCGGAAGCGCCGCGATGTCGACCTCGCCGCGCACGATCATGGGCGTCATCTCAGTCGGGCTTGCGACGATCGAGAAGCTGTAGTCGTTGCCGTCCACGGTTCCGGCCCCGCTCTCATCCATCAGCTGGACGAGGCCCATGGCAGTGGGGCCCTTGAGGGCGGCCACGCGCACTGGAGTGGCATCGCTGGTGACGGCCTCACTGGCAGGCTGGGCGAAGAGTCCCGCGCACAGCGCGAGGACGGTGAGTACGAGTGTAAGTTTCCTATGCATTCAGGACCTCCTTGAGTCTTTCGGAATCGATGACGCGTATGTCGTCCTTGTCGTAGGAGATGGCTCCGCATGCGGCCAGATGGGCCAGTTCGCGTAAGAGCGCGCTCTTGCCCAGCGCCAGGTAGTTCGCAAGCTCCTCGCGTGAGGAGAAGCGTCCCGCCTGACCGTCGAGCAGGCACTTGGCCACCCGCTTGCGGTTGCTCTTCAGGCTCAGGGTGTCGACCCTGCCGAAGAGGAAGTCGAGGCGGCGGTTGAGCAGCGCGCAGTAGAGCCTGTATAACCTGACATCGGCGTCCATGGCCGTCCTGACCTCCTCCTTCGGAAGCAGGACGAGCGAGACGTCGCTCTTGGCGCGCAGCCGGCTCGCGAGGCTGTCCTCCACGAAGAGGTTCGAGATGCCGTAGACGGCACCGGAGGCCAGAACGTTGGCCAGGCCTCCTGCCGGGCACAGGACCTCGAGCTCTCCCGACATGATGACGACGAGCATGCTCGAGCTCGAGAAGACGTCGTCCAGGAGGAGCCCCTTCCTCAAGGTCAGCTCCCGCCTTCCGGCGATGTCGAGTCCAAGCAGAGCATGTGTGAAAGCGTCCATATCAAGCGGGAGCTTAACATGGGCGCAATCGCAGATTCAAGACTTCATTTCAGTCCCATTTGGGATTATGGCACTTTTGCAGACTTTCTCAGTCCTCGCCCCAGCTCATATGCGAGGTCGGGGTATGAGCTTCCATGGGTCATCGAAGGAGTACCGCAGCCCTTGCCAAGGACCATGCCCTGGTTGTCCATGTCCAGGTAGCGCACCAGCGTCCTGTAATGGACCTCGAGGGCGTCAAAGATCCAGCCGTCACTGTTCCATGCCACGGAAATGAGGGCCGACTTCAGCCTTCTGGCCGTAAGGCTCGAGTTGTAGGAGCAGAAGCGGTCGACCACAGTCTTCAGCTGGGCCGAGAAGCCATAGTAGTACAGCGGGGTCGCGAAGACGACCATGTCGGCAGCGGATAGAGTGCGGGCACGGATCCAAGATCCCTTTTCATGAGCAGATCTCCTTGAGACCGATTTACTGATACAGTGTCAGTACAAGGAAGAACATGCCTATTCTGACGTCATGTCAACATGAAACGGAGACCATCAACCCAGCCAATTTCCTCGACAATGGGGCCTTCCCCCATTTGCTGCAGGCAACAGGATGAGCATAAGGATCCCCTCTTCCAAAAAATAGCGAATGACCCAAATTCCCTTCTGAAGCGGACCAAATCGATGAAAACTCCAGGAAAGTCCGGTTCAGAAGGCTCTTCCCTCACAAATGAACTGGGCCAGATTGGCATGGATGATACCACCCCGCTTCTGGATCACCGGATCCAATGTCAGGATGTATTTCGGATAGTTGTCTCTGACCGCTTCAAGGGAACGGTACTCACGCTCCTCCGTGGAAGGGTCTGTAAGCATATACATCGACACCTGGACATAGGAGTAGTCCAAGGAAGGGGAACGCATGATGAAATCGACCTCATACTTGCCAACCTTGCCTACACTGACCTGGTATCCCAGGCTCCTGGCGTATTGGTAGACGATGTTCTCAAGCACAGGACCATAAGCTATGCGATTGTCCGTATTGCGGAGGAAGTAGAAACTCAGATCGGACAGATAATACTTCTCTCCACCCTTCAAGGACTTCTTGCTCTTGAGGTCGAACCTGGCGCATTTCGAGATGATCCTGAGGTTCTCAAGCTGCTCGATATAAGCGTAGACAGTCTCCTTCCTTACATTCTCATGCAAGACTTCCTTGAGATGGGTCACGACATTGTCGACAGAAACCGTGCAACCGAAGTTGTTGACGATGAATTGCATGACAAGGTTGAAGAGCTGCTTCTTCCTTATCTTCCCATTTCCATTCACATCCTTCTCAAAGATCTCATCAACGACACTCTGGACATAGAAACGTTTCTCCGCCAAGCCATCATAATTCAGGGCATAAGGGAAGCCTCCTTCCAATATGAAGGACCGGAGTTCTTCCGAGATATTTGGGTTCACAGCCTTTCCCAGGAAACGTTTCATACCGATGTACTCATCGAATGTGAGTGTCGACATACCCACTTCCAGATAGCGTCCTGTCAGCTTGGTGACCAATTCTCCCGACAAGAGGTAGGAGTTGCTGCCTGTGATGAAAATGGAGTAGTCCCCCTCCTCCCTGTAGGCGTTCAGGCTCGTTTCAAAGTCCTTCACATTCTGGACTTCGTCGATGAAGAGGTATTTTACACCATCGACACCTGCGAATCTTTCATCGATGACACGTTCAAGAGCATCCGTGGTCTTAAGCCTTGTATACGGACGCTTGTCGAGGTTTACCGAGAGAATGTTCCTGTCCGCCACCCCGCCATGCCGGAGTTCCTCCTGGACCAGAAGAAGCAATGAGGACTTGCCACATCGGCGCACACCAGAGAAGACCTTGATCATCTCTGTGTCATGATAGAAAGGGCGGATGCGGGAGAGATACTTCTCACGGGGATACAGCTTCTTTTCCATAGGCATACCAGATTATATCACGAAACGGACTAAATCGATGAAAACTTCAAAAAAGTCCGTTTCAACATGCATTTTCGCCCTTTATCTGGCCCGATTTGAGCTGTTGCCCCGTATTCGACATCGGTCACAGGATGTCCTTGAGGGCCGCAGAAGCCTGTACCTCAGCCTGTGCAGGGAACTCTCCACAGAGGCGGAATGATCCCGCCTGGACGCTCCCTGAAGAAAAACGGTTCATCCAGCAGAAAAATTTTCTTCCACACCGAAAATGCAACAACCGATTTCCAGCCGCAATTTTCGATAAGAATTTTCTTCAAAAATTACACCTGGTCTCACTGATTTGCCCGACGAAATCGACCTTCAGCAGGTGACAGAAAAATGTGTTACCAAAGTTTGGTCCCCTCCAAGCGGGAAAATGTAAAGAATAATTGTCCATCATAAGAGTAAAGTACCGGAAGGTCGAAAACCGGAACAAAACCGGACCTGTCACCAACGAATTTGTTGAGCATACACGGGTTGTCTGGTCAGATAAAAAGAAAAATGTCCGATTTTGACCGAGGAAAGTCGACAAAAACGGACAAATTTTTTAGCAGGGGTAGGACTCGTAAAAATTAATCAAGTTATTGTGTGACAAATAATTATTTCGCAAAATGCATGATTTTGTTACCAAATCTGTTACAGAAAACCCTTGCAAATCGTGAAATCCGGCCATATTCTGGGCTTATGGGACGCCATAGACTCACAGGGGACAGGCCTTACAGACTCCGTCAAAACAAGAACCGTGCCATCGATGTCGAGTTCGACATGATGCCCGGAAAAAGGATTAGCACAAAATCATGGAACATGCCCGACGCAATCGAGTTTGCGGAATCCTACCTCAAGAAACTCGGATGCATTGATGTCACCGCCACCATACCGACACTGAAAGAGTTTGCATCTGACTTCTTTACCCGGCGAGACCAAGACTCTCTCTACATGCATGACAAGCTCTACGGACACGACATCTCCATCACCCGGTACGAGAAGTGCCAAGACCTTCTCGACAACTACATCCTCCCTCAGTATGGATGCATGCTGGTTACTGCAATCACAGCCCGTCAGATAGAGCGATGGCTTCCCTCTATCAATCCCGTCCAGAAGAACAAGAAGACCCTGTCGAATGAGACACGCAACAAGATTCTTGTCACATTCAGGCTGGTCATGGATGAGGTCAAGAAACTTGGCTACAGAACCGACAATCCAGCCAAGGATGTCAAGCTGATGAGCGCGAACGCGCAGGAGCGCGAGGCGCTGTCTCCGGAGATAACTTCAACACTGTTCCCTGAAGACCTCGAGAAGCGCATAGAGGTCTTCGGCTCCACCATGTGGGCGGCCTACTTCAGCATCATCTACGACACAGGATTCAGGCCGGGTGAAGTGGCTGCACTGAGGGTAAAGGATGTCTGGAAGACGCCGAAGGGCTACGCAGTGTCAACAAGCCGGACTGTGAACAGGAACGAAGGCTGCATAAAGGACCGGGTGAAGACCACCGGCAAAGGATACAAGGAAAGGACTGGACTTGTTTTCGATGATACTGCAGCCCTCATCATGAGGCTCATCAAGGAAAAGAACCTTACAGCTGATGATCTCCTCTTCACTGCCCCGCAGCGTAAGGATGGCCTGCTGATGCCGGAGGTCAGCAACAAACACTTCAAGTGTGTCCTCAAGAAATATGGCCTGTATCACAAGGGCTTGGTCCAGTATTGCTTCCGGCACACGCATACGACAGAAATCCGTGGTGACGTTTCTGATGACGTCCTTGCAGTGTCAATGGGTCACACGAAGCTCAGAGACGATTATGATCATCAGAAAGCGCAGGACCTGATCCGCCGCCTTGACACGGCCCGTGATGGCTTCTTTGAATTCAGAAAGCGTCAGGACAAAGCACCTGACATCATCCCGATATCGCAGATTGTTGATGAGAAATGAAAGGAGCCGTGTTTCACCCCACGGCCCCCGAGCACTAATACGGCTCTAAGATAGCGATAGTCAAAGTGTAATCATCGCTGTCAATACATTCTAAAACCATTGTCTTTGAAATGGACTTGGGTATAATCCATCTCAAACCCCTCCGCAACAACCGATTTGCTTATCTCTGATCTGTCTGATGAAGATTGCCTGCCTTTCAAGAAAGGGAAGATTGTACCCAGATTTAAATCGGTTTGAACATGATCGACATCGTCCCCTATTCCAAGCATTTCATATAACTCATCGACGCTTTTCTTTATTTCCTCGTTACTGGTCATGAGAAGAACCTCCTTAAACATTCTGAGTGATAAGAACCCTTCTTCCTTTGTTGCCTTCTATGATTTTAATTATATTTGTTTTGTCTATACTAATCATACAAGAGTGATGCACACTCAAAACAGCATCTTGAAGTTTCTGATCATCCTCAAGAGCGTTTATTACAAGTCCGTAGCTTCTGCACTTATCTATATCAAAATGTCTGCCGTGCGTTTTAGACATATCGTGCTCATTTAGATGTTCAACAACCCGCTTCACCTTATTGTCCTTATCAGCATCCATTGCAAACATATTGGATGCCAGCCAGTTGCTAGCCAGTTCAGAGGACAGACTTATGGCATCAAGTGCTGATTTTAGAAATGACGCAGGATATTGCTGAATACGCAACCTCCAGTAATTTATGTCAGTAGGATTCTTTCTCAGTGATTCGCGAGCTTGATTGAATTCCCACACCACATTGTATGCAGGTATTCCACCTCCAAACTGTGGGTCGATAGGGCCGAGACTAGAGTGCTTCCCCATAAAAATTTCTTTTGCAGCACATGCAATCATGGTGCCGGCAGACATTGCAATTTGTGGGACAATCACCCGAATGTTGTTTCCGAACTTAGCCTTCAAATATGAAACAATTGCCTCAGCTGCCTCTGGAGAACCGCCTTGCGTGTGAAGAATCAAATCCAACCCCCTAGAACAGTCCATACCTTTTATAGCAGTCATAAAGCCGTTTATGTCATTGTCTATGATCCCAGTGTTCTGTGCTTGTTTAGTCAGAAAAGAAGAATAATAGCAAATCGTGTTACGCCCAGTGAGCTTGCTAAGTTGTTCGATATATTTCTCTCTAGTGGTATCCAATACGTTTGGAACAGAGCTAACTTCCCTTAGAACTTCATCCCATCCTGCCATTTTCAATTCTCCAATCAGGTATTAAGAATATACCTATAACCAACACCTGCCTACAAGATTTGCAAAGATTTCGTTGCAAAATATAAGAAAAATATAAGAAACCCTCCCGAAGCTAGGTCAGCTAGTGACGCATGGCACAGGGCCCGCATTCGCCTCGGGAGGGTTTTGATATGTGCCGGGCACACTTCTAGCAACTATGGATTATAAAAATATCGGGCTCAATCTTGGCAAACTCAATCCCAAGTCACGACCAGCATTATCTGTGGTATGCAGAAGAAGACAGTTGCGAGAATTCGCCAAATCTCATCTGGACGCCATGCAAAGGCGCAATACGCCAAGAGGGCCAATGAGGCAGTAGAGAACAGGAAGAAGAACACCATCGAAGGTTCGAAACTCTGCCCGGTAGCCAGTCCTGTCAGGCAAAGTCCAACTTCAACACCGACAACAATCACCATGATTGCAACAAGAAAAGATGCTTCGACAAACAGTTGAATCACAGCAATGACTATGGAGAGAATCAGTGCCACCTTCAATGCGCTGCCATCTCTCTTATAAGTTTTTCGGTATGGCCTCCTGCTTGTCTGACTCTCATCAATTGAAGGAAGGCCGTCACCACCCTTGTATCCACCAGAAGGATGCGGGCCCTGATGCAGCAAGTCTACATGCCGGTCATTTGAACGCACCTGCTTTTCCTGAGGACGGATATTTGAGAAGTCGAGAGGCTTAAGCTCCTCCTCTCCCTCTGTTTTGCGCAGATTCTCGAGTCCGTGTGTAGACGTAATGCCGTCTATGAAATCATCAACCCACTTCATTGCCAAATCCCCCTATCCTATTCTCTCCTTCAGCTCATCTCTGGCGGCCTTGAGAATAAGCTCAAAAGCAGAAAGAAGGCGACTGTCCTTCATGCAATAGCGGACAAGCGTCTTCATCGAATCCGACTGTTCTACAAACCTTGCTTCCTCAGAAAGGAAGTCAAGTGGGGACACATCATCCTCACCCGTCAGAAGACTCTCAATCGAGACATGCATCGCCCTTGAAATCTTCAGAAGGTCTGCACCCTTCGGAACCGTGGAATCGGCGCGCTGCTGTGTCATGTGCTTGTAATCTATGCCGGCTTCCTTTGCCATTGCCCTCGCAGACCGGTATGGATTCACCCGGTCCACGTTCTGCCAAAATTCATATCCATCCAACATAAGACGCTCTTTCTTCAGATACTTCAAATAATCCGACAGACATCCTAACCTATTCGCTCAAGAATCTCCTGCTTTTGCGCATTCATAACAAGCTCAAGAGCTGAAAGAAGCTTTGGGTCCTTCATACAGTAGCGTACAAGCGCCTTCATGGGCTCAGATTCCTCAACGAAGCGAGCCTCAGGTGACAGCTGGACCTTCGGCTCGGGATTGAAGTGCGCATCCTCTTCTTTGCCGGTCAACAGATACTCGATGCTTACGCCCAATGTCGAAGCAATCTTCAACAGATCCTCGGACTTCGGGATTCTGCAGTCACTCCTTTGTTGTTTCGCATTGTTGTAATTGAGTCCCGCAGCTTTTATGAAGTCGGTGATGGACCTGTAGGGGTTAAGTTTGTCCACAAGTTTCCAAAATGCAAATCCATCGTTCATATGACTAGTATAACGACAGTATGAGAAACAATAGCCTATTAGTCATAAAAAGTGCTTGACACCTACTACTACTACTACTATTATTGAGCTATCGATTACGAGAAGTCATAGCTTACGGAGTACTAGTTGTAATGAAGAAGTCGGTCACGAAAAAGATATTCATAGACCCGGACACATACAAAGATTTTGTGAGCCTCTCGAAGGCAAACAAGATTCCTGCCGAGACGTACCTCGGCCTTCTTGTTGAACAGGAAGTTTCCTCTCAAGGACTTTTACATAATTTACCTCCATTTTCAAAACCCTTCGGGGTTCCTGTCGCCCCCGCTCTGCAGGAAGCCGGAAATTCTCCTAATGAAAACGCAGTGGAATCTGAAAGGGAGCAGAGCAGAGCAGACAATCCCATAAGCCACGGCTTGAGCGGGGACGGCAGGTTTTCTTCTTCTGGAAAGGAGGGAACCTGATGGAAATACCCGAAATGAAGCTCATCCTCGCCAAGCTCGACAGGCTCGAGAGGCTGACGACATTCGTCGCGACAACTGGAAAGACGGTCGTCGATGTCAACGACATCGCAAAGATGGAAGGCTCCTCCTACTCGGCGATCATGCACGGAAAGGACATGTACCTGCTGCCTCGTTTCGGACAGTCCGCCTACCCCACGGGCAAGAAGCGCTGGCCGGTTGAGGAATACATGGAATGGAGCGCTATCCCTCCTCAGGAAAGACAGGACATGTACCGGGAGTACCTGAGAAAACGGAGCCCAGCTTCTCCTTGACGAGAAGAGGGGCAAACGCAGGGGCTGAATTCGTCTCCTTATCGCAGAATGGTGCGGTTTCAATGTCATCAGCATGTCAGGCAGCAGGACTCACAGCTGCAAGCAACCCACATCTTGATCAGGTTCCGGCAGTCAAACAAAGAGGCGACTGCCGGGGCCATTCTCAGGAGATGGAGAAAAAGGAGCATCACATGTCAGGAATCGTATTTGCACTTTTGGGCCTTGGCTCACTCATTGCCATGCTTTCCATCCTGCTCGCAGCGGATTCATGCAAGGTCCGCAAGCCGAAGAGGGATTCTTCCGGACGCTGCAGGGCAATCATAAATGGCGAGTACATCGACTTTGATGAGCAGGAACGCATCAACTCCTTTGTGGAGGACTGATGACATGGAAGAGAAGAAGATATTCCAAGTCGATGTTGTCATTGAGACCCGCTTCCCCATTGCCGTCATTGCAGAGGACGCCATGAGTGCAAGGGAACTTGCCTATGATGCGTACCTCAGGGAGGCATCATCAGGCCCCGTCGCAAACGTATGGGATGGTCAGACAACGAGGCCGACAATCGTGCCTGTCTGCACGATGAGCGACTACGGAAAACGCATGTGGGAGAAATACGACAAACCCATCTACAGCAGAAATGAGAATGGAGACCCAAGGCCTGTCTGGCTGCACGACCTCGAGGAAGCCGAGGAGGTTTCTGGATGACGGTTCTCGAAGCTGACAAGTATTACCGCCTCCATATCGATAGCCGCGAGGAATGGCAGCGCGTCAGGAACGGGAAGTTCAAAGACCACTACCTCATCGGCGCCAGCGAAAGCGCCAAGGCAGTCGACCATTCCCCGTTTGGAAGTTCCGTGGATGTATACGACGAGAAGGTTGGAGGAAAGATCAAGGACATAGCAGGTCTTGCATCCGTGCGCTACGGAATCGAGGCGGAGGAACCGATGAGAAGACTTGCGATGCTCGACTTCGGACAATGGTTCCAGTTCTCATACGCACCCTACGACATCATCGTGTCAAAGGATACACCCTGCATGTCCGCCACTCTGGATGGTGAGATCGTCGTCAAGACTGACGACAACCCATGGGAATTCCCTAAGGGGATGAAAGGCGTATTCGAGAACAAGACTGGAGGCATGGACCATGGCGCAGGAGACGAGTGGTTCATGGACCACGGAAAGACGATTCCGCCGCACTACTACCTGCAGGGAATCCATCAGCTGGCATGTACAGGCTACGGCTTCACCCTGTTCCAGTACCGCCTCAAGCGTGAGGGATACAGGGATGGAGAACAGGAGCTGCCGCAGATCAGCACAGGATACAGGCTTCTCGACCGAAGGGCCGAGGGGGTTGAAGAAGACATTGCATGGCTCAGGACACAGCTCATGCATTTCGAATCGGAATACCTGATACCCAGAGTCAGACCGGCTCAGGTCTTCAGGTTCTAAAGCACATGTCAAAAGGAGCACGAACATGGCAGAAGAAGAAATCAGAGAGTCATTGCCGGAATTCTCGCTGACGATTCAGGGAGACGACACCCACCCAATCATCAGCAACTTCGATGACCTGAGGGATTGGACAGACAAGGCCGTCGCCTATGCGAAAGGACAGATCGTCTCGACGGAAGCAAAGGACCTCAAGCCAATCAAGGCACAGCTCACAAGACTTCAGACGAATCTGGAGGATGCACGCAAGGCCCTCAAGAGGAGGATGGAAGCTCCCTACAAGGAATGGGAAGCCCAATACAAGGATGCTGTCTCCTCACTTGTCGGGGCCATAGACGAGATTGGCACGATGATCAGGACTCAGGAGGCAAAGGAAAGGGATGAACGGCTGATGATGGTCGAGAGGGTCATCAAGTCAAAAGCTGACTCCATCAGCGTGACGCTCTATCCAATCACGCAGAAAATCGAAGTCCGCACTTGGTTCTTCGAGAAGGAATGGGAGAACAAGAGCACATCGCGGACAGCTCTGGAGAAGAGGGTTTCAGCTCAGTTGCAGACGCTTCTGTCAGGCATGGCTGCCGCCAAGGCGATGCCGAAGCCTGATATAGCACTGGATACCTTCCTTTCGACAGGAGACATCACCAGAGCCAAGGAGGCCAGCGACAGAGCCATCCAGCTTGAAGAGCTGCAAAAAGCCAGCTCAAGTCCTGTCTCCGTTCCAGAGGCAGGCTCTTCGACAACACCCGTAGCAGTGACGCCTGAAGAACGTGAAGCAGCAGGTACTACACCCGGCAAGAGCCACACCTTTTCCATCGAAGTGCCAAATGAGCTTCCGGAGGACGAGTCGAAGATCATCAGGATTCACAGGACCATATCCGGCCCGAAAGGACACATCAGGATACTGCTCGACGTTGCCAAGAGCCTTGGCCTTGAGCTTGTGAAGATCAAGAGGGAATAGGAGGACACAGATGCCATACGACGCAAGAAAGAACATCAATCAGAACGCAAGGCCTACCGACAGCGTGCCGGAGGTCAGACAGGATGAGAAAGCCATAATGAGGCCGGATTTTCATGCAGCCACCCCAGCCTCTTCATATGGAGGTACGGGAAACTTTGGGCTGTCGGCATCTGCCATCGCAAACGAGCAGGTGGCAAGGGAAGTTGCCACGGTTCAGGCGCAGATGGTCATCGCCAAGCAGTTCCCGCGAAACAGGGAAGCCGCCATGGACCACATCCAGTCCGAATGCAGCAGAATCACCCTTGCCGAGAAGGCCGCCTATCGCTACCAGCGTGGCGGAACCGACATCTTCGGTGCAAGCATTGATCTACTGAGATCAATCAGCCAGTGCTGGGGCAACCTCGAGTCAGGCTGGAAGGAGGTCGAGCGCGTCAGTGGAACATCATACGCTCCCGGACACTCGAAGATCATTGCCTATGCAATCGACTTCGAGACGAACGTAAGGAAGGCGCGCGAGTTCACCGTCTACCATGTCCGTGAAAACGGAAAGCCGGTCACTGATGACCGTGATATCTATGAGCTGACCGCAAACAAGGCCAGCAGAAGGGAACGTGCATGTCTTGAGGCAATCATTCCCAAGGATGTCGTCGATTGGGCTCTGGACCTCTGCATCCAGACAAGCGTGAACTACAACAAGCAGCACATGGATATCAACAAGATGCTCAACTCCTTCCGCTCCGCCTTCGGTGTAAGCAAGGCCCAGATCGAGCAGTTCATCGGACGCAAGGCAGAAGCGATGGATGTCACCCTCTATGTCAGGCTCCGCTCCATCTACAAATCACTTCAGGATGGTGTTGGAGAGGTATCGGACTTCTTCAAACCTGTCGAGGAGCCGGTCACTGAACAGCAGGCAAGCACCACCACACCCAAGACAGCAAGGACACCCAAGAAGAAGCAGGAACCACAGAATGATGGAGAACCAGCGAAGACACTCTCAGGGCAGGATGCTGCTCCAGTCATTGCACCAGAACCGGATTCAAGGCAGGACGCAGTACAGCAATCCACCCCTGCAATGTACAGCGATGAAGCCGACATGCCGGATGCGGGAACCGGAGAGATGTCCGAGGACGAGTACATGGCCATGCTTCGAGAGGAGCAGGAGGCGCAGGGCTCTCCAGATGATGACCTCGATGACGAAGGAGACTATTGAAACGGAAAACAAGGCCAGCAAGTGAGGCCTTTGACATGATGCTCGCCCGTGTCTTCCATCACGGAGGGCACGGGCTTTTTCAAAAGGAGAAAGAAATGACAACAACAAGGGAAGGCAACGCCACATATCACCGTCTCGACAAACCATGGACCGAGATGGATGAACAGGAGAAGGAACAGGTTCTGAAATTCTGCGTCGATGAACTTCCAATAGTGAAGCATGGTCCCGGAAAACTGATCAGAGATGAAATAAGGAAATTCGTCTCGACGATTGCAGAGTACAATGCTCTCTCGCCCAGTGCTCCATTCATGGTCATGGACCTTCTGGTGAGATACCACTCACGACTACCTGAAGACTGCAGGGCCGACAACAAAGCCTTTGATCTTCTACTCAACCTCTACTGCCAGAGCATGTTCATGATAGGCAAGGCGTTGAGGGAGAAAGATCAGACCATCGAGTCACTGAAGAGCGCGCTCAAGTTCAAGAAAGCAGAGCAGGCATGAATGCAAAGGAGAAAGATAGAACTATGGAGAACAACAAAATCAGACAGGAAATGATAGTTGAGGATGTGCTCGATTCATTGAAGGAGATGAAAGAAGCAGTAGATTCGGCACTTGGCTTTGCCGATGAAATGAAAAAGATGTCCATGGAGCCGTTGGCCATTTGCGCGGCAATTGCGCTTAAGATGATCAGCGTCTCACAGCATCACAATTCAATCGGTCGGCAGATGAAGAGGTTGATGACCTTGCAAGAGGCAGAGCAGAAGGACCAGAAAGAATGAATGCGGACGGATGCAACAGGCAGGAGCGCGCCGCATCCTATGCGGTTCCCCGCCTTGATGTTTTAGGAGACATTGCCAAGCACTATGGGCTTGATCACCAGAAGTACAAGCTTGTTGAGGAGATGGCTGAGCTCACACAGGCCCTCATGAAGAACGATGAGAATTCCATTCTTGAGGAGATGGCGGATGTCACAATCCTCCTCGAGCAGCTCAAGCACCTTCTCTTCATGGATTGCGAAGAGCGCAAGAGACTCTACTACAGCATCAGACAGATGAAGATATCCCGCCAGCTGAAGAGGATTAAAGAGGAAGAGGACAGAAAGATGCAGCTTGCCAGACGAATCTTCTTCAGCGAGAGCAAGGAGGTGGAACAGGAATGAAGATCAGTTTCGAGGTGGACGGAGAGGTCATGGGCATGCCCCGCCCCCGGTCCACAATCGTCAACGGCCATGTACGGGTGTATGAGACCAAGGAGTCTTCAGAGAACAAGGCATACATCCGCATGGCCTACAGGGATGCCCTGCAGAAAGCCATGCCCGAAGTGACCACGGCGGCAAGGGACGAGCTCGGCTACGCAGTGACGATAGTAATCAGAAAGGCCTGCCCGAAGTCATTCTCGAAGAAGAAGAGGAAGGCCGCACTTGCCGGTGAGCTGAGACCGACAACCAAGCCTGATCTGGACAATGTGGCAAAGACCATACTCGACGCGCTCAACGGAGTTGCGTGGAAGGATGACAGCGAGATTACGACGCTGGCGATAACGAAGAGGTACTCGGAGCTCAGCTCGGCTTCGGTACTCATTTCATGGAATGATAGGAGGGATGACACATGAGGATTTTCGAGAAGGAAGAAAAACCAACAGTAGAAGTCTGCCGTGTAAGCTACAACGGAGACGACATCGAGGCCCAGTTCAAGGAGGGCTATCAGACCAAGGTGGTCAAGGGCTCACGCAGCCCCCATGAAGACCTGCTTGCAGCTTTTGGAGAGCTCACCCGGCTTGTCCAGCATAAGCTCATGCTGACAAACGCCACCTACTGCCCCTGCCGCATCAAGGCGACATCGGTCAAGTTCGTCAGCACGGACAAGTACACAGGATACAGCATCAAGAGCACGCTCACCTTCCCGTCCATCGGCACGGAGTTCAACGGCAGCTCAATACTCTTCATCCCCTACTCGGGATATTGGGAGCAGGAGGACGAGGACGGCAATCCACGCCACGACCCTGACGACGAACCCCAGAACCTCACTGATGACGAGATCGAGATTCTCGAGCAGTGCTTCACCGAAGCCTACGCCTACTTCTATGAGGGCAAGAGGAAGCCTGATGACCAGATGGACCTCTTTGATGGCATCGAGGATGAGCTCAAGGCTGAAGCTGAAGCTGAAGCCGAAGGTGAAAAGGATGCAGACCAGTCTGTCGACGACTTCTTTGCAGACGCAAAGCAGGCACTCGATGAGCTGGACGATGAAGGCAATCTGGAGGATGAGGAATGAATGAATACATCTATCTCGACTGCCGCTTCAATGAGAAGAGCAGCCGCACCTACACGTACAAGACGACAGACAAGACCATCAGGCCCGGCGATATGGTGACCGTCGAAACCAAGGACGGCCACAAGGTGGTCGATGTCGTGGCCATCAGAGAGGATTTCGACGAGAACACCCTGTCTTTCCCCATCAAGGAGATTGTCGGCAAGGTGCAGCCTCCTGCAGGAACCACCATCAAGACTGAAACAGAGGTCGAGGACGATCTCGAGGACGAGGGAGAGCTGCCATGAACAAGAGGCTTTACGAAATCGGACAGAGGATTCAGAGAATCTTCACGCACGAATATGTCATCCATGGCCTGTATGCATTCCTGATTACGGCCGTTGCAGGTGTACTGTTGCCGCTTTGGGCGGCGGCGCTCCTGACTGTCGTGATCAGCATAGGCAAGGAGATTCTCGACCATATTGCCTATGAGGGCTGGTCTTGGCCCGATCTGGCCGGGGATGCCGTCGGCCTTCTGCTGGCTCTCGGAGTACTGCTGTTGATCAGGATGTCCTGACTCGAATCTTTTCCGGGTCATGGGTCTTTGAAGAGCGGGGTTTTCTTCAACTTTTTCTTTGCCCCTGCCCTCCATCAGGCCCATGTGCCCGTTTCGTTTTATCTTTGGAGGTATTATATATGGGCAGGACGAATGTACTGCTGCCAATCACTGACCCGAGGATGATGAGCCTTGTCTGCACCTGCGGAGCTGAAGGCTACGCCGTCTACACATCATTCCTCATGCTCGCTGAAGACTCGCCATCGATTCCGCTGGGACCGGTGCACATAAAGACACTTTCGCAACTCCTGCAGATGGATTGTGACAAGACGGAAAGCATTCTCGACACGCTGGCTTCCCCTGCTCTCGGCTCGCTTGTCGTCAAGACTGGAGAAGGCTATCTGTCCGCCCAGCTCATCAAGGCTGAAAGCAGGTCGGAGAAGCGTCGCCAAGCCGCCTCGAAGCGCTGGAACAAGCATCCAGAGGAAGAGGCTGAAACAGTTCAGGATGACAATTTGCAATGCACATTTGCAATGCAAAATGTCGATGCAAATGTTTTTATGCAAAATGTCGATGCAAATTGCAATGCAAATGTTCAAAATCAGGACAAATCTGAACAAGAAACATCAAAATCGTTGCAGTTATGTGAAGAAAACGTGACACAGCCTAACGAACCGGCAAAAGAAGGCCCCAAAGAAGAAAGAACCAAAGAAGAAATTCCCCAAGAAAATATAATCCATCCGTCCATCCAAGGCTTAGTACTAAGCTCCGCGGGCGAGCATGCGCATGCACACGTAGAGGGACCCGACGAAACGCAAGACAGCACGCCTGATTCCAACAGCGGGGTTCTGGACGGACGGACGGACGGACCGGTTGAACCGGAAAGGAAGAGCCGGAGCAAGAAACCCATCAGGCTTGCCGAACGGGTCATTATCAGCGACATCGGCTATGCTCAGCTTCTCGAGACTTATCCAGAGGCAGCAGTCAAGGAGGCTGCAGGACGTCTTGACGACGGTCTTGCATCCGGCAAGCTCAAGCCGTCCTCATCGACGTTCAGGCGGCTCAAGGCCTTTCTCGAAGGCATGGACGAACGTGGCGAGATCTACCGCATGACACCCGAGGAGAACCACGGAAATGCAGATCCTCCTCCGCTGATGACCTGCCCGACATGTGGAGGCGGGCTCACTCTCACAGGCGAGTGTCACGCATGCAGAACCGTGTGGAGCAGGGACGGAGATGGATATTCCTCATCGCCGATGGCCGACGAAGAGGAGATGGACAGGAGAAGAGCCCAGCTCGACGAGCTAATCAAGAGGCATCCCGTAGCTAAGCGGGCATGAAATCAAGGTTGACAAGGGGAACACAAGGAATGAAGCAGGCATCGAAACGCGAACGACGAATCAGGAAGGACCTGAAGCTCATCAGGGGAGGTATCGTCAAGGGACAGCTCTACGTCGATGGCAAACCGTTGCAGTTTGAGATTGTCGGTCAGACAAGGGCCAGCAAGACTCCAGAGGATGGCGCCAAGTGAACTACACGGATGGGTACATCATCATCGAGGCTCATGCAGGCAGGTTTGCCCGGGAATGGGACGATGTCGCAGAATGTGCAGCCTTCCATCACGTCCACCCTGCTACAATCAAGGAGCTGATCTGCACCGGCAACCCACTGCCTTCGAGCCTGAAGAAAATCACCTTCGACCTCGATCCCTCCTGCCCGTGGGATGTCGTCGAGGAACGGAAGGACAGCAACCGGAACAGGCGCACCAGATACCAGCTCGTATACAACGGGAAGACACCACATCGGCCTTTCAAAGACAAAGGTCATGGCGGCTCTTGACTTCATGCGCTAGTTTGACAGTCATGGCACAGAGGACGACGAAAAAAAACGCAGGAAAGCACGGTGGTGGAAGACCAAGGAGATTCAAGAACCCCGAGCAGATGCAGCAGGAGCTTGCAGAATTCTTTGCTGGAGCATTAGGCAAGGATGCAGATGGCAAGGATGTCGTGAACTACTTCCCGACCATCATGTACGCTGAATACAAGCTTGGCTACAAGCACCGTGACTACAAGCAGTACGAAGAGTTTTCGGCGGTGACAGAATGGGCTGACGATGCAAGTCATGCAATCTGCGAACAGCTGGCCCTCAAGGGTGTCATGGCCTCTCCCGCCATCAAGCTCTATCTCATCTCCAAGTGCGGCTACACAGGCGATGTCATCAAGATGCAGAACCAGCAAAGGGTGAAGGCCGAAGTGGATATCTCCGGAGTTGTGGCAGCCATTGGCAAGCTGAACGACGAAGAGGAGGCCATCCTCATGGATGAAATCCGGAAGAGCCTTGACGAGGAGGAGGATGAGGCTAATGAGGAATAGGCCATGGTTGTCGCAAAGAGCACACTTAGACGCCACCAGAAGGGCATCGGGGCAGAAGTCAGGAAGATTCCCCGCAGTGTCAGGATTGCCCTCCTCCAGAAGCTGGACTGCGCCTTCTATCTGCAGTCCATCGGCTTCAGCGTCTTCAAGTGGCAGCAGGCAGTGCTCAACGACAAGGGCAAGCGCAAGGTCATCCTTGCGGCCCGCCAGAGCGGCAAATCGACCATTGTTGCTGGCAAGATTGTTCACATTGCCCGCTTCGAGCCGGGCAGTCTGTGCATCATAGGTGCACCTACAGAGAATCAGGCGGCAGAGACCATGCACAAAGTCTTGAGCTTCATGAGGGCAGACCCGGATTACCCCGCAACAAGGAAATGCAGCATTGAGGAAGTTGAGCTCGAAAACGGCTCACGCATCATTGTGCGTACAGCCAAGAGTGATACCTTCAGAGGCTACTCCAAACCAAGGGTGATCCTTCTGGACGAGGCCAGCCGTATCGAGGAGGAAGCCTACATCTCAGGAGCAAGGCCAATGCTTACCGACAACCCGGATGGAGAACTGATCATAATCTCCACCCCGAATGGCCAGCAGGGGTTCTTCTACAACGCTTTCTTCTCGACACTTGGCAACTGGAGCAAGTATCTTGTCCGTTCTCCATACCAGCCTGTTCTCGGGAACGATGGAATGTACACACTCGACGAATACACCAAGGACCCGAAGTTCTGGAGACAGCAGCAGGCAGAACAGAATGTCCACGCCTACTTCTCACCCCGCCACAAGGACTATGGATTCCAGCTTGAGCAACTGTCGGAAATGGGCAGGCGCCAGTATCAGCAGGAATACTGCTGCGATTTCGTCGAAGCCGCAGGACAGGTGTTCACCTACGACGAGATTGCAGGAATGTTCCGCAACTGGAGCGAGGAGGAAATCCATGCAAAGCTGCCACAGATTGATGCAGAGAGGCTCATGGATGAGCTCAGAACGGTTGGAGGCGTCGCAATATGATGCAGCATGATGGCAGACTGATATTCGATGGTGCAGATGGCCTCTCCACATCCATTCCATTGCATGGCAGGCATGAATTCATAGCCTCCATGGATATCGCCAAGCGTCACGATGAGTCAGTCCTTGCCATATTCCAGAAGAGGCACATCAAGTTCAGTGATGGCCGTGCCAGTTCCATCCTGTCTCTACACGAACTGCACATCATCGAAGGCCTCGACTATGTGTCCCTTGCCTCAGGCATCAGAGAGCGCCTTGAAGGCGTCGACTACAGCAACAACATCGATCTCCTTATCGATGGCGACGGTGTCGGAGAGGCTGTCTACGACATCATGCGCCAGAACGAAGGCCTGAATCCGTTCAAGATCAACGCGACAGGCGGAGGTGCGTATCGGCCAATCATCGAGCAGACCGGCGACTTCAAGTGGATTGCTGGCTATTCGGTTCCCAAGAGGGACCTCATCGATGCCCAGAAGGTCATCATGCAGCAACGTCGATTCCACATACCAAAGGAGATTCCGTATCAGGACAAAATTGAACAGCAGTTCAAGCATTACATAGCCACTGTCACCAAGGCAGGGAACGTCATCTACGGCAACGACAGCGAAGCCCAGTTCGATGATATCGTCTATGCCTTCGCCATGGCCTCATGGTTCTTCATGACCGTCGAGGGAGCATCAAAGGACTTCATGTTCAAGCCGAAGCCGGACCTCGGCTCCGGTACCACGGCAAGAGGCAGTGCACCGACTGATGCAGGATATGATCCAGCAGACGTCATCTGAATGGGAGGAAAAGACCCACAATGGAAAATGAAAGCATCAAGCGCATCATGGCGTACAAATCTGAAATGACCAATGACCGCATTCATGCAGCCACCAGAGGCAAATGGGACAAGGTCATTCGTTTCGCCATCCCCGAGCTAGGCAACGCAAAGACACCCGACAACTACACATCTGAAGGCCAGCTCTATACCCGACAGGTTTCTGAAGCACTGCAGGGCTGGGCCTATGGTTCAAACATCGACTGGATCAGGATAGCCGTCAAAGGGCTCGACGAAGAGCAGCAGAAAGACGAGGCTGTCAGGAAGTGGTGTCAGGATGTCGAGCAGCTCATCAAGGAGACTTTCGACAACAGCCACTTCTATCAGGAGGCCCTTCTTTTCACATCGATATGCTTCAACCTCTCCACAGCCATCATGTACATCGACTATGACAGGGATGCGGGAGAGGTCATATTCAAGACGCTCGACCCGCGACAATGCCTGATCAGGTTCAGCCGCGCTCAGCGTCTTCGCCTGTTCATGTACGAGGAGGAACTCGACCGCATCGATGCCATGGAACAGTTCGGTAGCGAATGCCCCAAGGAAATCAGTGACGAGACACTGAATGCCAAGCGCAAGTGGAAGTTCACCCATGTTGTCGCCCATGTTTCCACCTTCGACGTTACAGGCATCAAAGGCGATGGAGAATGGGCAGAGTTCTATGTCTGTGACAGTCTGAAGAGGATGGAACCTATCAGTGGTCGCAGACTGTCTCGCTGTCCAGTGGTGGTCTGGCGCTTCAAGCGCAATCTCCAGTCAATCAGCTCTTGGGGATGTGCAAGTCCCGGTGAAACAGGCATCACGGACCTGATGAGTATAAACTCGATGCAGAAGTCTAACGACATACTCGCACAGCGCATTGCAGAGCCTCCAATCACTGCCACAGCAGGTCTTCGCAACATCAACATCAGGCCTAGCGGAGTGACCTACCTCAACCGGGGAGAGGATTTTCAGTTCAAGCAGTTCAATGCCAATGGCCAGCAGCTTATCCTCAATGCCATCACACTCAAGCAGGAACGGCTGAAGGAAATCTACTACGTGAACTTCTTCCTCATCTTCCAGCAGGCACTCTCTGCAGGTCGTCGCACTGCCACCGAATCTGCCCTCATCGATGACGAGAAGACACAGAACATGAGCTCATTCAGCAGTAATCTGGTAGTCGAATTCCTCGAGCCGACGATTTATGCGGTCTACGACATTCTGCACGAACAGCGCCTCTTGCCGCAGGAGCCGGACTCCATCACGGGGATGGAGGTCAAGGTCGACTTCGTGTCCCAGCTTGCAGTGAGCCAGCTCAGGGCATCCAAGCTCACGCCGCTCAACAGGGTGCTCAGTCTTGTCTTCCAGTTCGCTCAGGTTGACCCGACTCTTCTGCGGAAGCTCGATTGGGGCGGCATTGTCGATACGGCTGCACAGGTAGAAAACGTCGACACCGACATGCTCACATCTACGGAAGAGTACAACGCCCAGCAGCAGGCTCAGGCTCAGGCGAGAGCCCAGCAGCAGGACATCGAGAATCAGTTGGCCATGCTCGATGCTCAGGGCAAGGCATACAAGAACATGAGTGCGGCGCCAGAGGCGGGAAGCCCGATGGCGTCTCAGCAGAACCAGTAAGGAGGATATCAGGTCATGACTAAGAGGTACAGCATAGGAAAAGTGCTGCAGACAGTCTTCAGCGGGGTGGATGGCCATACAGCACTGTACTGGCTGGCCAATGAATGCGGCTATTTTGAGACGGACCCCGCGAAGATCAGACCAGAGCTTTTGGCGCTCTTCAACAAAATCATGTATGAAACGGGAGCATATCTGCCGAAACAGGCTGGAGTGCTCATCAAAAAGATTACGGAGGCCATGGACTACACGGCCGCCGACGAATACAGAAAGGAGACGGAAGATGTTGTTTAACAGACGTTGCAGAATCTTTTTCAGCCCTGCCTCAGATGGCATCGGTGGTTCATCAACAGGAAACGGAGAACCGTCCGGCAATGGCGATGACGAAGGTTTCGAGAATCCAATTGGAGACCCCGAGGCGAACGCACCGAAGAATGATGAGAAGATTCCAAAGTACTGGAGTCAGCTGCAGAAGGAAAGCCGCGAGAAGTACAAGGGCCTGATGAAGTACAAGACCATCGACGAACTGGCAGAGAGGGCTTCTCTTGCAGGAGATATCGAAGCTGGCACGCTGACAGTCTTGCCAACCAAGGACTCGCCCATCAAGGACATCGAAAGCTTCTATAGGAAGCTAGGCCTTCCTGCCACCGCCGATGGTTACAGGCTGACCCTCCCTGAGGGGCACACTCCAGAAGACGAGGCGGAAGCAAAGCTTGTGGCAACCCAGTGCTACAAGAACCTGCTCACTGTCAAACAGGGGCAGAGCGTATACGCCATGATCCGGGCAATCAAGGATACGGCCACCAGTACGGCTCAGGCCAAGCACGACGAGATGGTCAACGGCTTTGATGCCCGCTTTGAGGCGCTCTACACGGTTGCATATCCTGACAAGGCAAAGAGGGATGCTGCAATCACGGCCGACCTCAACGCGTGCCATGAATTCCTTGCCAAGACGGGAACTTACGAGGACTTCAAAGCGTCAGGCATGCTCTACAACGAAAAGGTGATGAGTGCAATCGCCCGTTATGTTGCAGGAGCGAGCCCCAATGGCACATTCAGCACCCCGCCCGGCAGCGGCTCTGATAATCAGAGCGGAGCAAAAGGCAGATATTCCAAGGACTTCTATGAGAAATACGGAGGATGAGACAGATGGCATTGCTAGACTCTTTCAACGATCTTGCAGGAAAAACAACGGACAATGTAATTGAGAACAACGAAGAGCACGATGAAGCAGCAGCTGAAGATGCGGCTCAGAAGACCCCTTCCCTCGGCTACATCAAAAAATATGACAACCACAACGAAGACGGCTCACAGAAACGCAGACGCTACTCTGGTGCCTTCTATGCTAAATTCGGCACTGACGACAAGGCTGCAGAGGAAAAGAAAGGTGACAAATAGTTGTCATTAAGGCAATTGTCAAGGAAGGCGGCTCAAGCATACGGGCCGCCTTCCTGTTTTCAAAGACAAAGGTCATTGAGAATGCTCTTGACGTCTTCCTATCCTCACAGTCAGGAAGACCTAGGCAGAACTTTCAGGCCGCTTAGAGAACTCTACCTTGATTGGGATGTTTGCGGTTGCCGTTAGGGTGAAAGGCTTTCAAATCCATTTTGATTGAACAGGAGAAACAACAATGTCCATTCTTCTTGGTGACACTTGCATGTCTCTGATGGAAGCCAACCAGAGACACGGCTACGAAGACACCGAAGCATTTTACAGAAAAGTCGTAAAGCGCAGGCAGACGCTTGATGTCCTGCCCTTCTATCCCTCTAATCAGGGTAATGTCCATGTCTATACGCAGGCTGTGAAGCTTGGAAAAGGCACTTGGAGGAACGCCAACGAAGGCTACACTCAGTCCACGGCAAAGATGGAATCCATCACACAGAACCTCAAGCTGTATTCCACATTCAGCTTCGTATCCAATGACAACCTCGACCTCGAAGGAGCTGCGGCAAGGGAGTCTGAAGATGACATGATTGGGCGTGGTGTCCTTGAGAGCTTCCTTAATGATGTCATCAATGCGGACGGCAAGAACCCCAAGTCCATCAAAGGCTTCGCCGGTTACAGAAACAAGGTTGATGACACCCTCTGTCTGGATGCCGGTGGAACGACCACTGCCAATCTGACCAGCCTGTATCTTGCAGAGTTTGGTCCTGAGACCCTCAATGTACGCTACAACCCCGCCATCACGGGTGATCAGTATGGCATCGGGCTCAAGACTCTGGACAAAGGTGAGCAGCAGCATCAGGACAACGAAGGCAAGGTTATGTTCGGATACATGACAACTTTCGACATGACCGCAGGCATCGAGCTCAGACAGCAGGAGTCCCTCATCCGCATCGCCAACATCGACACGAAGGACGGAGCATTCCCGGAAGACCTGATTGTCGATGCAATCACGACCCTGCCCTCTTCCGGCTCTGGTGCGGTCATGCTTGCGCCTAGACCCATCTATGCAATGTACATGAAGTATGCACTCAACAAGTCGAACATGGCCTTCACTGTCGAGACGATTGAGAACCTCGGACTTGTGCTCAAGTTCCTCGGAATCCCCATCCTCAGGGAAGATGCCATCCGCATTGGCGAGAAGGTTGCATAAGGAGCAGGAAAATGTACGACAACAACAACATCTACGGAACAATCAAGCTGGCCGGAACCTCTGGCGCAGCAAAGACGGCAGATTCTGCCATCAAGGACCATGGTGCTGCAGCGGAGATTGATCAGTACACCCCGTACGCATTCGTCATCAAACCCGCCGCATCAGTGACTGGAGCAGTGACAATCAAGGTCATGGAGTCGGATGCCGTCTCTGGAACAGAAGAAAGTGTCACGATGACATCTCCGACATCGGAGATTGCATTCACCATCACCAACCCGGAGGCGGACAGGGAATACAGATTCCCCTTCCCCTTCCATCACAAGAGGTACATGAGCCTGCAGGCTGGAGGCGAGATTACCGTTGACCTCTTCGCCGCAGTCGAAAGGCTCATCTGGTAACAGTTTGTCCACTGGTGCACTGCCGGGTGTTTTTACTCCTTTTCATCCGACAGTTGCACCTTTTTCACACGCTTAGGAGACACGACCTCATGGAATTCGTCATCAATGACACATGGATATCAGTGGTGAATGCAGCGTTGGAGCTACTCAACAAACCGCACCTCTCACAGTTATCTGATTCTGGAGAAACGGCGGCATCTGTAAGACTGCATCTACCCAATGCAGTTGAAACTGTCGCTTCACGATATAGGTGGTCATGTCTCTCTACAGTCGCAGACCTGAACCGCATGGGCAATGACGATATCGATGGCATGCATTTGTTCCGTCTTCCAACAGACATCGCGTACATCGAAGAAGTTCATACCTGCGATTACAGGTGGGAGAGAAGAGGGTCATGCATAGCAAGCATGGCTGACAACTGCCGGATTTCATATGTCAGGATGCCCACCGCCCCACAGGACCTAGACCCGCTTCTGAAAGGAGCCGTCGAGAATCTGCTGGCATCGCTTTGTGCAATAAAGCTCACCGGCTCGAGCGAGATGCAGAACACTTATCTCGCAATCTACGAGAACGACATCCAGCTTCAGATTCAAAAAGAGAAGGAGCTGGTACAGCCATACAAAGGCGACCTTTACTGGCATGAGGAGGGCCATCTAGGCTGATGGCTGAGAAATACACAATCCAGACCAGCTTCGCAGGAGGCTACCTTGATCCAGTCCTGCAGGGAACAGGCCTCACGACGCAGTACAAGATTTCATGCAAGAAGCTAGTCAACTTCCTGCCTGATTCAAGAGGCTATCTATTCCGTCGACCCGGCACTCGATATGGCGGCTTGCAGTTCGCATCCAGCAGTTGCCGAATGAGGACAGTCAGGGCTTCCGATGGCCTTCTTGTCGTAATCTTCGTCGACAAGGCCGTATATCTCTATTCGAACAGGTACTCAATCTATTTCTCCCTTGAGAGTCCATATGGAGCTGAAGACCTCAATGGGCTCAACATGGCAGAAATCAACCACTCTCTTTACATTCTTCACAAGGACTACAGGCCTTATGTTCTGGAAGCGATTGGCACAGACAGCACAACAGGAGATATCCAGTTCCAGCGCAAGGCCAACTACGATGCCCTTGGAGTCGAAACCGCAAAGGAGCTTTCAGAAGAGGAGATGATTGTCTTCGGGCAATGGCAGCTCAAGCCGGTCGAGTTCGTCGGAGATGTCGACTTCGTCAGCGACGCCTTCCATCCTACAGTCCAGTGCTTCAAGCAGGGCCGATGGTTCTTGTCGGGAAGCCTTGCAAAACCTACGACAATATATGCTTCCCGCTCACCCGACTACTCTGTCGATGCAGGCAACATCACAGAGCACGACACAAAACAGTTCAGGTTCAACGACTTCACACTCAAGGAAGAATCGCTCACCCGTGTATATCAGTACCTTAAGAAGACAACCACATACGAGTCAGCAGGAAGTGAACTGATTACAAAAGTGGAATACGACGACTCGGCATCCCGGACGGATGTCCTTCCCTATGACCCAACCGAAGCAATCCCGGAGGACGAACAGGAGTCGTCGACCGTCATGTATGATGCAGATGGAGAACCAACCACCCTCGAGACAGAGAGGGTCCGCACTGAAGTGGTGACTTCCGCGACAACCTATCGCGTCACGACGACCGTGTTGGACAGCCACGCAATAGAGCTCATCGAGAGCGACCTCTTCGGTAGCAGGATAAACTTCCTTTACCCTCAGACACGACTGCTTGTCGGAACGCTGAAGGAAGTCAGGATTGATTCTGGAGACATCATCACTCCTGCGACATTCGATACATTCCCCACAATCTCCGGCTCGACAAGCGGGGTGCAACCTGTCTCATGGCGCAACTTCACATTCTATACAACATCCGACCGAAGGAGAGTGATGGCCGCATACTACGACGACACCGCAGGCGGTTATCTTGCAGTGGACGTATCACAGACTGCGACCAGCCTCTTCTCATCGCCCATCAGGGAGATGGCGGTTATGGAAGGGATTCTGGAGGTGCTGTGGATTCTGCTTGAAGATGGAAGCCTGTTGTCGTGTACGTTGAGCGGAAACAGTTTCGGCTGGGCGGAGCACGTCCTTGGAGGCAATGCTGAAATCGTCAGCATGAGCATATATCATGACGACGATGACACCGATGCGCTTTATCTCGTGACCGATCACGGACATGCAGACGAGAACAACATACCCATCCTCTATCTGGAAGTGCTTGAGATTGAGGACCTGACCCATCAGGAGAACTTCCATCTGCTTGATGCATATGTCGACCTTTCCCTTCCAGAGAGTGCCTCAGCAATCGACCTCACACACAACAGGTACGAATTCCTTGAAGGCGACACATTGCAGTACAGCGTAAACCACTGGGCAAGCCAGCCTTTCGAGTTCGATGGCATGACGGTTCCGATTACAGCCCCCGGAGAGAAAAAGGTGACACTGGGCTTTCCCATCGCCGCAGAGGCCATACTGCTACCGCAGGACATCCAGCTTGGTAATGGAAACGTGATGATGATGCACAAGGCCATCTTCGCATGCGCAGTACGGCTCTATAGGTCCGGAGGAGGGAAATTCTGTTATCTCAGGGATGGCCAGAATGAAGGCGAGATGGAATTCCAGCAACTGATGAAGACGGGTGATGAGGCAAAGGACACGCCGCCATACTTCACAGGAATCGTGAAGCTCGACACTCCTTCATCTGTCAGCGAGGAAACCTGCCCATGTTTCTTCATCGATGTCCCCATGCCGTTGACCATACAAGCCTTCCAGTCGGGCTACAGGATACAGGAGGCATAGCATGGCAATAGCAGCAGTTCTCGGAGCAATAGGTGCAGCAGTAGGAATAGCCTCTACAATCTCTGGAGGCATCTCAAAGAGCAAGAGCCTTGACCTGCAGGAGCAGCAGCTGGAACTCCAGCGACAACAGCTTGAGCTCCAGAAGGAATCATATTACGACAACCTCACCTCAAGTTATTACGACTATATGAGTCTCCTCACCGATGCGGAGACCAACTACTACTCGGCACAGACGAGCATCAATCAGGGGCTGGAGGACATAGCCTCCAACCAGTACTACCTGAAGCGCTGGAGCGACGAGTACGACTCTCAGATGAGTTCCGCGCTCTCGACAACCGAACAGGCATGGAGGGAAGCTGCATCCGCACTCGGCAACACAGAAGCTATTGCCGGCGCTTCAGGCAGGGCAGGCAGCGTCAACCTCATCTCCAGAGGGCAGGATCAGGCAATAAGAGGGCTCACAGGCGGCAGCCTCAACTACTCCCTCGGTGGCCAGCTTGGAGCTTATGTAGGAGGAACTGCTCAGGACCTGCTGGCAGAACGCACCACAGCAATCGGCTCCATCGGAATCCAGCAGCAGGCGATAAACACCTATCGCGAGACCATGGCCAGCCTCAGGGAATCAATGATCAGCCTTCAGAACACCACCAAGGGAATCAAGGATACCCTTGCTAAAAACGACAGGCACGTCTGAGGAGGACAGCTATGCCTAGAGTACCATCAGCAGACTATTCACCCATCGAGGCAGCCAATCAGGCAAGAGCCAACGCAAGGAAGATTGGCTACTATGCAGCAGATGCGTCCAACTGGAAACAGAAGCATGACCGAAATGTAAAGAGCATGGAACTTCAGAGCAAGTCTCTGGACATACAGGCAGAAGGACTGGAGTTCAACAAGTGGATGAACGTGGTCAATACGGTTCTTGGTGTAGCCAGCCAAGGAGTAGACTTTGCAAAGAACGTCTACGACTGGAAGGTCAACAATGCACAGAACGAGCTAAACGCCTATGTGCAGACATCGAGCGACCGGATGAAGCAGACGCTTGCCTTGTACGGAGACAAGATTGAAGTCAGGAAGAATGATGACGGAAGCATCGAAGTTGTCAAACCACAGGCCCTCATCGACCTCGAGAAGGAGATTAATGCCGGTCTGCAGGAGATGTGGATTCCTGATGAGCTCAAGCCGTCGGTTCAGGCAGCCATGAGCCAGATGTTCTCCGACAATGAGCTTGTCTATCTCCAGTCGGCAATCACAAAAGAACAGGCAGCTCAGCAGAGCCTCTTTGAACACAACCTTGACAACGCGGTCAAGGCGGACATTGCCAACGGACTTGCCTCACCCGTCAGTGCGCTGGCTCTCATAGACAGCAACACGGAACTCACAGAAACAGAGAAGGAGTTGAAAAGGGAATCTGTCGTTCAAGACTTCACTACAGGACTTGCTAAAAACGAGGTCCAGAGGAAAGCGCGAGAGGAAGGTTATGATGCAGCCTACAGCTACATAGGCACACTACCCTCGGACCTCTTCGACGTGACGGACAAGGCTACCTTGCGAGGTCTGGCAGAAAGCACTGTATCCGGAGTTGTCACGGAAGCGGAGAATCTCGCCACCAGCTTCTGGACTCAGGTCGAAGACGGCAATCAGGTCATCAACATGTCAACGCTGAAGGCCGCATACGATGACATTGATGTGCGCTTCTCTGATTCAAATGGTTACAGTTCAGACTTCCGTGAAGCCTACAGGAATGCCATGCAGACGGCTCAGAAGAGCTGGGCAGATTCAACCATCACCGATACATTGAGCACACAGCTTCAGAACAGCAAGACCCCATGGACGGTCCTGCAGAACACTGCAGAGGCCCTGTCCAATCCTGATAGTCAGATTTACTCATGGTACTACGGACTTGATGCAGACAGGCAGACCAAACTTGCACAGATCAACAGCCAGCTAAACGAATATAAGAAAGTCTATGGTGACCTGCTTGAGACGAGCTTCGCAAAAGATGCAACAAACCTCATGAGACAATACAAGAACAACGAGATCGATGCAAAAACCCTCTGGCAAGGCATAGATGCGCTCTATTCTTCATATAGTGAACAAGGCATCACTCAGCTCACGGACTTCGACATGTTCGCCTATTGGCAGAATCTTGCTGACGACATGTTCGCTGAAAGTGGAGTGAGCAGAAACAGCATTGCATCTGACATTGAGAAGGTCTTGCAGTCCACTCTTGAATACGAGGACTTCGACAAGCTGTCTCCGGAGCAGCAGGGCTATGTCATCACTGCGCAGCAGGCGGTTTACGCCAAGGTCACTGACTGGCTCAAGTACAATCTTGGAAACTTCAATTCACAGGAGTATGCCGATTTCATCACGGCGACGCTGTCCGGCTATGACGCCGAATACTTCGACATGCTCGACCGCGACCCCGAAACCAGCGGGGTGTTCAGTCAGGATTTCCAGCGGTCTGCTGAAGTGTTCGTGAATGGTCTTGATAAGGGACTGATCTCAATAGATCAGGATGCCGTCACGGAGGCTGGATACGTAGATCATCTCACATACAAGGACGGCAATGTCAGGGAGCAGGCGACCAAGGCATTCACAACCATCAGGGAACACATGGACAACAATGTTGTGGACGCCGGGCTGAAGACAAGCGACCCGCAGATCAAACTTGCCGATGACGGCCACATCCTTCTCGAATACGAGGGCAATGACGGAAGTACTTGGGTGTTCGATACCAACACGGCAAAAGCCACAGAGACAGTGGCGCCAGAGGCACTCAGACAGGAACTGCCAACAGATGATCTTGAAGTTGTGACTGATGTGGATAGCAGTCAGGCGATGCAGCTTGGTGCAATCGAGTCGCGTCTTGGAATAATCCGCACCGAAGTCGAGACGGAGATGAACGAGAAAGTTGAAGGCGACTCGGAATACCGCATCGATGATGAAGGCAATGTGCTGGTCTACTTCCGCCTGCATGACGGTTCATTCGTCAGCTATGACGAGAAGACCGGAAGAATGGACATAGTCGAATATCTCGACAACCCAAGGTTGCTGAGACCGAAAAAGGAGAATGCGTAATTCATGGCAACAATCAACGACACGAACGAGAGAAATATCTCGACGGTCAGGGTAACGCCGTACGGCATCAAGAGCGGGTCTGCAGACCTGATAGCAAGCCAGACATCTGAGGCTGGGAAAAAGATGACATCAGCCATTAGACAGGGAATTGGCACACAGGCTGTCGGAACTGACGTACTATCAACTGCCGCCGTCGACAATCTCAACGCAGTCACTGGCATGATGCTCAATCCATACAGCCCCGAAAGACGTGCTGCTAGGCAGGATGTCGTTGACAATGAACATCAACAGAATGTTGCAGCGCAGAACTGGCTCGCGACCTTCGAGCAGACCATAGCGCCTTATGTGAAACTGTCCGATGCTGAAAAACGCTACTATGACAGAATGAGCCGAGTCTACAGCGAGCGCGGCATGGATCCCGCCGCATTCGCTGAAGACTTCCTCACGGCCAATGCCATTGCAAACGCCACCGGCATGAGCAGAAGCGAAGTCGTCACATACGCAGATCAGCTCTCAGACTACTTTCTCGGAGTCCCTGCAGAGCGGAACATGACATGGGGCCGAAACATCATCAACTCTTGGCATCAGGGCCAGAGACAGCAGGACATGTTCCGCCTTCAGGATGAATACCGCCAGCTGTTTGTCGAAGGCAGGGACGATGACGACCCGCTAGTCCAGCGCAAGCTTGCAGAAATCCAGCAGCTCCAGACTGAAATCGACTACAACACGGACGCCACCCCGCACAACTGGCTTGTGAACTGGGTGAGCGACAGCGTGGCTCAGGTACCATACATGCTTTCAGGCCTAGGGGCAGGAGCAATCGGCGCAGGAATCGGTGCGGCCATCGGCTCGATGATTCCCGTTGTGGGCACAAAGATCGGAGCAACGGTAGGCAACTATCTCGGCCGCTTCATCTCATACAAGGGTGGATTCTCTGGAAACTCTTTCTACGAGATGAAACAGGCAGGAATCAGCAACGAGACTGCATTGAGACTGTCTGACGCAGAAGGCATCGTCAACGCGCTCAACGAGGCCCTGCTCGATGCTGTATCGGACACGCTTGTCGGGGCAATCGGTGGCAACACGCTCAAGACAGTCCTCTACCCCGGTATCTTCAAGAAGCTTGTCACGAAAGGAAGCATACACAACTTCGCAGGACAGATTGCCCTCTATATGGCAGGGCAGGGAACAGGAGAATTCGTACAGGAGGCGACACAGTCCCTCACGACCAGCGCATTCGTCTATGCCGCAGAAGTCATGGACAACATTCCACACACAAAGACAACCATGCAGGCATTGAATGACGCACTGGAAGAGGGTGTTGCGGGTTTCGCTGTCGGCATGCTCTTCGGACTTCCGGGTGCAGTCCTTGCAACCACGGCAGACGTCAGGACAAGCTCAAGGCTTTTTGACAAGGCTGTTGCCACACCTTCGAGGGAAGCCTTCATCAATTCCTCAGAGAATGTCGAAGCCGTCAAAGGGATGAAGCTTGCCGGAGAGCATTTTTCTGATACAGACGCAAAAAGCGAACTTGGCAGGATGTGGGACAATGCTGCAGAGGCCCGCCTCAACCGTATCAAGGCCCGTTCTGAAGTCGCCGGAGACAATGTCACCTCGAAGGAAGGAAGACGATATGCCAAGAGACAGTTGCCGCCTGAGCGTCTGGATGGAAAATTGAGGAGCCAGACGACTGTCGACTACTCGGATGATGCACAGAAGACGGCAGAGCTGAAGATTGTCTATGGTGGAACGACTCCGACAAGCGCAGACAGCGGAGCTCCATACTATGGCACAGTCAGGATGACTGTGGACCACACACGTCATACAGCCTCAATCGATTCCGTCAGCATTCAGCCCGGCTATGAAGCACAGGCACAGGAAATGGTCAGACAGGCCATTCAGGACAACGCCCCCGGATATGAAGTCTCATGGGATACCGATGTCGACATGGAGGTTGCCATCAGGGACGCCCTTGTCAGAAGCAATCCTGCAGGTACTGAGGCTGGTCTCACCTACCCTGCCTCCACAACCACTGGTAGAGAGGCGGAGCTTGCCGAATACTCATCCCGAATCCGGAACTCCTTCCAGAACCTGTCAGACTCGCAGGTGAATGCAGCCGTCCATGTACTCGACACACTGGCGCAGCATCATGGAATGAGCATCAGCGAACTGGAACAGCAGTACGCAGGTGGAGACTTCTTCATCCAAGGCGATGACTATGTCGCACAGCGTGCCCGTGGCAGGCGTGGTGCATACAGACCTCTCTCCATGGAACAGATTGCTCAGGGCGTAAAGGGTGTTATCTATGCAGGTGAGAATGCAGACACGTCTACATTCATACACGAACTCTTCCACTTTGCAGCAGACATTGACGAGACTGGACGCAGGGAACTGTCGAGAGCCGTGAAGAGGATGTCAAATGAGAATGCATCCGCCCTTAAACAGTTCATTGAGGAGCATCAGGAAATCTTCGGCACGAGACAGGCGGACGACCTTATCCGGCTCTTTTCAAGTCTCGACGAGAATGCAAGCTGGAACTCGGAACTGAACGAAGCCATGACATCCCTGTATGAGGCATGGATGGCCAATCATGACGACGCAAACCTCACCCCGGAAGTCAAGACAGTATTGCAGAAGATTGCCGACTTCATGAAACAGGTCTACCAGACCATCAAAGGCAACGCAAAGCTCGACGCTGATGTTCAGGCAGGCTTCGAGCGGATCATGGGTTTTGATGGAAGCAAATCAACTTCACAGTCTGGAGCACAGTCTCAGGCTACGGAGCAATCTTTGTTCCAAGATGCACTGCGCGTTGATAAGGTTAACAGCATGGAGTCGGCCTATGAGAAGGCTCGCCCGATGATGAGGCAGTTCGACGAGCTTGTACTCGACATGGCAAGAACAGTCGGGCTTGATCCAGAAGCTACATATGAAGGCTTCGACAACCCTGCATTCTCCCACCCTGTCTTTATGCGTAACGGGCTGAAGTCGCCCAGCTCCGCCTACCGGAAAGTCCGGGACGAACTGGAAGGCGATTGGGGACTTGTGAAGGATATGTACGGCGGCACCATGGTCTTCCCTACTTACGAAGAGGCTCAAGATGGTTTCACTGCCCTTTATGAAAAGTATGGCAACATGATCTCCAAGGCAAAGGCTCTCAGCAATGCGGGTTATAGAGACTTCAAACTAACGGTTGAAATGCCCAATGGCGCCCTTTTTGAGCTCATAATCATGGATGTCAATACATGCAAGATGAAGATGGAAGGCCCCGGCCATGGACTGTATGAAGTACAAAGGGCCATCAGGCCTGTCCTCAGAGATGGCGACAACTACAACCTGACGCCAGAAGAGCACACAGCCCTTGAAGATATTCTTGAATTGGTCGAGGAATGGAGCGTTGCAGAGTACTCTGGAGCGCGGGACTATCGACTGAACCCCCAAGAGTACATGGGGTCTCTGGCTAGATTTTCCGCAATCTCACGGTTGACTGCAAAATTGGGATATCCATACGCAAGCAGACGCCTCTCAGACTGGTTAGGCTCTCTCTCGAATATCCTGCCATCTTTGTCAACGTCGATACGTACAGTCTTGGTTCCGGCAGAAGTCTCCACCTCTTTGAATGGGATGTCTTCGATTTCGAAGTATTTCATACCTGATTCCAGTATGCAGCCTTTGCCCACCTTGGTCAATCTTTGGAATGCCCCATCAGAGAGTGAAGACGGAAGCATGCTCATGGACCGCAGGGTGTTTGGCCTTATGCCGAAGACCGGTGTATATGATGGAAACTTCGAAAACGAGTTCCGGGCCACGGCCGAATCGTTGCTGGAAGAGAAGAATAACTTCAACAATGAGGGACTGCCGCTGGCTCCCAATGGCAACCCATCAAGGCTCAGCCTACGCGAATGGATTCTTGTCAGAACCCCATCTTTCAAAAGATGGTTCGGAGATTGGGAGTCAAATCCGGAAGAGGCCTCGAAGATCGTCGACGAAAACGGAGAACCGATGCTCGTATATCACGGGTCCCCCAATGAATTCAGGTCATTCGCCCCGGATATGATCGGTTCGACGACAGACTTTGGATTCTACGGAAAAGGTTTCTACTTCTCTCCAAAGGAGACCTATGCACAGGGGTATGGCGATTTCGTATATCCGGTCTTCCTTAACATACGCAATCCGTTCGATTATGCAATCCTGCGCGAGGAACACTTCGATTCTGAAAGCTTTTCCGGATGGTACAGGTTCTACTACAATGCTGCAGACATCTTCCCGGAAGACATATTCTTCTACCTCGGAGATGAAGCCAACACGGAATTCAGTGCGAAGAGATTCAAGAAGGAAATCGACGAGGCTGCCAAAATCTCGGATACACCGTTCGCCGATATCATAAACGGCTCTGCATATGAGACGCTTCCTGATATCGTTGAAAGCGAACTCGATGTCTCAGATGCAGAGCTGGCCGACGAGGTCAGCAACTATGTCAAGGCTCACAATCTGGATGGAATCATAGTCGATGACGAAGAAATCGTCGCACTTGATCCCGGTCAGATCAAGAGCATCGACAACACAGGAACATTTGATCCAGAGGACAACGATATCCTCTTCCAGAGCGAAGACGGCAGAACAAAGATAACCCCAGACCTTTTCGTCTCACATACGCTGTCTGAGGATAATCTGCAAGATGCAATGAAAATCGGCGGGTTTGTAATGCCATCACTTGGTATAACAAGACCAGACCAGAAACTCTTCAGACATCTTGCAGGTTTTGGAAGCATCACACTCATTGGAGACAGCGAACTCGGCAGGCAGCTGGTGCGAGACAAAGCCGTATATAACCGAGACATGTGGTCCCCCACATTCCCGCAACCTGAATACAGGATAGACAAGAAGGGACTTGAGGCTTTCATTGACCGTATCAATTCGCACATCAATGAAGAAAAGTACAAGGCCAGCCATCTCAATGCATATAGGGACTACGACTACAGCACCCCTGACGAATTCGCAACCAGATTCAATCACTATCCAGCAAAGATTGCCTATCTAGAAGAACATGGAATCCCAGTCGCAATCAAATACAAGCAGATGGATACAGGGACATATTCTCCAAATCTCCTGTCTCGCGTGAAAGAATGGGACAAGGCCCACGCTGAGGAGCTGAAGGGCAACGGACTTACAGTAGAACTGGAAGAACAGCTTTACAAAGACATGCGCCCTTATTTTGAAGCATCGCTACAGGAAAACTACGGAGATGCCGTCATCAGCAGCATGCTTAAACCCGGAGAGACGATTGAGGATCTGATAGACAGTCCATTCCTTGGCTTTACAAGAAGCGACATGTACAAGCTCTTCAGTACTGCAAGACGATGGAGCCCAGAACGTAAAGTCGTCGACACCCGCGCTACAGAGCAGGCCATAGAGGAGGCACTTGGCGAAGTGGATGTCAGGCAATGGGTGCATGACCAAATCAAGGGGTTCTATACAGACCCGTTCATCAGAATTGGAAAGAAGAAGGAACCATTCACTGCAGTCAACGTGCTCCGCTACATGGCGAGGCAGAAGAAAACAGGCAATGCCGGACTCTTCTATACCTTCAGAACAGCCTCATCGGAAGCAGCAAAACCTCTGACAAGTCTGTCTGCATTGCATGCAGCAGAGAATCTGCTTGGGGAGACATCAGACTTCGACTTCGATCAGGAATCATTCAGGCTCAGTCGCTTTGTAACAGAGGCAGAAGGACCAGCTTTTGTGATTGAGAATGTCACGGATGAATTGGGCAAATATCTAGCAAGCAACTCATCACGCAACGAAGCTGATATGAAACGCCGTCTTGAACCTCTTGGATTCAAGAATCTTACTGATGAGATTGTCAACAACATCACAGATGTTGCAGAGTGGGCAAGAACAGCCCCACGGCCATACTTTGAAGCAAAACCCAAACGCATCCTGCAACTCTCAGACTTCAGGGCAGCCGTCATATCTGATACGATCTCGGAGGGAACGGTACAGGCACTTGAAGACGCAGGCCTGAATGTCATCAGATCATCCCGCGACGACATGGCACTGTCAGTCACAGACTATGTACAGGAGAACGCTAAAGGCCTTCTCTTCCAGTCCACCTACCCCGCCGACTACAGGATCAACCCAAAGAAATGGATAAAGATGACAGCAGAGGAACGCGAACAGTACTCGGCAGACCGTGAACGTTTCTGGAAGGAGCTTGAAGAGTGGACAGCCTCCACAGGTGATGCCGTTCTCTCCTTCCGTTCTGCAGACGCCCATCGCGTCCACATCGTGAGCCAGAATATGCGGGAGGATTCCGCAGAGCATCCTTGGAGCGTTTCTTGGTTCACACGCTCACGCGATGGAAACACATACGAGCCTTTCGGCCACCAGACCTATGCAACAAAATGGGAAGCTGTAAAGGAACAGGCTTCTGAGCGCCTTTCCTTCGTTAAGGAGAGCGAACTCTACTTCCAAGACGACATCCCATATTCCAGCCGCTTCACAGGCAACTTCACCCGCGTTACAAACAGGATTCAGGATGAATTCGATGAAATGGACAGGGAAATCAATGAGCAGGCATGGCAGGACTACCAGTCCAGCATGACCGGCAAGGATGGAAACCATTTCGACATCGATGAGTCAATGAGTGCAACCAACATCCACCTGCTTAAGGGTGAATCAGACATCAGGAAGTGGATTGAAGATTCATGGTGGATAGATGAGAATGGCGACATCATCACGAACGAGGCCGAGTACAACGCCTACCTTGAACGCTATGTAAGGCCATATCTCAAAGGCCGTTTCGCAAATCTCTTCTCACATCACGACGAACTCACCATAGGTCAGTTCATCGACATGATGAAGCCATCGGTAGTCCTTGATGCAGAGACGGATGCTGGACGTGATGCACAGTTCCTTGAAGCTCTGAAGGATGAGGAGACATTCCGCAGGCTCTTCGGTCTTCTTGGGGAAATCTACTACCTCGACACATCACTTACAAACGGCCAGTACACAGAAGTCTTCGAGAAGGTCAACGGAAAGATGCGGCCAACGAAGAAACTGGAGACTTGGCCCTACATCGACTATAACGACAGGCGAGCGCTGCAGACGAGGCTTCAGTCCATCGTCGACAACCCTACTGTCATATCAGTCATGAGGCAGTCACTCAAGAACGAGCAGTTCTCATCATCTTCCCAGAGCGTCAAAGGACGCGCCATGAAGGCCATTTCAGAGGATGTCAGGCTTTATCGCAACATGATTGCCAACATCCTTGGCCTTGAAGAGCTCAGGCCTAAAAACCTCACTGACAACAATTCAGCAGCCCTTCCTGCACGCGAGGAGATGGACGCGATGAGCCTGTCTCGTCTGAAGAGCGTGCTCACGAACAACAACATCGATGCAGTCCTCAGCGCGGCTCAGGATTCTGCAGGTGACAGCCAGAGCTACAGTGAACTTGCCAATGTGGCACTGTTGCTCAAGACAAGGCTCAGCGAGGCGGACAACACCATCGAGACACTCAGAGGAAAGGACAATGAGCTTGCGGCCGCACTCGAAGAGAGGGATGACATCTTCAGGTCAATCGAGAACTGGCTTGAATCCGTTGCCTCGACTCTTGGCATCAGCAACACCTCCGGCAGTGGAAAGCGGAAGAACGAAATCAGGAACATCCTCTACGACCTCAACGGAGAAAAACGCTATCAGCTTGAGGCAACAGCCAAAGGTTCACGCGAGAGGGGCAAGGCGATAGGCGCCAGAGCAGGCTCAAGGGAATGGCTCAAGGACATGGTCATTTTCTATCCCCAGCTCAAACCGACAGAATACACAAGCAGCAGGGATTACGATGCAAAGCTCAGGGCCAACATCGATGCGTGGAGAGCCCAGCTTCTTGCAGAGGCAAAGGCCGTCACACCCAACAACGTCAGCTATCTTGTAGGCAGAATCAGAGAGGCTGTCGTCAAGCAGAACAGCGAACTGAATGTCATCAAGGGATCACTCAGCAAACTCCTCATCGAGGCGACGGAAACGGTCAATCTTGCCAAGGGCTCCAAGATAGATTCTGAAACCGGAACCACCGCGGACGGATTCACCATCGGCGACACTGGAAGCAGAGTAGAAGTCGGCGCCAGCAATGAGGGGGAGGATACAGCATCCACAGATGATTCTCCGATAGACGAGACCATTGGAATCCCACGCCTCACCGGAAGTGAGGACAGCAAGGACTCGCAACTTGTCGAAGCGCTACAGGACGATACTGTCATCCGCGAGGTGATGAAACGATACGGAACTCACCAGCAGAATCGTATCGACTCCTCTCAGGCCTACGATGATGAGACTGGAGCCAGTGCGGCAAGATGGACAGAAGGGAACATCTCAGACGAGGATGTCGAGGACTTCCGGGCAGAGGTCACATCCAGTCCACGTCTTTACAGACGACAGTTCTCATCAATCCTCGCCCGCCCCGACATGGCCGTAAGGCAACAGGGAGGTCTGCCCGCAATCGATGTGCCTGAAGCCGATGGAGGCTCCACAGGTGCAAGAGCACGCAGAACAGTATCTAGGCAGGCAGAGGGCATCGACGAGACCACAAGGCAGGCGATGTCAAACGGCAGCGAGACTCTCGAGGGAAATGTCGAAAAGCAGCTGAAGCAGATTGGAGATGCAATCCGCGAAATCAGGGCACAAGTCGCCAGAGACCAGAAGAAGATTGACGCCAGAAACGAGAAGATAGCTTCACTCAAATCCGACATCGCATCCAAGAACAGGCAGGTCAGGTCACTCGAAAACCGCATCCGCAAAATGGATGAGCAGGATTCCGAGACAATCGACAGCCTTGAACAGGAACTGAAAGACCTGCGCACCGTCGTTCATGGTCTGGAGCTCCAGATATCTGCAGAAGAGCGCCATGCAGAAACCGAAAAACGCAACCTCGAGGCGAGGAATGCAAGACTCAAGGAAAGACAGCAGGAAGAGCGTGAATACAGGAAACTGAGGGACTACAAGATGAAGCTCGCAAGGTCCATCTTCAGGAAATGGACCCGGTCCGTCGACTTCCGCACCGTCGCCCCGATGATGCAGTACATCCGTCAGGCACTCGACCCCGCTTTCCGGAGGGATTGGGCACAAGACCCGATAACAGGAACCGGAACACTTGACATCAATGAGCTCAGGGAACTGTATGCAGGAATCGAGACAGGAGAGATCACCGACATCGACAGGGATGAGCTCAAGGCAAGGCTTGGAGCAAGACTCTACAACCGTATCTCCGGAGAGGGTGCAAAACCGCTCAACGACTGGACTGTAGAGGAGCTCGAGCAGCTCAAGGACCGTCTTGACGAAGTATGGGAGGAAGGCCGCCTCATCCAGAGGGCAAAGGACGAGGCGAAGCGCAGCAGACGCCGTTCCCTGCGGGACGACATCCTGCAAAGCGTCAAATCGAATCCCAAGTACAGGGACGAGCCAGAGCTGACAGGCACATCGGAGAGCACGGAACGTAGACGCTCACTGAAAACCGAGATGCAGGGCAACTACTACGCAACCAAGCGTATGCAGGAGCTCACCTACTACATCGATGGAGGCAATGGCCAGCGTGGCACTGCATATGACCTTCTTGTCGAACAGGTCCGTACGATGCTCGACAATGAATATCGCAACGAGCAACGGAGGATGAAGCCTTTCGAGGAGGCCATGGAGAACTACAGACAGTGGCTCAAGGACAATGGCATCAAGGAAAGTGCAGACGAAATCCTCTACCACAAACAGTACGAGGTCAATCTTGGCGACAGGACTGTGCATTACAACCTTTCTGCCCTCGCCTACATCTACCTCAGCCAGTTCAACCAGAAGGCCCGTGATGCAGTGGCATACGGCTCGCTCATCTCCCCTCAGGAGAAAGGTCATATTTCAGCTGAAGAGCCGGACAGGCGTGTTGCCGACTTCGGTGGTGTCAACCAGCACATTCTTGGCGACGACGAGATAGAAGGCATCGGCACGATGCGCTACAAGGCAGCGCTCGAGCGTGCGACAGCCGTCATCAACGAGACTGGCGCAATATCCATTGTTGATGCAATCAGGGACGACCTCTGGAGCAAAGACAATGCCCAACGCCTCTTCGACTTCTCGCTCGACGTCTTCAATCAGCCAGTTGTACTCGAAAACCATTACCTCTTTGTGCATCGTCTTGATGCCCAAGGGAACAGGCCCGAAACGATAAAGGATTTCAGCATGGCCGCAGGGCAGGCCCTCGAGTCCATCGAGAAAGGATTTCTTGAAGAGAAGAGGACAATCGCACCAGCAAACCAGATGCCTGCAAACCTCGATCTCTTCGGCGGCTGGATAGAGTCCATGCAGCAGCAGGAACATCTGCTTGCCGGTGGTCGTCTCCTGTCAGACCTCAGGGCGACTTTCGAGACGAACAGGGAAGTGATGGACGTCATCAGGAGAGCCTTTGGTGATTCCATGGTGACGGAGCTGAGGGACTACATAGCCCACGTTGCAGACCCGCACTACAGCGATGTCAGGAACGATGTATCCCGTGTCATCAACTTTCTGCGTGGCTCTGTGTCGACAGCCTATCTCGGATTCAAGCTGTCGAGTGTCTTGGTCCAGATTCCAACATCGCTTGCGCCGTTCTTCGGGTCGGTGAAGACCGGCTCGATGCTGAAGAGCAGCATCCAGATGATAGCCCACCCCGTCCGCACATGGAACTTCATCACGGAGCGGTCAGTCAGGATGGAACGCAGGACACCGACAATCATGCTGGAGGACATCCAGAAGGAAGCGAGAAGACAGGGCAGGGGCAGACTGGCCCGCACATGGAGCCGCTTCAACGAAGTGGGCATGGCCGGGCTCGAATGGGTGGACAAGATGACTGTCGGAACCGGCTGGCTGGCCAAGTACTATGACGTGCTTGACAGGAACATCGCCGACGGCATGGACACCGAAGCTGCAGAGACTGCGGCAATCCGTGCGGCTGACGACCTTGTCTATGAAGTCCAGCCAGTATCGGACAAGACGGAGGTTGCAAGACTCTTCAGGAGCAGCAATTCGTTGCTGAAGATGTTCCTCCAGTTCCAGCAATCCATGAATGTCGTATTCAACAATGTCACGACCGATACGCATCAGCAGTGGCGCAACAGGAGCAATGACAGCGAAGTGGTCAAACGCATTGTCGGCAGGCTTGTAGGATATATCGGAGCCGGAATGATTCTTGGCCTTGTACAACAGGGTTTCGACGACGATGACGACGACCTCGACAGGCTGGGTAAGATTGCCTACTGGGGAGTCAGCCAAGGCGTCGACTCCATCCCAGTCGTCGGGTCAATTGCAAGCGGAATAACCTCGGCAATCCTCACAGGCCAGTTCGACAGCTACACGATGGAGGAGAACATCCTTCCTTTCGCCTCGGACTTGGGGAGCTATGCGGCAAGGCTGATCACCGCACTGCGCTCGGAAGATGGACCGGACGCACAGCGGGCTTTGTCAGCGCTCGAAGGAATTGCCCTGTCGCTCGGAACAGCGATAGGAGCCCCCACTTCGACAATCAAACAGATCATCAGAAGCATTGAGCAGGAGAGCTTCATGCCAATGCTCGGCAGATATTAAGGAGGCAAGACGCAGATGGTAAGCACGCAGTCACCAATCATCCGCTACTACTTCAATCAGGATCAGGCAATATATGCCATTCCTTTCGCATACCAGATAACGGCAGAGTTGCACGTGTACCTGATTGACGATGAATCGAACAGGACAGACCTTCGGGAGAATGTCGACTACACCGTCACAGCCCAGAGCATAACGCTGTTGGCCCCGGACACCTTCTCGGCCAGATACATCCTCATCCAAAGGGAGGGAGATGTTGTTCAGGACATGGAGATGGACAACGGGTTCTATGTGGACGTGAAGAAGATCGAGGAGGCGCTGGACACCATGACGATGCGTCTCCAAGAGATGAAGCTTGCACTCCAGAACACGCTCAAGAATCCATGGGAGGACTGGGATCAGGACGCAGACATCATGCTTCCCAACATCGAGAAGAGGAAGGATGCCGTACTCTACTTCGGTTCCGATGGTGTGACTATGAAAGCCATACCTTGGGAGGATGTTGCAGAGATTCAGGAAGATGTCCACGAACAGCAGCAGTTGGCTCGAGACTGGGCCTCCAAAACCGATGGTCCTGTCAAGGATGGAGAATACTCTGCAAAGTACCATGCTCAGAAGACGCAGGCTTTGAGGGACGAGACTGAAGGCTTCAAGACAGCTTCTGAGAAGATCAGGACGGCCATGGAGGAGTTCGTCAAGAAATACTGTTGGTATGCTGATCAGGCAGCTCTCAGAGCCCAGCAGTATTCGAATGCATGCAAGACATACAGGACAGCGGTCGAAGGCCTCAAGAACAGGATGGTCGAACTCGAAGCCCAGACTGAGACATACCATGAAGAAGTCGCCACGATGCATCAGACAGTCGTCGAGGCAAAGGCCGTTGTCGTGCAGGCCGAACAATCCTGTGAGGAAATCCTCATACAGATGCAGGAATACATCAACGGCTTCGCATTGAGGTATCAGCAGGCCATCGATGGTGTTGCTGCTCAGGAGCTACAGTCCATAGCCAACGTCAACGAGGTGGCGGAGGGCCACATCGGGGACATGAATGCAATCAAGACGGATGTCGCGGAAAGGCAGGAGGATGTCACGGCCAAGCATTCGGAAGTCCTGAACGCCAAAACCGCCATTCAGGAATACATAACGAAATACGTCGGCTATGCAGAGAATGCAGCAATATCGGCTCAGTCTGCACTGCGTCAGTGCACCGGCATCTACAACTACCTGAAAGGGCTCAGAGCAACCATCGATTCGATTGCGACACGGATATCCAATGACAAGGCCACGGTCGAACAGCTTAGAACGGAGACCCTGCAGGCAAGAGATGAAACAGAGCAGATGAAGCAGTCCGTCGAGGCGAGCGAGATGAACGTGGAGGCCCTGTCCGCTCAGGTGACGAGCGACAAGACGGTTGTCGCCGGGGACAAGGCCATCGTGCAACAGACCAAGGCGAACATCGAGACACTCAAAGGTGATATCGGGAATCTGGTGGCTGACGCGCAGGCGGCAGCGAGTCAGGCATCGGCGCCCACTGTCACCGTCGGGAATAAATTGTACACGCAATCCGTCATCGTCAGACGAGGGAAACGGTTCCTGAAGACCGTCGAAGTCGTCCCCGAGGATGATGGAACAGAGACAGGAGGAGAAGCATGAGCTATTCGAATCTCACGGCAATCCCCAATGAAGCCGACATGGCAATGCTGTCGGCGACATTGAGGGAAGGTTTCTCGATTCTGCCTGCAGAGGTGGATATCGGGATTGCACCTGAGGCGGCGACCCTGACCCTCTCCTATGGCGCAAGCAAGCTTCTGGCAGTCGGAAGCGCTGTCGCCACGGGGAGGACAAGACTCATCGTCTACAACAAGGGACCGGCGCAGATCAAAGTCGGAAAGTCGTCGGAATCTGCCATCTACGAGGATGGAATCCCCATCGAGCCGGGCCAGCGCGTCATCTTCAGGTTCGACGCAGAGGCCTCGACACCCGTGCAGCTCTATGGCCGCAGCATGGGCTACAAGTGTGAAGTTGAAATTGCGGAGGTGTGACAGCATGGCAGTCTTCACTTACACGACACAGCAGGTGCCAGACTCTCAGGGCACCTATGAGATCACTTGGTACAAGGGCGAAGGAGAAATGAAGCAGGAGTTGTGCTCAGGTTTTGTCACCCTTTCCGGTACAGACGAGGGAATCGCCAGCGCCCTCGCCTTCGCTGCGAATGACGTCAGGGCAGCTCATCCGGACCTCTTTGTGGAAGATGTACCGGAAAAGCTCATGACCGAGGCCTTCATGGAGGAGAATCAGGATGTATAGCACAAAGGAACTCAGGGACAGGGTGGACTGGCTTGAGCTTCAGATCACCAATGCCGCACTTAGGGGTACGGACCTTGTGCCCAACGAGGAAGACCTCGCGCTCATCGAATGCTATGCGCGTGAGCTCTACGACCTGTCGGACGGCAGAAATGAAGTCGTATTCGACAAGCTTGGCCGCCCGAACATCGTTGTCAACATCTGGTGTGACGAGAAGGCGACACTCAACTACCTCTCAGGAGGGAGCAACACCTACTTTGATGTGCCCTCTTATCCTTCCGGTACGGCCAACCGTGCGCTTCATCCAGCATTCATCGTCGGTGACAATGCAGTGCGCGGCATCCGCGTCGGCAAGTACAAGGATGTCAGGGTGAACGGAAAGAACTACCACGTCTCCCTCTATGGCCTTCCCCCTGCCTACGGTAGTGGTGGCTTCACGGAGTCCTACGACGGCCTTGCAGCAGAGTGTGACCGTATCAATGCAGGCACCTATGAAGGCGGGGTGCACGCAGGCAACATCACACGCGCAATCTTCTCCTATCTTGGTCTTCTGTCGGTGACAGAGGGCTTTGCATGCCGCGGAGCGGATTACTACTGTCACAGTGCGCAGAAGACGGATGAATGGGGAGAGCCTTGCGGCTACCTCTATAACGGACAGTACATCCACGTGCTCACTGGTAGTGGCCCCAACTCTTGGCGCCATGACGGGACACCGTTCGGCATCTGGGGGCTCAAGGGGCCGACATATGAAATCCTTCACGGCTACATCACCGATGGAGGTGTCATCCTGACGGTCGACAACAACGACGCGGCTGAGATGACGGCTGCAGAGCTCAACACGGCCACCAGTGAAGCCTACAAGGCAACACTCATGGATGGCACACGCGTTGCCCGTGATTCCGAGGAGGAAGGCGAGACGGCCAAGATGTGTTACGACTACACAGCAGACCCCGGAGAGGCGGCCGCCAGCAAGACATTCGTGTTGGCAAACAGCTTCCAGTTCCGTCAGACGAACAACAATCCGTATGGAGCAGTGAGCACCGCCAGCATGGCGGCACGCGAGGGAGTAGACATCCCACTGCTCTTCCGTCTGCTGCTTATTGCCCCGCTCAAGACCGACACTCCAAGCGGTACTACGTACATGCGCAACACGCTTGACGCCATCCGGGTCGCCCTCGGCGGGTCGTGCTGGAACGGCGGCGCGACGGCGAGCTTCGGTCAGTTCTACGGCAACGACTGGACGCCGACGGGCTCGTACAGCATCGGTTCGGGTCGCTTCGTTTCAATAATCAAGTGAGTACCGGAAATACTGGAAAGAAAAGCTAGGTACAAGCAGAAGGCAGGAGGCATGAGATGAATCAGGTAAATCAGAATGGAAGGAAGAATACGGACGAGAGCGAGTTCCGCCTGCTGCGCAAGCTGCAGGTGCTCGAGGCCTACACCATCGTGCTGCTCAACTACAAGGGTGTGCCCAACTGGATAAGGTACACCTACGGAGAGCACATGATAAATTCCCTCATCTCGATAACCGACAGGCTTGTGCAGGCAAATGCCATCCAATGGACCAACCGCAGCAAGGCGATAAGCCTTGCGCGGGAGGCCTCTTTCCAGTTCGACTCCTTCAAGGCCATAACGGACAAGTTCCTCGACTTCGGCAACATCACTGGAATCGAGAAGGCGGACGAGGACAGGCGCTTTGTCGAGGCACTTGCCGCCTTGAAGAAGTGGTCGGGAATCAACTTCAACATATCGACGCGCAAGCGGCAGTACTTCAGCTGGTTGCGCACCGATTTTGGTAAGAGTTTAGGGAGCTGGCTGAAGGCTATCCAGCTCGTGGTCTGAAGTGTTTATGGCGCCGGGTCGCCATCGGCGGGTCGTACTGGAACAACGGCGCGACGGCGAGCTTCGGTCAGTTCAACGGCAACAACTGGACGCCGACGAACTCGAACAACAACGGTTCGGGTCGCTTCGTTTCTATAGAGTGTGGCAAGGATAAGATGACCATCATCTCCATAGAAAGACGGATGACCGCAAGAGAAGACAAAATGCCATTGCCTGCAAGTAGGCTTACAGATTGCCGAAAGCCGGGCAATGGCGTGTTCCATCAACAGGAAATTCGAGAATGCCGAAATCCAAGACAGGATTCTTCGAGAAGATATGCACCTATGACAACTTCGAAGCCGCATGGGAGGAAGTTGCCAAAGGCAAGAGGGACAAACCCGCTTACATCCGCTTCGCACGGACCCGCGAGCAGTACATCTGGGACACCATCTGGCTATTGAGACATCACCAGTGGAAACATCATCCATGCGTGCACAAGGGTATCTACGAACCCAAGTACCGCGAGCTGACAATCCCAATCCTGTCGGACCGCATCGTGCACCATGCCGTCATAAGACAGCTCAGGCCGGTATTTGACGGCTACTACCATGACGCATCCTATGCCTGTCGCAAAGGCAGGGGACAGCTTGATGCTTGCTTCAGGTTGCAGAAGCTGTACCGCAAGGCAATCGGCCGCTGGGGACGCGAGTTCCATGTCATCTCTGTCGACCTGAAAAGCTTCTTCGCATCGATTGATCATGACGTGCTCAAACGTTTGTTGCGCAGAATCATCAGGGAGAAGGAGACTCTCTGGATTCTCGACGAGATCATAGATGCAACCGACAAGGGAATCCCAATCGGGTTCCTGTCTAGTCAGGACTTCGGCAACTACCTCAACTCCTACATCGACTACTTCGTGACGGACGTCCTTCATCAGAACCTATACATACGCTATATGGACGACATCCGCATACTGGTTCGCTCAAGGGCTGAGGCGAAGGCCGTGCTCGAAGCATTGGCGGAGTTGTGCACCACCAAACTCAGGCTCACGCTGTCGGAGAAGAAGACTCACATCAAACCATGGCGCGGACGCGACACATTCTGCGGCTACATCGTATGCCCACACCGCCTCATGGCGAAGCCGGACACCGTGAAGCGTGCCCACAAGAGGATGGCCAAGAAGCTCCGCCTGTTCATGGCGGGAGAACTGCCGCTGGAGAAGGTCTGTCAGAGTGCAGAGAGTTTGAGGGCATACCTTGCGCCGACCTTCAGCACCCTGCCTCCGCTTTCAAGGACAAAGGGCGTGGAATAACGTGCCAGCTCGATAGCATCCTTGTTGACATGGACTTCACAAGTGACCAGATAACACAGATCATCATTGCGGCCATAAGCGGTTCCAGCGTCATAACCGTTTTCTTCGGTTATCTGAAGTCACGCATGACGGCCAAAAGGATATCTGCAGACGAGACGGCGAAGCAGATCAGCGTGCTGAGCCAGAAGGTCTCGGAGCTGACAGACAACATTCATGACTACCACACATATCACTCATATGTCGAAGAGAATACGAAATACATCATCGAGGGCTTGGTTCTCGCACTCCAGTCGGAACAGATAATCTTCCAAGCCCTACGCACACACAAGATAAACGGGGAATCGGAGGAGATGGACAGGAGGATAAACCTGTTCCTGCTTGGTCAGGCACGCCACTCCCTCCATTCATTCGACAACACCGCAAGCATCTACAACAAGCAGGAGGAAAGGCAATGATCAACTGGACATTCGTCGTCGTGGTATCAGCCATAGTGGCCGTCATCGTGGAGCTGGTGAAGAAGCTTCCCTTCCTCGCCAAGGAATGGAGCAGTGATGACCTGAGGGATATGACCATCATGCTGCTGGCCTTTGGACTGTCTACCGTACTGGCAACCTTCATCGGCATCTCACTCGAAATCTGCAGCACTGTTGCCCAAGGAATCAGCTATAGCGTCATCGTCTGGTGCACGCAGAAGGTCGTCGGACAGGAAGTCATCCACAAGGCATTGAAGAAGAGGGTTGAGAAATCGTGAACATCACAGCAATCATCTCCATCGTCATCAGCGTGGTTACAGGCTTGGCCGGTCTCATATTCGGCCTGAGACAGCGAGACAGACGTAAGAATGCAGAGAAGGCGATGGAAATGCAGGACGGCCTGATCAAGGCTCAGACAAGGACGACCAAGACAGTTGTCAAGGAGATGGCTGATGAAAGGAATGAGAACAGCAGGAAGACTGAGGAAAGGAAACAGGAAATCAGGGAAGGCAATGTTCCTCCTGATTCCGCTTCTGAGCGTCTTGATAGGTTGCGCAAGTAGCCCTGAAGTCACGGAGGCCCTGATTGCACAGGAGCAGGGAAGGACGACGGCGCCCGGCACGGCTACGATGATGCTGGCCAACCTGCCGCCTCTCCCCTCTGTCCCGGAGTTTCCCCAAGGGCTGGATTGGGGATACAGCGAAGAACTGGACCTGTATACGCTCCCGGCTGCCGATTGTGACAGACTGCTCGAGTACAGGGATGTGACCCTTGCCCTGTATGCTGAGGATGTCACCCTTCACCAGACAAGCCTTCAAGCGGTCATCAACCGGCTCTGCGAGCTGGACATCTAGGAGTAAACATGGCCACAAATGAAATCTCGAACATCATAGTCATTGTCGATTCAGAAGGATTACGCTGCTATCCCATGACCACCGGTGAATGCATCACCGTCAAGTTCGGTGCAGGTGAAGTCAAGGAGGACATAAACCTCGACGAACTGCTTGATGAAATATTCACAAGGGTGACGACTGACATTCTTCCTGAAGACAACGTCACAGCAGATATCGGGTCCAGCACGAAGAAATTCAACTTCATATACGCCAAGAAACTATTGGTGGAAGAAGTCGAGGCCTCGATTATCAAGGGGACGACGAAGATTCAGGGAAAGGCCATTGTCGCCGATGAACAGGTCCAGATAAACGGAATCACTCTGACAAAGAATTCATCCGGCCGACTATCTGCATCTGCAGGAATAGAAGATGCTGTCTGGAATTGAGAGGACATAACCATGTCAGTAAACAAGGGAGACAGGATAACAGCTGCGCAGATTAATGCCCTCATCGACAAGATAAATGCAGAGGCAGCAAGGCGTGGCTATTCCGGCAGAGTCTCAAAGGTGGACCAGCATGAGCCCATAGGGTATGACGCCATCAATGCCGTCAACCTCAACCGGATTGAGATCGCCAAGATATACCGTGCTGGATACACGGACATAGTAAAATGTTCGGTGCGTACGGACGTGAGTGGAACACCATCGGTCTGGGATGGCCGTGACCTGAGAAACGTCATCATCAATCCTCAGGAAGAGGTTCTGGCAAAGGGCAAACGTGCATATGCCAGCCAGTACAACCTCCTTGAGAAGGACGTTGACAACATGGCGGCGATGTGCAAATGCAATGCCTACACCCAGACACACCAATCAGATGGGTATTGGGCCTGTACATGCAATACGATGCGACAGCAGATATGTTCCTGCGACGGGTACAAATATTGCCGAGAGATTACATACACATGTTCCTGCAATTCTGATAACTGCTCATTCGTAATCATTGGATCATGCCCAGCTCATTGCTCCTGCGAAAACGTATGGTGCGGTTCGAATTGTACCTGCAACCCATACACATATCCATGCACTTGCAACAATGTTTGTCAAATCGATACAAGCGTACCCTCTTACGTTTGTTCGTGTCAAAACATGTGCACATGCAATTCAGTCTGCAAGGAATTTGCGAAATAGATAAAGGAGACACCCATGATGTTGAAACTTTCTGATGATTTCTTCTTCCGAAGAAGATACTCGATCAAGGATCTTTCAAACCCATCGACATACATTGCGGGAGCTGGGCTTGTGATAACGACTATCGAGGATTTCCTCATTGCCTACGACGAGAATGCCCCCTATTCCCTTGATGCCGTGGAGAAAGTCGCCATCGTAGTTCGTAGTGCAGACGAAGTGCGTGCGGCGTTGTCCATCAACCCGCATATGAGACCATTCATGATCCTCCTGATGAGCTGCGGGGCAATATCCAAGCCCATGCTTGATGCATTCCATCCTGTCGACCGGTGTGCAGTCGGCATCATATGCGACGACTACAACCCGGCAGAAGGCTTGATCAACATGATCAACCGGCTCGATTCGCAGAACTTCAAGGATTTCCAGATGACGACATACGGCTATGTCTTCACAAGAATTGAACACACGGACACGATAATCTCAAGATACAGCGAGGGTTTCATTGTAGACCCATTCTGGTGCGTCGTGCATGCAGATTGGAATTACTCGGAGCTTGCAGATGCGTTGTCCATATCAGAACTCTCTACACTCCTCTACCAGTGCAGATTCATTTCAGCGAACCTGTTTGCCAGAACAGAGAAGTCTCCATCGACTGGGAGGATGTACAAGTTTGACTATTACAGAAGCGGATTTCGGAAGGAAGTGCTCCTGTCGAAAGACGACATCCGCTTCTACAACCATGGTTATGCAGAGACTCGTGTCGTGTTTTCAGATATGCCTGCCACACAAAACGAGATTGCGCAGGTCCGCAAATTCTATGACACGAAGTTGCCGGTGAGTGGAGACGGCTTCAGTCTGGCAACGCCTGTACAGAATCATCTTGCGACAGGAAGTCCCGCAGTGACGCCGGAATGGCTGCATCTCGTCGAGGACGCACTCAGAGGAGGTAGAAGATGAAGGAAATTTTGCCAAGCAGGACAGCCGAGATACTGGTGACGCAGAAGTGCAACCTCAATTGCTCATACTGCTTTGAGAAGCATAAGAACGGGAAATCGCTGGACTTCACCGAGTTCAGAAAACATCTTGGGGACGGAGTGCTGCCATTCGAAAGCTTCTACATCTTTGGCGGGGAACCTACTCTCAACATGAAGTTCATCGAGGACGCGGTAGAGTGGATCACTCACAATCCGAAGTGGGATGATGAATACAAGCGGAAGCTCACTCATTCCATCTGCAGCAATCTCATAACAAATGGCGTCGCACTGGAAGGCATCATCCCTATATTGAAGAGGTATCACATCGGTCTGCAGATAAGCCTTGATGGACCAGAAGACATCAACGATGCCTGCAGAAAGGACCATGCAGGCAACGGACATTTCCAGCAGATCATGCACAACATCGAGCTCTGCAAGGAGAATGGCATTCCGTATACTATCCATGGTGCCATTGCCAAGAACAACTACAAGAACTTCTCGCGCATCGTCGAGTGGTTTCTGCAGATGGCATTGGAGAATCCAGTCTACAGAAACGATATTAACATGCTTGAGAATGTGTTCAGGAACAACTTCGCTCAGATTGTCTTCGAGGATGACATCACGGATGAGGACATCGATATATTCCTGAAGGAACTGTACAACGCAGTGAAGCTCATTCTTGAGACTCCATTGCTGAACGATTACAGCATACACACCCGCAAAAGGATTGCCGTGGGTCTGCTCAATCGCAGAGGCGGAATCTGCAGTGCAGGTCAGACGATGTTCTCATACGATGAATCCTTCAGAGCTTTCCCTTGTCATCGGATGACGACAAACGAAGTGAGACATCCCCTGCTCTCACTTGATGAGGAGAACGGGCATAAACCGGACTGGTCAGGATACAAGTTGTATCAGGATGTAGCCCGAGGACACGTCATGTACGGTGCATTCTATGACAACCACGATTTCCAAGGTGGAGCCTACTTCGTGAACTGGTGCCCTGTGACCAACATGGAAGTTTCCGGAGACCCGTTCTATCTGCCGCCCAAGCACAATGTGCTCATTGCGGAGCTTCAGAGGTTCGTGCCTCAGCTGGCCGAATACTTCGACCTGAATCTGGCCATGTAGGTTGTTACCGAATTGTTACCAAATTGTTACCAAATCCATGCATACGAGCCTTTGCATGGTCAAGCAAAACCCTAAAAAGAAACACGATTTGCAAGGTTTCCATTGCAAATCGTGTCTTCTGGCTTAGCAGGGGTAGGACTCGAACCTACGACCCCCGGGTTATGAGCCCGATGAGCTGCCAACTGCTCTACCCTGCGTCGAATGCTCTTGTGAACATACCAGAAGGTGGAAACAATGTCAACAGGTGCTTTATGGTTTTTGCCAAATTCTTGAAACGCAACAAAAACGCAACAACATCATGCTTGAACAAGGCTCAATCTTTGGGATACGTTGTGCCCATCCCGGAAAATCGCAACAAGGTGAGGAAAGAAAGTTGAAGAAAGTCGCAATCATAATGGGAAGCGATTCCGACCTGCCCCTTGCAAAGAAGGCCGCCGACAAGCTCAAGGCGCTCGGCGTAGCCCATGTCGTGCGCGTCATCAGCGCCCACAGGACACCTGATGAGGCCATAGCCTTCGCCCAGGGCGCGGCGGATGAAGGCATCGGCGCCATCATCACGATAGCAGGCAAGGCCGCCCACCTTGGCGGCGTCATCGCGAGCAGGACCACATTGCCAGTCATCGGCATCCCGTGCAAGGGAAGCGACCTGGGAGGACTGGACGCCCTCCTGTCGACAGTGCAGATGCCACCCGGAGTCCCTGTGGCCTCCATGGCCATAGACGGAGCTGTGAACGCGGCCATCTTCGCATGCCAGATCCTCGCCATCGGCGACCGGGAGCTGGCGGCGAGGCTTGAGGCCGACAGGCAGGAAATGAGGAAGACTGTCCAGGAGAAGGACAAGGCTATAGGAGAGGAATTGAGTTATGGCGACTAGAGGCAGACAGCTTTACGAAGGAAAGGCCAAGAAGGTCTACGAGACTGACGATCCGACACTTTGCATCGTGTCGTACAAGGATGACGCTACAGCCTTCAACGGACTCAAGAAGGGCACGATCAGGGGCAAGGGAGTGGTCAACAACATGATGACCAACCACCTCATGGCCCTTCTGGAGAAGGAGGCGGGCATCCCCACCCACTTCGTCGAGCAGCTCAGCGACACGGACACGCTCGTGCGCAAGGTCAGTATCGTCCCCCTCGAAGTCATCGTCCGCAACGTCGTCGCAGGCTCGCTGGCCAAGCGTGTGGGCAAGAGCGAAGGCAGTCCGCTCAAGTGCCCAGTGCTCGAGTTCTGCTACAAGGATGACGAGCTGGGAGACCCCATGGTGAACGACTACCACATCCGCGCCATGGGCTGGTGCGACGATGCGACGCTCGAGCAGATCAAGGACTATGCGCTGAGGATCGACGACTGGCTAGTCGACTACTTCAAGGGCATCGGAATCGACCTGATCGACTTCAAGCTCGAGTTCGGCATCACGGCGGACGGCAGGCTCGTCCTGGCCGACGAGATCAGCCCCGACACATGCCGCTTCTGGGACAGCGCGACCAAGGAGAAGCTCGACAAGGACCGCTTCAGACGGGACCTTGGCGACATCGAAGGCGCCTATCAGGAGATGATGAGGCGCGTCTTCGGGGACGGCAGATGAGCGGCGGCATCCATGAGGAGTGCGGCATCTTCGCACTCTCCCTCCCCCACAGGTGCGATGTCGCGAAGCTCGCCTACTACGGCCTCTATGCCCTCCAGCACAGGGGCCAGGAAGGCGCAGGCATCGCAGTGTGCAGCGACGGCGTCATAACGGCGCACAAGGATGCTGGGCTGGTTGGAGACATCTTCACTCCATCCGTCCTTGCCAGCCTGAGCGAGGGACAGATGGCCCTCGGCCATGTGCGCTACGGAACGACGGGCAACAATCCACGCCTGAACGTCCAGCCCCTGGTGATCAACCACCTCAAGGGACGCATGGCGCTGGCCCACAACGGAAACCTGACCAACGACTACGAGCTGCGCGAAGGCCTCGAGATGGATGGATGCATCTTCCATACGACGAGCGACAGCGAGGTCATCGCCTACATGATCACCCGCAAGCGCCTCACGACGGACAGGCTCGAGGAGGCGGTCTCCCAGACGATGGACGAAATCAGGGGCGCCTACTCCCTGGTCGTCATGAGCGCCCAGAAGCTGATCGCCGCCCGCGACCCCTGGGGCTTCAGGCCTCTGTGCATCGGCTCATATGAGGGCGGCTACGTGGTCTCCAGCGAGACCTGCGCCCTCGACGCCATCGGAGCGGCCTTCATCCGCGACATCGAGCCGGGCGAGATCGTCACCATAGCCGACGGCCAGCTGACGAGCGACAGGAGCCACTGCGGCAAGGAGAAGAAGCACCTTTGCGTCTTCGAGCTGATCTACTTCGCCCGTCCCGACTCCATCATGGACGGCCACTCCATCCAGGTGGCACGCCAGAGGGCGGGAGCCTTCCTGGCGCTGGAGCATCCGGCCCAGGCCGACATCGTCATCGGAGTCCCCGACTCAGGCATCGAGGCCGCAATGGGCTTCTCCAGGCAGTCGGGCATCCCCTACACGACCGGCTTCATCAAGAACAAGTACATAGGCCGGACCTTCATCCAGCCCAGCCAGAAGACCCGTGAGAACGATGTGAGGATCAAGCTCAACCCGATCCGCTCGGCCGTCAGGGGCAAGCGCGTCGTCCTGATCGACGACTCGATCGTGCGCGGCACGACATCGATCAGGATCGTGCGCCTGCTGCGCGAGGCCGGAGCGAAGGAGGTCCACTTCCGCTCCTCGGCCCCGAAGTTCCTCTACCCTTGCTACTTCGGCACCGACATCGACTCTTCCGAGAACCTCTTCGCCTACAAGTACAGCGACGAGGAGATGAAGAGGCTGCTGGACGTAGACTCCCTGGGCTTCCTCAGCGTCGAGAACGTCGTAAGGCTCACAGAGGACGGAGACCACGGCTTCTGCACGGCGTGCTTCAGCCACGACTACCCGACACCACCACCTGTCCACAGCGACAAGGACAAGTATTCCCACCCCCTCAAGAGGAAAGACAAATGAACAGGAGCTACAGCGAGAGCTACAAGGCGAGCGGCGTCGACATCACGGCCGGATACAGGGCCGTCGACCTGATGAAGGAGCATGTGCAGCGCACGCGCACGACCTCCAGTCTGGACGACATCGGAGGCTTCGGAGGCTGCGTCAGCATCGCGGGCGAGGACGGTGACGTCCTGGTCAGTGGTACGGACGGCGTCGGCACGAAGCTGAAGCTCGCCTTCGCCATGGACAGGCACGACACCGTAGGCCGGGACTGCGTCGCGATGTGCGTCAACGACATCATATGCACAGGAGCCCGCCCGCTGCTCTTCCTGGACTACATCGCATGCGGCAGGAATGTGCCTGAGAAGATCGCCTCGATCGTCAAGGGCGTGGCCGACGGCTGCGTCGAGGCCGGCTGTCCCCTCGTGGGAGGCGAGACGGCCGAGATGCCCGGCTTCTACCCTGAGGACGAGTACGACCTGGCAGGCTTCAGCGTAGGCATCGTCAGACGGGATCGCATGCTGGACAGGTCCCGCGTCGAGGAAGGAGACCTCGTCCTCGCCCTGCCCTCATCCGGCGTCCACTCCAACGGCTTCTCGCTGGTGCGCCGCGTCTTCGACATCGATGCGAAGCCGGAGAAGCTTGCCCGGAAGCTGAGCGACGGAAGGACGCTGGGCGAGGCCCTGCTCGAGCCGACGCGCATCTATGTGCGAGCCGTCCTCGACATGGTCGAGAGCACCACAGTCCACTCCCTCGCCCACATAACGGGAGGCGGCTTCTACGAGAACATCCCGCGCGCCCTTGGCGAAGGGTGCATGGCCGTAATCGAGAAGGCTTCGCTCAGGACTCCCGAAGTCTTCCATCTGATCCAGGAGGAAGGCTCGATTCCCGAGCGCGACATGTACAACACCTTCAACATGGGCGTCGGCATGGTCGCCATCATCCCGCCCTCCTCCCTCGAGGAGGCGAGGAAGGCCGTACCCGACTCCTACGTGGTCGGCCGCATCGAGCGCGGGGACAGGGGCGTGGAGCTCGTATGAGCTCTGGTCCTCAGCCCATCGTGATGCTATCATCTGTGGCATGTGTGAAGAGGAAAAGACCATGCTGAAGGAAAGGCTTCCTGTCGCAGTCCTCGTCTCCGGAGGCGGAACGAACCTTGAGGCCCTGCTGAGGGCCGAGGAGTCCGGCCTCATCACGAGCGCCCACATCGCCCTGGTCGTCGCCGACCGGAAGGGCTGCCATGCAATAGAGCGGGCCCAGGCGCGTGGCGTCGCGACGCTGACCTTGCCAAGGCGCAGGCTCGGCCCCCAGGCCTTCGAGGAGG
>JADIMU010000017.1 GCA_017694495.1 Candidatus Aphodenecus pullistercoris
GTAGCAGAAGATGTGCTTGAGATACTCCGATATGATGTCGGTGATGACTTCTCTCCTGTATTTGACCGTGATGACGAGATGGTAGTGCAGGCTGAACACCGAATGGTTGTTCCCGTCCAGCTGTGTCATCATGTAGCTCTTGCCTCTGCTCATCCTGATGCAATCATATCATGAAAACTGGGTTTACAATAGTATTTTCTTCATTCAGAGCGGATTGTTTTCATACCACTTTAGCCTAGAAGACATCTGGAACAGACGGATTCCAGCCGTCATGGCATACGATATCCTTGGCATACATGTAAGAGCCACCGACGTTCCTCCGGTCGCCTCCATCCTCTTGCCCTGTGTGAACGAGTGCCAGAAAGTGATTGTTCCATTCAGTTCCCCATCGGAAGACTGTGTCGATTCAGCTGAACCGTTGGCGAAAACCAGAGAGAGCGACAACAGCAGCATGAGGGCAACAATTGAGAGTTTCTTCATCAAATTTACCTCCGTTTTTTCCTTTTGCATTCTCAGGATAACCCGCTGTTCCGCGAAGTGCACAAGAATAGGATTCGCCTAATAATAGGAGAAAACGCTTAGGAATTAGCGGATTTTTAGGTACTATTCAGCGCTTCGCCGGTACTCCTGAGGAGAAACTCCGAAGTTCTCACGGAAGAGCCTGCTGAAGTAGTTCGCATCCCCTATTCCAACGGAATAGGCGATCTGCGCAATGTGCTCGTTCGAGACGAGAAGTCGTCTTGCAGCGACAGTCAGTCGCGACTCCGTGATGTAGTCGACAGGGCTCTTTCCCGTATGCTTCTTGAAGAGCCGGCGCAATGACGACTCGCTCAGGCCAACCATAGCGGCAAGCTGGCTGCAGCTCAGGTCCTCGTCAAGATGGGCAAGTATGTACTCCGTCAAGGCATTGATCCTCGGATCCTGTGTGCGGCTGCTCACAAGTTCAGCCCGTCTCACGACCTCCTCCGCAGAGAAGGCCTCAGACTGCCCCTCATCGTCCAAGCATGTCTCGTCATTGCCGCCATGCTCGCACAGCCAGGCGATTATGAGTTCCAGATTTCCCCTGATCCGGAAGACCTTTGAAGGCCCTCCTTCCCTGGCAAATGAAATGACCTGGCAGAAATAAGTGCTGATGAGCTCATCCCCGCCAGTATCGGTCACCCTCTTTATGTGGTAGTAGTCGGCGAGGAAGTCGCTCGCATCCAGCTGGGCACGAAGACGGAAGCGGATCGAGATGAACTGGAAATCCTCGGAGCTGGTCTCGCAGAAGAGTCTGCACCCTTGCGGAATGTATACGACCTGGCCCTCGGTGACCTCGAACTCCTCTCCGTCTATGATGAAGAGGCCCCTGCCCTTCTCGATCAGCCGGACCATGCAATATGGGATGTAGCTCTCAGGATAGACCCAGCCTTTCTGGAAGTTGTAGCGCCCGACATAGAGGAAGTCGAAGCGCATGGATGTGTAGAGCGTGTTCTTGAAGTCCATCATGCACAGTCTAGCATCCTCTACAAGCGGAATGTTGCTCCACTTTCAGCTTTTTCGCACATTTCGGGTGTTTTCCAGCCGTCTGGGGGAATCGGAATGCCTCAGCCAAGGATGGAAGCGTGGCCGGAGTGCATCACAAGGCCAGCTGATGCAATATCCTCTCGGCCACAGTCAGCGGGATGGAGCACTTCTTCGCGAAGTCATGGGCGTCGAGGGCCAGCACGCCTTCGATCGAGCCGCACTCCTTCATGATCCGCTCCGCCCTCTTCTGGCCGACGCCGTCTATGGAGCGCAGCAGCGCGAAGCCGGCGTCCCTGCTGCGCATCCGCTGGTTGGCGCTGGTCGCGAAGCGATGGCACTCGTCTCTCAGCGCGATCAGGATGCGCAATGCCGGATCGGCCTTGTCGAGGACGAGGTTCGGCCTGTCGTCTGGAAAGACGATCTCCTCGTTGCGCTCTGCCAGTCCGACGACCGGGATGTAGTCGAGTCCAAGGGCCTCAAGCTCGTCGACGGCCACGTGGACCTGTCCCTTGCCGCCGTCGACCATGATGAGGTCGGGCATTGGCTTCTCCTCGTTGTACAGCCGGCTGTAGCGGCGGCTCACGGCCTCACGCATCGACTGGAAGTCGTCGATGCGGCCATCCAGGGTCTTCATGTTGAAGCGGCGGTACTCCTTCACGCTCGGATTTCCGCCGCGGAAGACGATGCAGCTGGCCGTCGTGTACTTTCCCGCCAGCTGCGCGATGTCGAAGCCTTCGATGTAGACGGGAGCCTTGTCCAGGCCGATGAGCTCTGCCAGACGCTCGAGCGATGGCGAGTTGTCGATCCTTCCCAGCCTCTTGTCGACATCCTCACCTGCGTTGACCTCTGCCATGCGCAGGATGCGGTAGTGCTTCCCGTCCTTCGGGAAGCCGATGTACAGCGGCACGCCGAGCTCCTTGCGGAAGTAGTCCGAGATCAGGCTGGCGTCGATCTCCTGGTTGACGTAGAGTTCCTGAGGCAGGTTCGCACCGTCGCTGTAGTACTGGATGAGGAAGGACAGCAGCGCCTCCGTCTCGTCGGCCATCGTCTCGGCGCGGTACAGGGCCTTGCCGACGAGCCGGCCGTCACGCAATTGCATGATGGCGACGGTGCACAGATTGCCGCGCAGGGCGACTGCGGCGTAGTCGCGGCTGTCGTTCGAGAGGGCCTGCTCCACGCTCTGCCCCTTGCCCACGTTGTCGATGGCCTTGATCAGGTCCCGCTTCCTGGCCGCCTGCTCGAAGCGCAGCTCCTTCGCATCCTGCCTCATCTCCTTCTCGAGGCGCTCGCGCGTCCTCATGTCGTTGCCTGAAAGCAGGTCGCGGATCTCGTCGATGTAGGCCTTGTACTCCTTCTCGTCGACAGCCCCTATGCACGGTGCGCAGCACTTGTGGATGTGGTGGTAGAGGCAGGGACTCCTGTGGCGCTCGAGTGGTCCTGAGCACAGGCGCAGCGGATAGGTCTGGCGGATCAGGTCGAGGAAGGTCTCGAGGTCTCCTGTGGCGGCGAAGGGGCCGTAGTATGTGGAGCCGTCGTCGACGATTCTCCTCGTCTTGAAGACGCGTGGATACTTCTCTCCCGTGATCCTGATCATCGGATAGCTCTTGCCGTCCTTGAGCAGGATGTTGTAGTGGGGCTTGTACTGCTTGATAAGGTTGTTCTCGAGGACGAGGGCCTCGTACTCGTTGCCCGTCATGATGTAGTCGATGTGGTCGATCTTCTGGACGAGGGCAGCCGTCTTGGCGTCGCGGTTGGGAAGGAAGTAGCTCGAGACGCGCCGGCGGAGGTTCTTCGCCTTGCCCACGTATATGACCTTGTCGTCACTGTTCTTCATCATGTAGATTCCCGGAGACTCCGGGAGGGCGTGGGCCTGGTCTTTCGCACTCATTCTGGATGGAAATATCTGGTGAAAAGACCTTTTCGTCAACCGCACTCCGGCCTAGAATGGGCTCATGAGACTCGAGACATTCACCGTCGGCGCCCTCTCCTGCCCTGTGGACGCCTATCTTCCAGGCCGGCTCACGGACCGTCCCAGCCCGGCCCTCATCATCGTCCCCGGAGGCGGCTACAACCACGTCTCCCCACGCGAGGGCGAGCCGGTGGCCTTGCGCTTCCTCGCCCACAGCGTCGCATGCTTCGTCCTCCACTACCCTGTGGGTGACGCGATTGCGTCAGAGCGTCCGCTCGACACCATCACACAGCTTGTCGACACGCTGGTGGAAAGGGCCGATGAGCTGGCAATCGACAAGGACAGGATGGCCATCCTGGGCTTCTCTGCCGGAGCCCACCTGGCGGCGAGCTACGGCACGCTGCGCAAGGGACGGCATCTCAAGGCCATGCTCCTGGGCTACCCTGTGATAACAAGCGGACAGTTCGCCCACCGCGGCTCCTTCGACAAGCTGTGCCAGAGTGGTGAAGAGCGATCCATGTACAGTCTGGAGGACCAGGTCGACGCCCAGACGCCTCCCACCTTCATCTTCCACACGGCAGACGATGCGACGGTGCCTGTCGAGAACAGCCTCCTCTTCGCCATGGCCCTCTCGAAGGCCAAGGTGCCCTTCAGCATGCACATCTACCCGAGCGGCATCCACGGCTCGTCAATCGGGACCGAGTCCGTAGGCACGCCGAACGCCCAGCTCGCAGGCTGGGTCGACGAGGCGCTCACCTGGCTATTCGGCATCTGGGACTTCAGGGAGTGAGGACCAAGGTGGACGGCGGACAAGGACCATGCTTATCATTGAATTGCTATGAAGAAATGGATTCCAATCCCCAGCGAGGAGAAGCTGCGCGCCCAGCTTGACGCCTACTACAAGTCGCTCGCGACGATCGACACGCTCAGCGAGAAGGAGCAGGAGAAGCTCTACAAGGACATCGACAAGACGGTCGCCAGACTGCGTGACGAGGCCGAGAAGGCCAAGGAGAAGGCACGTTTCCTCTCCGCTTCCCAGGACGAGCTCGAGGCCAGGGCCAAGGACACGGCCAACAGCCTCAAGAAGGGCTTCATCATCCGCCGTGCTCCGGCAAACGGCACGATCGACTACCGCGAGGCGAAGACGGACCACTTCGCGCGTGGCATGAACGGCTACAAGCTCTTCATCGTCTTCTTCGTCGGATCCTTCGTAGGCGTCGTCGTCGAGACGCTCTGGTGCATCGTGAGCAACGGCTACATCGAGAGTCGCCAGGGCCTCGTCTGGGGACCCTTCAGTCCCATCTACGGAGTGGGAGCCGCAGTGCTCGCCATCTGCCTGTACCGCTTCCGCAACCGCTCGTCGATCTACTCCTTCATAGGAGGCTTCCTCACAGGCAGCGTCGTCGAGTACATCTGCTCCTGGCTGCAGGAGACGCTCTTCGGCTCCACCAGCTGGGACTACTCACACATGCCGCTGAACATAAACGGAAGGGTCTGCCTCGTCTACTCGATCTTCTGGGGCTTCCTGGGCATCTTCTGGATCAAGTCCATCTACCCTCGCCTGTCCGTCTGGATCCTCAAGATTCCAAACAGGATCGGCAAGATCCTCGTCTGGATCCTCCTCGTCTTCATGGTCCTCAACTGCATCGTCTCGGCCCTGGCGGTCTACCGCTGGTCAGAGCGCGAGCAGGGCATCATGGAAGCATCGAACGCCATCGAGGCCTTCATGGACCGCCACTTCCCGGACGACAGGATGTGGAGCATCTATGCGAACATGGACTTCAAGTCCGATCAGTGAGGCAGGATGGCATCCAGCCTCCTGCCCTTGGCCAGGCGGTCGACGATGAGGTCGAGCGTCCTCACATCCCGCCACAGGCCATCCTCGATGTCGGCGACGGAGACGCCGCACACCTTGCCAACGATCTCCAGCCTCAGAGGATTCGGTTCCGGGGCCTGGCGGAAGAAGTCGCCGTAGCTGACTGGAGAGGCCTTCGCCTCATCCAGCGCCTCCTTGGCATAGCCTGTCAGCCAGAGCGTCGCCCTGTCGACGTCGGCGCCATCGCCACACTTGCGCACGACCTTCTGGACGAGAAGGTCGTAGATCTTGCCGAAAGGCATTGCGAGTACATCCATCACAGTCTCCTCATGCATCCGCCACAAAGCGGACAGCTGTCGCACAGCGGCCTTCCGCGGCACCAGGCCTTGCCAGTCTCAAGGATGAGCCAATGGAGGGCTCCAAGTTCCATGAAGCCGAGCGAAGAACAGAAGAAGCTGCGTATCGAATCATCGTCATCGAAGCTGTAGCCGAAACGGGAGAGAATCCTCCTCGTGTACGCATCGACGACCATGACAGGTTTGTGGAATGCGTACAGCGCGATGACTGAGGCGGTCTCCATCCCCACCCCTTTGATGCTCTGGAGCTGACTGGTCAGATCCTGTGCACCAATGGCCATGACGGCATCGCGGTCGAAGGCGAAGCTGCGCCACCAGGCGGTGAGCGCCCTGATCGTGCGCGCCTTGGCCTTCTGGAAGCCGCATGAGCGGATGGCTTCCTCCAGCTGCACGTCGTCAAGCGACTCGACCCACTGCGGCGAAAGCCTGTCCCCGATACCTTCCCTCGTCCTAAGCACATTCTCCCAGGCCGTGTTCTGCACGAGGACGGCCTCGACCATGACACGGTAAGGGTCCTCAGACCACCAGGGAGGCGTGCCGTGGACCGACGAGAGCAGAGAGAGGAAGCCGAGTGCGTCCCTCAACGCTTGGCCTCGCTGAAATCGTAGGCCTCGGCGACCCAGGCCATGAGCTCCTCGTCGACATCAGCCTCGAGCGAGAGCGTCAGGTGATGCGTCCACCGTCCAGGATATGGCTCAGTCGCGACATCGACGCGTGGCGTGTCCAGCCTGAACGGCAGGCCGACCGTCAGCGTCAGGTAGACGGGAGGACGGTCAGCCGCCTTCCTCGCCTTGAGGAAGGAGACGGCCGCGAACATGTGGCGGCCATAGAAGGAGAGCTGGCTCCTGCCGACCCTCACCTCAATCCCCTCGTCGAGCGCGCATACGGCTTCCCTCAGCCTCTCGTAGATCGGGAGTGCCGACTCGTGGCCGATGAAGAAGGCGCGCTCTGAGGCAGGAATCATTTCAGCTTCTCCAGGAAGATCTCCCTCTCGCGCCCCTCCAGAGGATTCTCCCCTCCCTCGGCGAGGGCCCTGATGGCCTCGACCTCACGGGCGCTGAAGCTCCGCCCATGGAGGCGGTGGTTCTCGAAGGCCTCGCATGCAATGGGGCAGACCTTGCACGCGATGTCGAACATCGTCTGGGCATAGGCGCGGATCTCGGCCTGGGCGTGGCCGTCGAGACGCAACTGGAGGAAGTGGAAGAGGTTGTGCAAGTCGATCTGCCAGTAGAACTCGGTATAGACGGACAGGGGCAGGTTGATGCGGCTGATCTCCCTGGCGATGCCCATGTCCAGCAGCTCATGGTAGGCTTCGAAGGTCGCCTTCGCGTTGTCAGAAAGGATTGTGCGGACCTTCTCGGCCGTCGCGCTGTCGACAGGCTCTGCCTTCCTTCCCTGCTTGTTGTCCTCGCTCTGCAATGCGATCGAGTCCTCGGCGGGCAGGTAGACCTCGTCCCTCATGACGGAGTAGCGGCCGCTGATCTCGTTCATCCTGGCCGTGCGGTGGCGCACCCACTGCCTGGCCACGAAGATGGGCGCCTTCACATGGAAGGTGAAGACGACCTGCTCGAAGGGCGAGGTGTGGTCGTTGCGCATGAGATAGTTGATCAGGCCCTTGTCCTGACGGTAGCTCTTCGTCCCCTCGCCGTAGCTGACGCGGGCGCTCTGGACGATCCTCTGGTCGCTGCCAAGATAGTCGACGAGGCGGACGAAGCCCTTGTCCAGAACGGGGAAGCTCTGGTCGAGGATCTTCTCGGCCTCCTCTACGATGCAATGTGACATGATTCCTCCTAGATAAGGCCCTGGCCTGCGAGGGCCAGGCTCACGGCGGAAACGGCCGCCGTCTCTGTCCTGAGTATCCTTCCTCCAAGACTGGCCGGAGTGTAGCCTTCCTTCTGGAAGAGGGCGCGCTCCCCAGCGCTCCAGCCCCTCTCGCCGCCGATGGCGAGAGTCAGTTCCCTTCCGGCCAGGTCCATGCGCGACAGGCTCTGGGCACCGGGCACGACGTCGAGGACGAGGTGCTCCCCCTCCCTTCCCGCCTCCCTTATGGCTGAGGCCATGTCGTCGGTGAAGACGACGTCGCTGAGCCCCGTGTGGCCGCTCTGCATGGCTCCGCTCTTCATGATCTCGAGGTACTCGCCGCTCGTGTAGAGCGTCGCGCCCCTGTAGCTCTTCTCACCCAGGTCGCTGCCGCTGACGATGAGCCGGCCGACGCCAAGCGAGACGAGCTCGCGCAAGATGCGCTTCATGCATATGGGGCGCACCGAGGCCAGGATGACGGTCAGCGGATGGAGGGCGCCGTCAAAGCGCTCGGGGACGAAGTCGAAGGCGATGCCCTCCCCGTCAGCCGATGTGATCGTCGCGCGCCCCCTCCAGCCCTTGTACTCGCCGGCCAGGAAGCTGTCCCCCACACTCATGTGGAGGACGGAGCCTATGTGGCGGCAGCGCTCGTCAGCTGCGGGAAAGAAGCGCTGACCCTCGTCGAAGAGTATGATGTTCAACGGTCGTACATCCTTATGTAGTACTTGAGACGGCCGAAGTTGTCGTCCTCGAGCATGCCCTGGCTCATCTTCCAGGACCAGTTCGAGGTCCCGCATGTGGAGGGGACGTTCATCCTGGCCTCAGTGCCCAGGGCCATGACGTCCTGGGCGGGGATGACCGCATAGCGCGAGCGCGAGGAGAGGGCCGCCCTGATCAGACGGTAGACGATGTCCTCGTCCGAGCACTCGAAGTAGCGGCGCACGATGTCCTTCATTCCGTCGTCCAGGCTGAGGTACCAGCCCAGCGTCGTGTCGTTGTCGTGCGTGCCGGTGTAGATGACGCTCCTCTCGTCGACATTGTGCGGCAGGTAGGCGTTCGTCGCGTCGATCTCGCCGTCATCCGCAGCCGAGAAGGCGAACTGGAGGATCTTCATTCCGGGCAGGCCGTTGTCGTCCCTGAGCTTCTCCACGTCCGGCGTGATGACGCCCAGATCCTCGGCGATGATCGGCAGATCGTCACCAAGGGCCTTGCGGAAGGCGTCGAGCAGCTTCTGGCCGGGGCTGGCGACCCACTTTCCGTTCATGGCAGTATCCTCTCCAGCGGGGACCTCCCAGCAGGCGGCAAAGCCCCTGAAATGGTCGATGCGCACAATGTCGCACATCTTCAGCGTCTCCCTCAGGCGGCTGACCCACCAGCTGAAGCCGTCCTTCTCATGCTCGGCCCATCTGTACAGCGGGTTGCCCCACAGCTGGCCCGTGGCCGAGAAGGCGTCAGGCGGAACGCCTGAGGAAGCCTCCTGATGACCCTCATCGTCTATCTTCAGAAGCCTCGTGTTCGTCCAGGCGTCGACCGAGTCGGGCGCGACGAAGATGGGGATGTCGCCTATGATCTCAATGTCCCTCTCATTGGCATAGCCCTTGAGCTCAAGCCACTGATGGAAGAAGAAGTACTGGTAGACCTTGTACAGCTCGATCTCTTCGGCGTGCTCGGCCCTGGCCTTGGCGAGGGCGGAGGGCTCCCTCCTCCTCAGGTCCTCGTCCCAGACGCTGAACCACCGCGAGTCGCCGTACCAGTCGCACAGGACCTGGTAGAGGGCGTAGTCGTCGAGCCACCAGGCATGCTCGGCGCAGAAGGAGGCATAGTCCTCGGCAGGCTCGGCCAGGAAGGCCTTCGCCGCCTTCCTCAGCAACGGAGTCTTGACTTCCCTGGCCTGGCCGTAGTCGACGCGCTCCCTCTCCTCGACCTGGGGCTTGAGGATGTCGACGAGCTCGAGCCAGCCCTCCTCATAGAGCTTGTCGAGACTGATCAGGAGCTCGTTGCCCGCGAATGTCGAGCGGGAGGCGTATGGACTGTCGCCGAAGCCTGTCGGACCGAGCGGGAGGACCTGCCAGAGCCTGACGTGGGCCTTCTCCAGCTTGTCGACGAAGGCGTAGGCATTCTCACCAAGATCACCTATTCCCCACTTCGAGGGGAGACTTGTCGGGTGCAGCAGCACACCGGCCTTTCTGGATGCGTTTCTCATGAGAGGCAATTATAAGTGAGGGCAGAGGGGCTTGCAACTCGTGCGGTGAGCATAAACCTATGGTAGAATTGATGGCAGGAAGAGGGGAAGAGGCGTCTGCACCTCCTGACATCTATCGTTGTCGGTAGGAAATAGCTTGTGGAATCCTCTCCCAGGGAGTAGAATTTGCCCATGGAAGCCAAGAGTGGGAAGAACAGTTTCAGCATAGGCCAGAGCGTCGTCTATCCCCAGCAGGGGATGGGAATAATCCAGGCGATCAGGGACAGGGTCAAGGATGGCGTGACGATACACTACTACGCCATCTACCTCCAGTCCTCCGACATGACGCTGCTCATCCCTGTGGACAAGGCCGGCGAGCTGGGAGTGCGCGCCGTCGTCTCCAGCCAGGAGGCCCAGAAGGCGATCGCCTCGATGTCCGGCAAGCCCGACCCTCTTCCCGCCGACTGGAAGCTGCGCTACCAGCGCAACCAGGACCTGATCCGCAAGGGGACCATAGCCGCGATTGCAAAAGTGGTCCAAAGCCTCTATCATCGCTCGAAGGTCAAGGAGCTCCCGATCCAGGAGCGCAAGCTCTATGAGAACGCCCTGGGACTGCTCATCGACGAGGCCAGCTGCGCGATGAGGAAGGACAGGGACGAGATCTCCAGCCTGATACTTTCGAAACTCGAGAAATAGCCATGAGCATGCCAGCATTCGCACTTGTCCTTACTGCCGCAGGCTCCTCGCTGCGCTTCAATGAGGCCGTCAGCGGAGGTGAGACGGTCAAGAAGGAATTCCTCAAGATAGACGGCCACAGCGTCCTGTACAGGGCCGCGGCCCCCTTCTTCGCCCTGCCCAACCTCGCCGCCGTCGTCGTCACGTGCAAGGAAGGCTGCGAGGACGAGGCCATCGTAGCGATGGAGGACCTCGCAGACATCTCCACGATTCCGATGCTCTTCATCAAGGGTGGCCAGACGCGCCAGGAGTCGGTCCATCTGGCCCTGGAGAGCCTTGCCAGGCTGGACGTGCCCTTCTCCCTCGTCGCCGTCCATGACGGAGCCAGGCCCTACGTCAGCCAGGAGCTGATCATAAGGACCCTGGCTCTGGCCTTCACCCACTCCGCCGCCATCCCGGCGCTGGCCGTGACGGACTCGGTGAGGAGGATCGACCGCAGCGGAAAGATAGTCGAAGTCGTCGACCGCAAGGGGCTGGTAAGGGTCCAGACCCCGCAGATCTTCGACTTCCAGGCCCTTCTGGAGGCCCATCGTCTGATGGACGGCATGCAGGCAGGCGACGACGCCGAGGTCATGATCGCCGCCGGCGGCGAAGTATATGTCACCCAGGGCGAGGAGGAGAACATCAAGATCACGCACGAAGGCGACATCCCCGATGCCCGCGCCCAGATCGCACAATACCTCGAAGAGAGGCGCAAGGGCCGTGAGGAGAGGGAGCACGGCGAGCTCTTCCGCCGCCTGCTCAACGGAGGTGAGGCATGAGGATAGGCTCCGGCTGGGACCTCCACCGCCTCGTGCCGGGGCGAGCCCTCGTGATCGGGGGCGTGGACATCCCCAGTCCGCTCGGCGAGGAGGCCCACTCCGATGGAGATGTGCTGCTGCACGCCCTGATCGACGCCATCCTGGGCGCCCACGCCAAGGGAGACATCGGCTCCCACTTCCCTCCAGACGACATGAAGTGGAAGGATGCGGACAGCAAGGCCTTGCTGAAGGCGGTGCTCGAGGACTGTCCGACAAGCTTCGTCAACATTGATTGCACAATCGTCCTCCAGCGCCCGAAGCTGAGGGAGCATGTGGACTCGATCCGCGCCTCGCTGGCCCAGCTGCTGGACATCGACGTCCAGCTCGTATCGGTCAAGGCGAAGACTGCAGAGCACTGTCTGGCAGAATTGGGCAGCGGAGAGGCGATAAGCGCCTCGGTCACGATACTCACATCGACACCTTAGAACACGGAAAGGGCACCCGAAGGCGCCCTTTCCCGCTTTCCGTCGTCAGCCGTCAGTGGCTGATGAGCATCGTCTTGGGGTCGAGTTTGACCTGCATGGGCTTCGGCACTTCCTTGCCATGGGCCCTGACGACGGTCATGACGACCTTGTCGATCGCCTCCTGGTATCGCAGGCCGACCAGGACGTCGATGTAGGAATAGTACTTCTGCAGCGAAGAGGGGACGCCGTACTCGTCGTAGACGACGTCGGGATCGGAGGGGGATACGCTGAACCAGACCTCGAGGTCCATCTCCTTGGCGAACTCGCGGATCTTGACGATGTCGTCCTCGTCTGCGCTCGTGAGCTTGTAGCCGTCGAAGAGGATGGCGTCGGCGGCGAAGGCGCCCTGCTCGATCAGGCTCTTGAGCGAGGAGAGGACCTTCTCGATGGAAATCTGGGTCTGGGAGAAGTTCATCACGACCCTGTTGGCCAGGATGCTGGCATAGACGTTGTGGGCGTCGTCGAGGCTCTGGAGCTCGGCGATCTCCTTGAAGACCTCCTTGTACCAGTTCATGACGTGCTCGACGTTGCCGGAGAATGATACGTGGATGACATGCTCGTTCCTGAGGAGCTTGTCGGTGGCCAGGTGGACCAGACAGGCCGTCTTGCCTACACCATGGCGGGAGACGATGACGCCGAGGTTGCCCTTTCCGAGGCCACCGTTGATGGCGTCATCGAAGACGCGAAGCGGACTGATCTTGTTGAGTTCTTGGATGTCCATGAAACTTACCTCCGTTCCTTTTTGTGCAAATTATAGCATGCCGGAAGGCCAATACAAGCGATGAAAACAGAAAAAGAGGACAAGGGAGTGTACAAAAGTGCAAAACATGGCCACCAAAGCACAAGGACCGACGCTTGACGATGCCTGACGTGCGACCTTATCATTTGGAAAGAATCTTTCTACAAGGAGTTTTGCTTACAAAGTGGACGAAGGCCCTGGCAATGCGGCCAAGTGCGATTCCTCCAAGGATGACCCTTACAGTAGCCGCATGAGCTCTCATCTTCTGGCACTGATGCATCTGGACATGCTCCTCTGACGCCATCCGGCGGTCGGAGAAATGAAAAGAAAAGACATAAGGAGCATGCACACATATGATATCAGTACCAAGACAACTTTTGATTCAGGCAATCTTCATTGCCATCAATGCGATATTCGCGGCCCTCGAGATGGCCATGGTATCGCTCAGCACGACCAGACTCAAAATGCTCGAGGAGGAAGGCGACAAGGCCGCCATCCGGCTGCTTAAGATGCTGGAGAACCCGGCAGGCTTCCTCTCGGCGATCCAGGTGGCGATCTCGCTGTCCGGCTTCCTCGGTTCGGCGTTCGCCGCCGACAGCCTCTCCGAGCCGCTGACCGACTGGTTCATCTCCCTGGGACTCACGATGATCCCCTACCAGACGCTCAACAGCATCTCGGTCGTCATCATCACGATCATCCTCACGCTCGTGACCATCATCTTCGGCGAGCTGGTGCCCAAGCGCATCGCCCAGCAGAAGAGCTATGAGGTCGCGAAGGTCTTCATGAAGCTCCTGATGGTCATCTCGACCATCCTCAAGCCCATCATCTGGTTCACGAGCTCCACGACGAACCTCATCCTGCGCATCCTCCACCTCAAGACGAGCAGCGAGGACGAGTCCGTCTCCGAGGCCGAGATCCGCATGATGGTCGACGCCGGAAGCGACAACGGAACCATCGAAGAGGACGAGAAGGAGATGATCCAGAACATCTTCGAGTTCAACGACATCAAGGTCAGCGAGATCATGACGCGCATCGGAGACGTCAACTACTTCAGCGTCGACGACGACGAGGAGACGATCATCCGGACGATCAAGGAGAGCGGGAACTCCCGCTATCCCGTCTACGAGGACGACATCAACAACATCATCGGCATCCTGAACGCCCGCGACTTCCTCATCAACATCAACGATGGACGCAGGAAGAGCCTGCGCGAGATGCTGCGCAGCGCCTACTTCGTGCCCGAGTCGATCAAGGCCGACCAGCTCTTCTCGGACATGCAGAAGAAGAAGGTCCACATCGCCATCGTCATCGACGAGTACGGCGAGACGCGCGGCATCGTGACGCTCGAGGACCTGCTCGAGGAGATCGTCGGCAACATCTACGACGAGTTCGACGAGGCCGAGGCTCCCGAGATCGAGAAGATCGGCGAGAACCGCTGGCGCGTCTCGGGCACCCTCACGATCGAGGACCTTGAGGACGAACTGGGGATCGACATCCCGGACGACAGGGACTACGGCACAGTGGGAGGCATGGTCTTCAGCTGCCTGCACGAGATTCCCGAGGATGGCCAGACCTTCACCGTCGAGATCCACGGCCTGCGCATCACAGTGACCAAGGTCGAGGACAAGAGGATCGCCCAGGCCGAGATCGAGAAGATCGAGAAGGACGAGGCCTGCGAGGAGGACGAGAAGAAGAAGGAGGACTAGTTCCCCCTACTCTCCCACCAGCTGAAGCATGAGGCCCCTGATGAGCAGACGCCAGCTCTCCAGGGGCTTTTCCATCCTCTCGGCCCCCTCCATCGAATACACGATGGCGAGGAAGGCCGACCAGAAGGCGGCGATGTCGTCCTTGTCCTCGATGGCGAAGAAGCCGAAGAGTTCCCGGAAGAAGGCGATGAGCTCATCCTCCTCCCTCCTTACGACATCCACCTCGCTCTTGCGCGTGGCCACCGCCAGCTCATCCTCGGCCAGCAGCCTATAAATTCCTTTCCTGTATATGTTCTCCACCAGGTGCATGAAGACTGTCGTCAACGAGCTGACGATGTGGTTCTCGTCAAGCTCCTGCAGCATGGAGAGCATCTCGTCCTGCATCGTCGTCCTGAAGTCGGTCAGCACGTCGATGTAGAGGTCCTCCTTCGTCCTGTAGAAGAGGTAGAAGGTCGCCTTTGGTATGGCGGCCTGGCGCACGAGGTCCTCGACGCTCGTGCCACGGACCCCCTTGTGGAAGAGGCTGCGCTGTGCGGCCCGTCTCAGGTCGCGCCTTATGTTCGTCTTCTCCGTCTCGCTGTATTTCTTCGGCATATGGCAATGATATACCCTCTTTCTGACCAAATCAATTCATATGGTCGACAAAAGGGCGTTTTCGGCCCATCTGGAGCAAAAAAAGATTCGTGGATGACGATTTTTTCCTTTCTTTCCTGCCACAGGAGCATCATACTTGGGTCATAAATTCAAAAAAGGAGTAGAACCCAGACAAATGGCTACAGTAAAGCTTGAGAACATTTGCAAGATTTACGATGGCGGCGTCAAGGCGGTCGACAATGTCAACATCGACATTGAGGACCAGGAGTTCGTCGTCCTCGTCGGTCCTTCAGGCTGTGGAAAGTCCACGACGCTGAGAATGATCGCAGGTCTTGAAGACATCTCGTCCGGTACCCTCACCATCGATGGAAAGGTCGTCAACGACGTTCCCCCGAAGGACAGGGACATCGCCATGGTCTTCCAGAACTACGCCCTCTATCCTCACATGACTGTCTATGACAACATGGCATTCGGACTGAAGATAAGGAAGTTCGACAAGGCCGAGATCGACAAGCGCGTGCGCGAGGCCGCCAAGATCCTCGACATCGAGCAGCTGCTCGAGAGGAAGCCCAAGGCCCTCTCCGGTGGCCAGAGGCAGCGTGTCGCAGTCGGACGCGCCATCGTCCGCCAGCCCAAGGTCTTCCTCTTCGACGAGCCGCTGTCGAACCTCGACGCCAAGCTCCGTGTCCAGATGAGGGCCGAGATCAGCGGCCTGCACCACAGGCTGAAGGCGACCATGATCTACGTCACCCACGACCAGGTCGAGGCTCTGACCATGGCCGACAAGATCGTCGTCATGAAGCTCGGCGTCATCCAGCAGATTGGTGGACCGCTTGAGCTGTACAACAACCCCGACAACAAGTTTGTCGCTGGCTTCATCGGAAGCCCTCCGATGAACTTCGTGAACGTGACCGTCGGAGAGGACGCCCAGGGCATCTTCGTCGACGAGGGCACATTCATCCTCTATGTCACCCCCGACCAGGCCAAGGTCCTCAAGCCCTATGTCGGCAAGCAGGTCACCTTCGGCATCAGGCCTGAGGATGTGGAGTTCACCCACACTTCCGAGCGCGGCAAGACCATCGACGGACACGTCTCCGTCGTCGAGCCCCTCGGAGCTGAGACCCACGTCTACATCGCCACCAGCACGGCCAGGGTCATCGGCAAGATCGACGGAACCGTCATTCCTGCCATCGACGAGAAGATCAGCCTGATCCCCAACATGGACAAGGCCAAGTTCTTCGATGTCGAGACCGAGCTCGCCATCCGCTGAAACGGGAAGCGCTGACAAAAGAAGGGAGTCGTCGAAAGGCGGCTCCCTTTCTTCATGTCCTCATGCCTTCTCCTCGGCACATGGGTATGAGAAAGCTCCCGGCACGGATGCTGGGAGCCTCATCGTTTTTGGGCTGTGCTCAGAAGAGCGCCTTGTAGATCACTTCGACAGCCCTCTTCGCGTCGCTGTCGTTGACGCCGATCAGGGTCGTCGTGTTGGACGAGCCGTAGTTGACGTTGTTGATCCTGATTCCCGCCTCCTTCAGCGCGGCGCAGGCCGTGATGAACGAAGTGTCGTCGTCAAGGTGTCCACCGACGATGCCGAGCATGGCATGGTCCCTCTCGTAGTAGGCGTAGTCGAGCTGGAAGTCCTTCTTGAGCCTCTCGACCATGCTCTTGAGCACGCTGTCGTTGGCCTGGCCGCTCTCGAAGTACCAGACGATCGAGTCGATGCCGAAGAAGGAGAAGCTGGGCCTGACTCCATACAGGTGGAGCATGGTGAGCATGGCGTGGCGCATTCCAGGGCGCTTGAACATCATGAGCTTGCGCAGCTTCAGCTTGCTGTAGCCGCCCTTGGCGCTGACGCCGATGATGCCCTTCTTCTCGCTGGAGGGGCGGATCATCGTTCCCGGATCCTCGGGCGCGTTCGTATTGCGGATGTTGATCGCGATCCCCTTCTCGATGACGGGGGCGATGGCCTCCTCGTGGAAGACGGAGGCGCCCACATCGCTCAGCTCACGCACCTGGGTGTAGGTCAGCTCCTCGATGACCTTGGCGTCCTTGACGATCCTGGGGTCGGCTGCGTACATGCCGCTGACGTCCGTCCAGTTCTCGTAGAGGTCGGCTCCGGCGGCACGGGCGACGATGGCTCCACTGATGTCGCTGCCGCCGCGGGAGAAGGTCTTGACCACTCCCTGCTCGTTGGCTCCGTAGAAGCCGGGGATGACGTAATGGCCACCCTCCTCCAGCCTGCCTGCCAGACGCTCGTAGCTGAGCGGATTCACAGTGCCATCACCATTGATGACAATGCACTCGGCGGCATCGATGAACTCCCAGCCGAGGTAGCTGGCCATGATCCTGGCCGAGAGGTACTCGCCACGGCTTGCGGCGTAGTCCGTTCCACGTCCGGCGTCGATGTTCTGCCGGATCTCGTCCAGGGCGGCGGCAAGCTTGACCGTATCGAGCTTGAGGCCCTTCGCGATGTCGATGTAGCGGCGTGCGATATTGTCGAAGACATGGCGGCATGAGCGGTTCTGCTGGGCAAGGGCATTGCACTCGTAGAGCATGTCGGTGACCTTCTCGTCATCCGCATTGCGCTTGCCTGGAGCGCTGACCACAGCTATGGTGCGGCTGCTGTCCGCCTCGAGTATGGCACGTACCTTCCGAATCTGGGCGTCATCCGCGAGGGAGGAGCCTCCGAACTTGCATACTGTCATTGCGAAATCTCCTGTAAGGGGGCATGATGCAAGGCCATATTATAGACAAACCATGGCTTTAGCAAGACTTCCGTCCGTCTTGTCGCTTGACAGCCATTCCGTTTTTCCGCTAATAAGACCGACATGCAGAAAGAGAATATCATGGGTACGGCCAAGATACCCAACCTCATCATGCGCATGTCATTGCCCATGATGCTGAGCATGCTTGTCCAGGCCCTCTACAATGTGGTCGACTCCATCTTCGTCGCCAGATACTCGGCTGACGCCCTCACTGCCGTCTCGCTCGCCTTCCCCCTCCAGAACCTGATCATCGCCTTCGCCGTAGGCACAGGTGTCGGCGTCAATTCCGTCCTGGCGCGCCGCCTTGGCGAGAAGAGGCATGAGGATGCCGACAAGGCCGCCTCGACAGGCATCTTCCTCGCCCTGGTCACCTACGTCGTCTTCGCACTGGCCGGCCTTGCGCTGGCCAAGCCCTTCCTCGCGATGTTCACCTCCGACGCGACGCTGCTCGACCTTTCGACGCAGTATGCCATGATATGCATGTGCTTCTCGCTCGGCTGCTTCGTCGACATCATGGGCGAGAGGATACTCCAGGCGACCGGAGACAGCTTCCACCCCATGATCATCCAGGGGGCCGGAGCCATAACGAACATCATCCTGGACCCCATCTTCATCTTCACCTTCGACATGGGTGTCGCAGGAGCCGCCATCGCGACAGTCATCGGCCAGTGGGTCTCGATGTTCCTCGCCATCTACTGGGTCAGGAAGAACAGCTACGTCCACGTGCGCATGCGCCGCCTCAAGCCCAGCGCGCGCCTGATCCGCGACATCTACGCCGTCGGAGCGCCGACGATCGTCATGAACAGCGTCTCTACCGTCCTCGTCTCGGCCCTCAACGGCATCCTGATCCGCTTCTCCAACATGGCCGTCTCCGTCTTCGGCGTCTACTACAAGCTCCAGTCCTTCGTCTTCATGCCCGTCTTCGGCCTGAACAACGGCCTGATTCCGATCCTGGCCTTCAACTACGGCGCGATGAGCCGCAAGAGGATGACGAGCGCAATGAAGTACGGCATAGTCATCGCAGTGGCCATCATGCTCTTGGGCACACTCATCTTCCAGCTCTGCCCCTCCCTGCTGCTCTCATTCTTCAACGCGGACGAAAGCATGTACGAGATCGGTATCCCGGCATTGAGGGTCCTCTCGATCTGCTTCGTCCCCGCAGCCTTCTCGATCGTGATGTCAGCCGCCTTCCAGGCGACGGGCTATGGCATCTTCTCCATGCTCGTGTCCGTCATCAGGCAGCTCATCATCCTTTGTCCCTGCGCCTACCTCCTGGGCGCTCTGATCGGACTGTCCGGCGTCTGGCTGAGCTTCACTGTGGCCGAGGTCTTCGGACTTGCCAGCGCGAGCGTCTTCTTCCTCTACGTCTACAGGAAGAAGATCGTTCCTCTCTCCCAGGGCGTGCAAGAATATTCAGAGAGCTAGGATAGTTTCTGCATAAAAATGCAATAATCCCTTGACAAGATGAATGCAAAGTGCAAACATGGCCCTCGTCACAACAAGTGACGGGGGTTTTCTTATGAAGAAGATATTCGCATTCACCATTGTCGCTCTCACTGCCATCACGATGGTCTTCGCTGGTGGAGCCAGCGAGGACGATGGAGTCTATACATTCGCAACCGACGCCACCTGGCCGCCCTTCGAGTTCATCGACGAGAACGGTACGCTCACCGGCTTCGAGGTCGAGCTCATACCTCTGATCGGCGAGCATGTCGGCGTCACCATGACTGTCGAGAACATTCCTTGGGACACGATCTTCGCCGGACTGGCCAACGGCCAGTATGACGGTGTCGCCAGCGGCGTCACGATCACCGACGAGAGGAAGATGACCATGGACTTCTCCACTCCGATCGCCAACCAGGGACAGGTCGTCATCGTCATGACCGACTCCTCCGTCCAGAGCGTCGATGACCTCACGGGCCTCAAGGTCGGCGTCCAGATCGGTACGACCGGCGACTTCGCCCTGGACGACTACGATGTCGACAGGAGACAGTATGATGACATCGGACTGGCCATCCAGGATATGATCAACGGCAACATCGACGCCTGCGTCTGCGACAGCCAGATCGCTTCCGACTTCGTCCTTGCCAACGAGAACTACTCCGGCATCCTGCGCATCGCTGGCGAGCCCTTCACCGACGAGCTGATCGCCATCGCCGTCCAGAAGGGAAACACGGAGCTGCTCGACCTGATCAACCAGGGCCTCGCCGCCATGGAGGAGGACGGTTCCCTCGCGGCCCTCAAGGCCAAGTGGAACATTCTCTGATCGGGCTTGCATCAGAGATACCGGGGCCAGCGCCCCGGTATTTTTATGCATTGATTATGCAAAATGCTTGACCTTGATTGCATAAGTTTGCATACTTGGGCCTATATTCAATCTTTGGGGGTGTAATATGAAAAAGACTCTGCTCTGCCTCATCTGCCTCGTGCTGACATCAGCCCTCTTCGCCAACGGTGCCGGAGAGGATGAGGGATACACATTCGCGACCAACGCGAACTGGCCACCACTTGAATATGTTGACGAGAACGGCGACATCGTCGGCTTCGAGATCGACCTCATCAATGCGATGAGCGAGGTCAGCGGCGTGCCCATGGACTATGTGAACACGAGCTGGGACACGATCTTCGCCGGCCTGGCCAACGGCCAGTATGACGCGATCGCCAGCGGCGTCACCGTCACCGAGGAGAGGAAGCTCACAATCGACTTTTCCACGACGATCTACCAGGTGACCCAGTCCATCCTGACGAAGAAGGAGAACAGCGACCTGTCCACTGTCGAGTCGCTCTTCGGCAAGACTGTCGGCGTACAGATGGGAACGACGGGCCACTTCGCCATGGAAGAGTACCCCGAGATCACGATCATGGCCTACGAGGACATCGCGCTGGCCATCCAGGACATGATCAACGGCAACTGCGATGCGGTCGTGTGTGACAGCGTCATCGCCTCGGACTATGTGCTTGCCAATGAGAACTACAAGGACATGCTCACAGTGACAGGTACGGCCAGCGAGACGGTCGAGGACATCGCAATCGCCGTCGAGAAGGGAAACACTGAACTCTTGGACATCATCAACTCCTCCATCGAGACGCTGCGCGAGAGCGGCCAGCTCGACGAGTTGTATGCCAAGTGGAATCTGATTTAGGATCTTGAACATGGAAAAAGAGAAACTGGAAGAGGAGATCAGGACTGAGACCATCAGGAAGAAGGTCCTGAGCGTCGACTCGGCCGCACTGGCCGCCCAGAAGCCGCAGACCATCACGATGACCGACGGCCCCCTGATCCCGAAGAAGGGCGAGAAGCATGTGCTCTCCGCCTGGAGGGTGACCTTCATCGGAGCCGTCGTCCTGCTCGCGGGCCTGGTCATCTTCAAGCCCCAGCCCTACAGGCAGATCTTCCTGATCTGCATCGAGGGCGCTCCCGTGACCTTCGAGGTCACAATCTTCGCCATCATCGGGGCTGTCATAATCGGAACCTTCGCAGGTCTTGGCTCGGTGTCCAGGCACCGCTGGATCAACATGATAAGCGGCGTCTACGTCGAGCTGATCCGCGGCATCCCCCTCCTGGTCCAGCTGATCTTCATCTACTACGCCCTCGGCCGCTTCCTCCATCTGGAGGGAATGGTCGCGGCCATCATCGCCCTGTCGGTCTGCTTCGGCGCCTACATGGGCGAGATCATCCGCGCCGGCATCCAGGCCATACCCAAGGGCCAGACGGAAGCCGCGACCGCCCTGGGCATGTCGTCCAGCCAGACCTTCATCCACATCATCCTCCCGCAGACGGTCAAGGTCGTCCTGCCCGCCATCGGAAACGAGTTCATCTCCATGCTTAAGGACTCCTCCCTGGTCTCACAGCTGGCGCTCGCCGACATCCTGCGCAAGGGACGAGAGTACATCTCCAGGACCTTCCTCTCCCTTGAGACCATGCTCGTCGTCGCACTGATCTACCTCATCCTGACCCTGGTCCTCTCCAGACTGGTGGGTATGCTTGAAGAGAGGCTGCACAAGAACAATGGCTAAGATCGAGATAAAGAACCTCTACAAGGACTACACGGTCGAAGGGCTCAAGACCGTGCATGCCGTCAGGAACGCGAGCCTGACGGTCGACGACGGCGAAGTCGTCGTCATCATCGGCCCATCGGGAAGCGGCAAGTCGACATTGCTCAGATGTGTCAACAAGCTCGAGGAGCCGACGAGCGGAAACATCCTGATCGACGGCGTGGACGTCACCGACCCCGCGACCGACCTCAGGAAGGTCCGCGAGGAGGTTGGCATGGTCTTCCAGTCCTTCAACCTCTTCCCTCACCTCAGCGTCCTGGACAACATCACACTGGCTCCACGCAAGGTCCTCAAGATGGACCGCAAGAAGGCAGAGGAGCTTGGAATGGAGCTGCTCGAGCGCGTCGGGCTCGCAGACAAGGCGAAGAACCGCCCACCCCAGCTTTCAGGTGGCCAGCAGCAGCGCGTCGCAATCGCCCGCTCCCTCGCCATGAAGCCGAAGGCCATGCTCTTCGACGAGCCGACCAGCGCCCTCGACCCCGAGATGATCAAGGAAGTCCTCGATGTCATGACTGACCTCGCCCACGAGGGCATGACCATGCTCCTCGTGACCCATGAGATGGGCTTCGCCCGCGCGGCGGCCGACAAGGTCGTCTTCATGGACTCGGGCGAGATCATCGAGATGGCGAGTCCTGAGGAGCTCTTCACGAATCCCAAGTCGCCCAGGACGAAATCCTTCCTCGACCACATCCTGTGAAACGTCTCAGCCCGTCACCTTGCGCTGCCAGGCGCGCTTGGCGCACTTGGGGCATCTGAGGTAGCGGGTACGCCCCATGTGGGGCGAGAAGACCATGGCCGCCAGGCTTGGCACATGGCGGCTGTGGCACAGCGGACACTCGTACCAGCCGGCCTTCCACTCGATGAGCAGCGCCTGCCAGATGCCGACTCCCATGATCGCACATGCAAGGACGATCAGGATGATGGCCACAGGCGCGCTCACCTCATGCACGATGAGGCCGGCTGTCAGGATGAGGGCGAAGAACGAGGTGAAGGATACGCCTCCGATCACCCACTCCAGATCCAGCAGCCTCCTGTCCGCCTTCTCCGCCTTGGCCTTGAGCTCCACAAGCAGTCCATCCGTGTCGCCATTTCCCACCTCTCCCTGAAGGAGGTCCTCCACGCTGATGCCCAGGATCGAGCACAGCGGCAGCATGAATGAGGCGTCCGGCAGGCAAAGCCCCCTCTCCCACTTCGACACTGCCCTGTCGCTGATTCCAAGCCGGGAGGCCACATCAGCCTGAGTGAGGCCCTTCTCCTTCCTCTTCGCGGCGATGAGCCGCCCTGTCTTGATCTGGTCCATTGACCACCTCCATCGGCCCAATGGTGGCATTGGCGGCCCTGGCGGTCAACAAACCAGTGGTCGAGGGGACCCATGTGTGCGACAATCACCTTATGGAACTGGTACTTGTGCACGGATCAGGCCAGAAGGCCGACAGCTGGTCGAGGACGGCGGCCCTTCTTGAGGGCGAGGCGAATGTCCACTGTCCACAGCTTTCGCAGCTGACGGAAGGTGGACCTGCCAGCTGGTTTCGTCTGTCATCAGGCTTCGAGTCCTACATGGACCAATGGGAAGGAAAGCCCATCCTGGTCGGCCTCTCCCTCGGAGGCATGCTCGCGCTCGACTACGCTTCACGCCATGGAAAGAAGCTTGCCCACCTCGTCCTCATTGGCACGCCGCACCGCATACCCCGCCTGGCTCTGGGCTTCCAGAACCTCGTCTTCCACGCCCTGCCGAAATCGACATTCGACTCGATGGCATTCAGCAAGGCCGACACATTCGCCCTCTCCCGCTCGATGAAGGATGCGAATCTGGAAGCGGCCATAGCCGCACTCAGAGTCCCGACGACGGTCGTATGCGGCTCGAAGGACAGGACAAACCTGGACTCGGCACGCTACATCGCAAGTCATGTCGAAGGTGCCAGACTCATCATTCTGGAAGGCGTCGGCCACATCGTGAACGAGGAGGCGCCACAACTTCTCGCCCCTGTCATCAAGGAGGTGCTGGTGGAGGTGGGACACAGAGGCTGATGGGATCTTCCTCTGTAATGACAAGGCATGGCCACCCGCAGCGGGTGGCCATGCAAAGGAACAAACGCCAGAACTTCTTCAATAGAAGAGGATATCGCTGTATGTCGGCATGGGCCAGGCGTCCTTCGCGACCAATGTCTCGAGGCTGTCGGCCAAGGCACGGCAGCTGTCCATCTGGGGGATGAGGACGTCAGCGGCCTTGCGGCTCGCCTTGTAGACGTCGTCGTCCTCCTCCTTGGCCAGCTTCTCCAGTTTGTCAGTCTCGTCGATCAGACGTCCAGTCAGGTCGTTGATCTTGCCCACAAGCTCCTTCTCGGCCCTCGACTCCAGACCAAGCGAGGCCTTGGATGCAACCGAGTCGGCGACCTCGCCGGAGAAGCGGATCGAGGCGGGGATGACCTGGCGGCGGAGCATCTCGGCCAGCGTTCCAGCCTCGATGTGGATCGTCTTCCTGTATTCGTCCAGGAGGATCTCCATGCGGCTGACGACCTCTTCCTTCGTGTAGATGTGGTGGCGGGCGAAGAGGTCGACGTTCTTCGCGTCGCTGTAGTGGACGAGGGCGTCAGGGGTCTTCCTGAGGTTCAGCAGTCCCCTCTTCTCAGCCTCGACCTCCCAGTCCTTCGAATAGCCGTTGCCGTTGAAGATGATCCTCCTGTGCGCGCTGAGCTCGCGGCGCAGCAGGACGGAGAGGGCCTCATCGAAGTCGGATGCACCCTCCAGCTCGTCGCAGAAGGCCTTGAGGCTGTCGGCGACGGCCGTATCCAGCATGATGTTCGTGCATGCGATGTTGAAGGAGGAACCGGGCATGCGGAACTCGAACTTGCTGCCGGTGAAGGCGAAGGGGCTCGTCCTGTTGCGGTCCGAGTTGTCGCGCGAGAGACGCGGCAGGACTCCGACTCCGATGTCCAGGAAGCGCTTCTTCTCTCCCTTTTTGCCGCTGTGCCCCTCGATTATGCCATCGATGACCTCCTCAAGCTCCTCGCCTACGAAGATCGAGACGATGGCGGGAGGAGCCTCGTTGGCACCGAGCCTGTGGTCGTTTCCGGCGCTGGCGACCGAGATCCTCAACAGATCCTGGTAGTCGTCAACCGCCTTGATGACGGCCGTCAGGAAGAGGAGGAACTGTGCGTTCTCAATCGGAGTGCTGCCCGGGTCGAGCAGGTTCTCACCCTCGTCCGTGCTGAGCGCCCAGTTGTTGTGCTTGCCTGAACCGTTGATTCCAGCGAAGGGCTTCTCGTTCAGCAGACAGGCGAAGCCGTGGCGGTCGGCGACCTTCTTCAGGATCTCCATCGTCAGCTGGTTGGCGTCAGTCGCCCTGTTGGCGTTGTCGTAGATGGGGGCAAGCTCATGCTGGCATGGCGCGACCTCGTTGTGCTCCGTCTTGGCGCTGACGCCAAGCTTCCACAGCTCCTGGTCCACGTCCTCCATGAAGGCCTTGACGCGGGGCCTGATCGAACCGAAGTAGTGGTCCTCCATCTCCTGCCCCTTGGAGGCGGGAGCTCCGATCAGGGTGCGTCCTGCGACCTTGAGGTCGAGCCTCTTCTGGTAGTCCTTCTTGTCGATGAGGAAGTACTCCTGCTCGGCGCCGACCGTCGCGTTGACGCGGCGCACTTCCTTCCTGAAGAGTCTGAGGGCCCTGACAGCCTGCTCGGAGAGCGCGTCCATGCTGCGCAGCAGGGGCGTCTTCTTGTCGAGGATCTGTCCAGTGTAGGAGCAGAAGGCCGTCGGAATGCACAGCGTGTCGTCCTTGATGAAGGCGTAGCTCGTCGGGTCCCAGGCCGTGTAGCCGCGCGCCTCGAAGGTCGCCCTCAGACCTCCAGAGGGGAAGGATGAGGCGTCGGGCTCGCCCTTCACGAGCTCCTTGCCCGAGAAGTCCATGATCACCTGTCCGTTCCTGTCGAAGGACAGGAAGGCGTCATGCTTCTCGGCAGTTATTCCAGTCATGGGCTGGAACCAGTGGGTGAAATGGGTGGCGCCCTTTCCGATGGCCCAGTCCTTCATCGCACTGGCGACGACATCGGCGACGTCCTCATCTAGGCTCTTGCCCTCTGTCCGGGTCCGCTTGAGCGACTCGTAGACAGCCTTGGGCAACACGTTCCTCATCACACGGTCGGAGAAGACCATGCTTTCGAAGATCTCGTCAATCCTTTCCATGCTATCCCCCTAGCGCCTGTCCTCCAGCTGCCGTCTGATCAGGTCGGCGGCGTCGGCCAGGCCTATCCTTTCATCCATCGCCTTCTTCTCGATGAAGTGATGGGCCTCCTCCTCGCTCATCTCGAGCCTGAGCGCGAGCAGGCATTTGACCTCGCTGAGCTTCCTCTCCTCCGAGAGTCGCCTCAGCAGTCGGGCATTCTTGTCCTCAAGTGCCGCCATCCGTCCACGCGCCACCTGGAGCACGGAGATGGTGCGTGTGAACTCCTCGGGGCCGATCAGGCGGCTGACCACATAGACCCCGAGCTTGCCGAGCCCAGTGGAGAGGGCCTCCACCTGGCTCGCATTGGCCAGAAGGACGACGTCCAGACTGCTCTGGCTGGACGCCATCGTGGCCAGTTCCCGTCCTCCACCGTCCACGAGCGGCGGCTGGATGACGACCAGGTTGAAGTCCATGTCGAGGATCATGGCGCGGGCCTGCTGGCAGCTCGAGGCCTCGCTGACCTCAAGCCCCATGCGGGACAGCAGCGACACGACATCCAGCGTGCGGCTGATGTTTCTTACGACCAGTGCCCTTGCCATGCGACCTCTCCTAGATGTGCTCGAAATAGCGGCGGCGTTCCAGCATGTCCCTGTCGGCGCTGCCGCTGTACTCCACCCACTGCCTCTCCTTCAGGGAGAGGAAGCTGTCGAGTGTCCTTTCAGGCAGGACTGAGCGCACGAAGGCGCTTGCCCTCGCCTCCTCCACCGCCTCGCCAAGGTTTGTGGGCAGGCCAGAGAGCAGGCTGTGCGCCTCCTTGCTGTTGGAGTCCTGGTCGTAGGAGGCGCCCAGGACCAGAGACTTCTCCAGTCCTTCCATGCCTGCCGCCAGAAGGAGGCTGAAGGCGAAGTAGGGATTGCATGCGCAGTCGGGAGAGCGCAGCTCCATGCGGCAGCTCCTGCCCCTGGCGAATGGCAGACGCACCAGGCTTGAACGGTTCTGGCGCGACCAGCTGACGAGGCTCGGAGCCTCCTTGGCCCCCAGCCTGTCGTATGAGCCGGGCAGCGGGTTGAGGAAGACTGTGATCTCCTTGATGTGCTCGAGGATGCCGGCCATGAAGGCGCCAGCGCCCTCCTCGAGGTCCTTCGCAAAGAGGTTGTCCCCATTCCTGTGCACCGAGATGTTCACATGCAATCCGCTTCCGCTCTCTTCCTTGAGCGGTTTGGGAAGGAAGGAGGCGAAGAGTCCGTTCGAAGAGGCGATCGCCTTGACCGCCATCTTGAATGTCAGGTAGTCGTCGGCCGCAGCCAGCGGTGCGGAGGGAGAGAAGTCTATCTCGTTCTGGCCCGGACCCGACTCGTGGTGGCTGCGCTGGGGGACGATGCCAAGCTCCTCCAGGGCGAAGCAGATGTCGCGCCTGACGTTCTCGCCCCTGTCCAGTGGAGCAAGGTCGAAGTAGCCGGCCCTGTCGAAGGGGCGCAGCGTCGCTTCCCCCCTCTCGTCCGTCTCGAAAAGGTAGAACTCGCACTCAGGGCCGATCAGGAAGCTGTATCCTCCCTCGGCGGCACGGGAGACGGCATCGCTGAGGATGCGTCGGCCGTCACCCTCGAAGGGTCTGCCGTCCGGATAGCTCACCGAGCAGTAGAAACGGGCGACGGAGCGCTGTGCCGGCCTCCAGGGCAGGATGGCGAAGGTGTCGAGGTCGGGATGCAGCAGGAGGTCCGACTCGTTGACCTTTCCGAAGCCCTCGACCGACGAGGCGTCGAAGGAGACGCCGTACTCGAGCGCATCCTCGAGCTGGTCGGCCATGATCGCGATGTTCTTCAGGCTTCCGAAGATGTCGCAGAAGCACAGGCGGACGAACTTGACCTCCCAGTCATCCATCAGAGCCTTGACCTCACCCAGCGTCCTCTTCATCGCAAACCTCCAGGAAAAAAGAGAAAGGCGCTGCGGATAGTAGTCCCATCTGCAGCGCCCTTGCCAATATGGTGCACATTCTTTCCAGCTCGCTCCACTTTGTCAAGGGCTGAAGAAGGCTTGTGGAAAAAAGCGCACCCGAGGGCATGTGACGTCATTTCCCCATCCCTGCCGCGCGCACGAAGGCGTCGAAGAGCGGATGGACCTTGTTAGGCCGGCTCTTGAACTCGGGATGGAACTGGACGGCGACGAAGAAGCGGGATGAAGGGATCTCCATGGCCTCGACGAGCTTGCCGTCCGGACTGCTGCCGCTGAAGACGATGCCCGCCGCCTCAAGCCGCCCTCTGAAGATGGGAGAGACCTCGTAGCGGTGCCTGTGGCGCTCCTGGATGAGGTCGCAGCCGTAGATCTCGTGCAACATCGTGCCCTGCTCTATGCGACATGGATAGGAGCCCAGACGCATCGTTCCGCCCTTGCTCACGACGTTGCGCTGTCCGTCCATCAGGTCGATGACGCACTCGCTTCCTTCCTCGTCGAACTCCCTGGAGTTGGCCTTCTCAAGTCCGGCAAGGTCCCTCGCCGCCTCGATCACTGCAATCTGCATGCCCAGACAGATGCCGAAATATGGTATGCCTGTCTCGCGCGCATAGCGTGCCGCGGCAACCATGCCCTCTATGCCTCGGCTGCCGAAGCCTCCAGGCACCAGGATGCCATCGACGTCCCCAAGCAGCTTCTCTGGCCCCTCCTCCTCTATCTGCTCGCAGTCGACGAAGCGCAGGTCCAGCTCGTAGGAATTGTGGCCTGCGGCATGAAAGAGCGCCTCGTTGATCGAGATGTAGGCATCGTGGAGTTTCACATACTTGCCGCAGATGGCTATCGTGACCCGGCCCCTCTTCGGCCCCTTCATCAGGCGGACGGCCTCGCTCCAGCCAGTCAGGTCGCACGGCCCCGCCTCAAGACCAAGACGGGAGACGACGTAATCGTCGAAACCCCTGTCATGCAAGAGCATAGGTATTTCGTAAAGTGGACTTACATTCTCATTCGCGATGACGGCCCGCCTCTCGACGTTGCAGAAGTGGGCAAGCTTGTCCAGAAGGCTGTCCTCAAGCAGACGGTCGCTGCGCGCGATCACGCAGTCGGGCATGATGCCCATGCCCTGCAGCTCGTGGACGGAGTGCTGTGCAGGCTTGGTCTTGTACTCTCCCGAACACGAGAGGTAGGGAACAAGGACGACGTGGATGAACATCGAGTTCTGGATGCCGACCTCGCTGCGCAGCTGCCTGACAGCTTCAAGGAAGGGCTGGCTCTCGATGTCTCCGATCGTGCCTCCGATCTCGGTGATGACGACATCAGCCTTCGTAAAGTCCCCCAAGGCCCTGATGTAGGATTTGATCTCGTCGGTGACATGGGGAATGATCTGGACCGTCTTGCCCAGGTACTCGCCCCTCCTCTCGCGCGTCAGGATGTTCCAGTAGACACGGCCGCTTGTGAGGTTGCTCATCCGGTTCAGGTCCTCGTCGATGAACCTCTCGTAATGGCCGAGGTCCAGATCCGTCTCGGCGCCGTCCTCGGTGACATAGACCTCTCCATGCTGGTAGGGGCTCATCGTCCCAGGATCGACGTTCAGATAAGGGTCGAGCTTCTGGGCCGCAACCTTGAGTCCACGCTGTTTGAGCAGCAGCCCCAGACTGGCGGCGCTCACACCCTTGCCCAGTCCCGAGACGACTCCTCCCGTGACGAAAATGTACTTTCTTTCCATGCCATCCTCCTGAAAAGAGGAAAGGACGCCCACCCTTGTTCAGAGTGGACGTCCTTGTCCATGGGCAGTGTCATAGCATCGGCAAGCGGAAAGTGTCAACGCCCTCTTTTCACAATCGCCGCTTTGCGCTATCTTTTGCCATCCGAATTCGGGACAAGGATGTCCAGAAGGGAAGAGTCGTCTTCTCGTCTGGACATCCTTTTTTTCTTTCTGGGAGGTGCATCATGTGTACGGTATTCGCATACAGCGGCAGAAGGCTCGACGAGATGGGCGTCCTGGCCCGCCTCGAGCTCACGAAGAGGCGTGGTCCAGACGGCCAGAGGGTGCTGGCCCTGCCTGAAGGCGGCTTCCTCGCCTTCCAGCGCCTTTCAATAATGGGTCTGGACGAAAGCGGCATGCAGCCCTTCACATCACAGGGTGTCTCGAGCGTCACGAACGGAGAGCTCTACGGCTTCAGACCACTCAGGTCCCTGCTCATGGCCAAGGGCTACAGCTTCAAAAGCGGAAGCGACTGCGAGCTCGTCAACCCGATGTACCGCGAGTACGGCACAGCCATGTTCGCACTGCTCGACGCCGAGTTCGCGACCGTCATCCACGACCCTGACAAGGGACTCGTCGCCGCACGCGATCCGATCGGCATCCGCCCCCTCTTCTACGGCTATGATGAGGATGGAGAGATAGCCTTCGCAAGCGAGGCGAGACTGCTGAAGGGTCTATGCACCCGCGTCATCCCATTCCCTCCCGGACACTGGTACGCACAGGGGGAGTTCCACTGCTACAACAGGATCTGGCACGCCGACAAGGTCTGTGCCGACAGCCAGGAGCAGGCCTTGCACAAGATCAGGCAGCTCCTGATCCGCGCCGTCGAGAAGCGGCTCGACAGCGACGCTCCACTCGGATTCCTCCTATCGGGCGGACTGGACAGCTCCCTCGTATGCTCCATAGCCACCCGCCTGATGGGCCGCCCGGTACGCACCTTCGCCATAGGCATGGACAAGGACCCGATCGACGCGAAATACGCCCAGATCGTCAGCGACCACATAGGAAGCGAGCATACGCTCGTGAGCATGAGCATGGACGAAGTCCTCTCGGCCCTTGATGGAGTCATCGAGGACCTGGCGACCTGGGACATAACGACGATAAGGGCATCGCTGGGCATGCATCTGCTGTGCAAGTGGATCCACGAGCACACTGATGTGCGCGTCCTGCTTACGGGAGAAGTCTCCGACGAGCTCTTCGGCTACAAATACACGGACTACGCACCATCCCCGCGCGCCTTCCAGGAAGAGAGCGAGAAGAGGGTGCGTGAGCTCTACGCCTACGATGTGCTCAGGGCCGACAGGTGCATCGCGGACAACTCGATCGAGGCCCGTGTCCCCTTCTCAGACCTCGACTTCGCCTCCTACATCATCTCGCTCCAGCCGGAGATGAAGATGAACAGGACCGGCATGGGCAAGTACCTTCTGAGGAAGGCCTTCGAGGACGATGACTGGCTTCCGGACTCGATCCTCTACAGGCAGAAGGCGGCCTTCAGCGATGCTGTAGGGCACAGCATGGTCGACCACCTCAAGGCCTACGCCGAGGACCACTTCCGTGGTCAGGACTGGAAGTCGATGTGCATGGAATACCCAAGACATGGACGGCCCTTCACTCCCGAGTCGCTGCTCTACCGCCAGATCTTCGAGCGCCACTACCCTGGCATGGCAAGCATGATACCCGACTTCTGGATGCCGAACCGGGACTGGGAAGGCTGCCAGGTCAGCGACCCATCTGCGAGGGTTCTGGCGAACTACGGCGACAGCGGAAAGTGAATGCATTAATCACAATGCTTATATTGCCGATATCGGCTTTATAATACTATTTTCTAACGTTTCTCCTGGAAACTGCGGTCAGGGCCAAGCCATCCGGTCCTGGCCGCTTTCTGTCAGCATTGCGCCTTTCCCATCGCCCACTCTTTGACTATGCTTGCTTCAGGAGGCATACACATGCTTGCTTTGCACGACATACACTGGTCCACACCCGAGGGCGTGCCCATACTCAAGGGGCTCGACCTCGAGATCGGGGACAGGGGACTTGCCGTCATCACAGGACCCAACGGAGGTGGAAAGACGACGCTCGCCAAACTGGTCGCCGGACTGATCCACCCCGACAGCGGAAGGATCCTCCTCGACGGCGAGGATATCACGGATCTTGACGTCACCGAACGGGCGAGGAAGGGAATCAGCTACGCCTTCCAGCAGCCGGTGCGCTTCAAGGGACTTACAGTACGCGACCTTCTGTGCCTGGGCAGCGGAAGGCAGCTCGACGAGAAGGATGTGTGCTCACTACTGTCCAAAGTCGGGCTGTGCGCCAAGGACTACAAGGACAGGGAGGTCAACGCCTCCCTCTCAGGTGGTGAGATCAAGCGCATCGAGATCGCATCCGTCCTCGCCCGCCAGAGCCGCCTCGTCATCTTCGATGAGCCGGAGGCTGGAATCGACCTGTGGTCGTTCAACGGCCTGATCGAGGCCTTCGAGGAGATGAAGAGGAGCCACGATGCAAGCGAGGTCATCATCAGCCATCAGGAGAGGATACTCGCCGTGGCGGACCGCATCATCGTCGTCGAGGGAGGCAAGGTCGTCAAGGACGGCCCCAGGGAGGAGGTGCTCCCGACGCTCGCGACGATCTCGCCCTGTCCCATGGGACGCGATGCCATTACGGGGGTGAGGCTATGAGCACACGTGATGAACTGCTTGACCTGATCTCCGACTGGAAGAAGATCAAGAAGGAAGGCTGCGCCCACAACATCAGAGAGAACGGAAAGAGCGTAGAAAGGCTGAGCACAGATGAGATCGAGATCACGCCCAAAGCCGACGGCAGCGGTCTCGACATCCACGTCAAGGCGGGAGTCAAGGGAAAGAAGGTCGCCATCCCCGCATGCGTCACAGCGGCCGACATAGACGACCTGGTCTACAACGACTTCTTCATCGCGGAAGGCGCCGATGTCACGATCATCGCAGGCTGCGGCATCCACGTCCACAACGGAGAGGCAGCCAGGCACAGCGGCATCCACCGCTTCTTCCTGGCCCCACACAGCAAGGTGCTCTATCTGGAGAAGCATGTCGGAACCGGAGGAACGAGGGACACGAAGCGTGTGATCGACCCTGTGACCGAGGTCACTCTGGGGGAAGGCAGCACGCTCGAGATGGACACGAGCCAGATCGGAGGCGTCGATGAGACGAGGCGCGTCACACGTGGCAGCCTCGCGTCCGGCGCCAGGCTCATCGTCAAGGAACACCTCCTCACGGAAGGTGTGGAGAAGGCCTCCACCGACTTCGAGATCACATTGGAAGGGGATGACAGCGCTGTCGACCTCGTCTCCCGCTCCGTCGCCAGAGGCCACTCGAGCCAGAGCTACCGCTCTGTGATCACAGGCAAGGCGCGGTGCACAGGACACAGCGAGTGCGACGCCATAATCACGGAGGAAGGACGCGTCAGCGCGAGTCCGGCCCTCAACGCGGAAAGCCAGGACGCTTCCCTGATCCACGAGGCCGCAATCGGCAAGATCGCAGGCGAGCAGATCATGAAGCTGCGCACCTTCGGCCTCAGCGAGGAGGAGGCGGAGCAGAAGATAATTGAGGGCTTCCTCAGGTAGCCCACCACAGGCCGGGCCATGACGACCATGTGCCCGGCCATTTTACAAGCGGAAGTACTTGACAGAACAGTTGACAAATCAATAATTGACTTGTCAAGGAAAAACTGCGATGACACTCACACTCCATCAACTGCTCTTCCGCACCTTCCATGCGCAGAACAACGTCCTCCAGCCGCTTCGGGAGGAGCTCGGTCTGGGACGTGGCCAGCCCAAGATGCTGACCTACCTCGCGGATCATGGCCCAAGCAGCCAGGGCGCAATGGCCAACCACTTCGACATAGACCCCGCCGCAGTCTCACGCATGGCGGAGACGCTGAGCCAGAACGGCTTCCTTACCCGCACCGAGGACGAGGGAGACAGGAGAAGCAAACGTCTTGAGCTCACGGCGAAGGGCCAGAATGCCGCCGAGATCTGGAAGGAGCGCTGCGCCAGCATGGAATCGCGCATGCTCGACGGCTTCAGCGAGGAGGAGAAGAGCGAACTCGTGAGGCTGCTGAACAGGCTCTACCTCAACGTGAGGAATGGAGGTCTGGAACGTGGCTGACCTCAGAAAGCTTCTTGGCATGCTCGGCCCCTATCGCAGGGACCTCGTCCTGGCCTGCCTCCTCATCATAGTGGAGACGAGCTTCGAGCTGATCATTCCCACGATGATGGCCTCCCTGATCGACATCGGAGTGGCCAACGGCGACGTCGGCTACATGCTCCACAAGGGTGGACAGATGGCCCTGTGCGCCATCCTCGCCCTGGCGACAGGCTTGGCCTATGCGCGCTTCGCGGCCCGCGCCGCCTACGGCTGGGGCGCCGGGATAAGGGAGGCGGAGTACTCCAGCCTCCAGAACTACGCATTCTCGAACATCGACAAGTACGAGACGAGCTCCCTCGTCACGAGGATGACCAGCGACGTGACCGTCATGCAGAACACGATCAACAACGGACTCAGACCGCTGGTCAGGGCTCCTGTGATGCTCATCCTCGGCATAGTATTCTCCTTCTCGATGAACGCCCAGCTGGCGCTCGTCTTCATCATCCTGACCCCAATCCTGGGCTTCGTCCTCTTCTCCATCGTCCGTCGGGTGGCTCCGATGTACTCCATCCTGCAGAAGACAGTCGATGGCCTGAACTCCGTCGTAGAGGAGAATCTGCGCGCGATCAGGACGGTGAAGGCTTTCGTAAGGGGGACTTTCGAAGAGGAGAAGTTCGATGAGGTCAACGATGGACTGCGCTCGACGGCCACGAAGACGAACGCCACCGCCGTCCTCAACATGCCAGTCTTCCAGACCGTCATGTACTTCTGCGTCGTGTGCATCATGTTCTTCGGCGGCTCGATGATCCTCCTGGGCAGGCTGCAGGTGGGAGAGCTGACCGGCTTCCTGAGCTATGTGATGCAGGTGCTGAACTCGATGATGATGCTCTCCAACGTCTTCCTTCTCCTGACACGCTCGCTGGCATCGGCCTCAAGGATTGCGGCCGTCCTCGATGAGGAGCCCGCCTTGAAGGAAAGAAAGGATCCGGTGATGGAAGTCGCATCCAGCGATGTCGTCTTCGACCATGTGAGCTTCAAATACTCGCAGGATGCCAAAGAGGAGACGCTCGAGGACATCACACTCACCATGCCCGCCGGCTCGACGATAGGCATCCTCGGTGGAACCGGAAGCGGCAAGAGCTCGCTCGTACAGCTCATCGACCGCCTCTACGACGTGGACAAGGGAGCAGTACGCATTGGGGGCGTGGACGTCAGGGACTACAGCCTGAGCGTGCTGCGTGATGCCGTCGGCATGGTCCTCCAGAAGAACCTCCTCTTCAGCGGAAGCGTGCGCGACAACCTGCGCTGGGGCGCCGAGGAGGCCAGCGACGATGAGATCTGGGCCGCGTGCGGCATCGCAGGAGCCGCAGAGTTCCTGAGGCGTTTTCCACAGGGACTCGACACCGAGCTCGGCCAGGGAGGCGTCAACGTATCGGGTGGCCAGAAACAGAGGCTGTGCATAGCCCGCGCCCTCTTGAAGAAGCCGCGCATCCTGATCTTCGACGACTCGACGAGCGCAGTCGACACTGCCACCGAGAAGGAGATCAGGGACAGCCTCAAGAAGCTTGAGGGTGTGACGAAGATCTTCATAGCGCAGCGCATCTCCAGCGTGATGGAGGCGCAGCGGATCTTCATCCTGGACAATGGACGCCTCGTCGACAGCGGCACCCACGACGAACTGCTCAGGACAAGCAGGATCTATCAGGAGATATACGAATCGCAGATCAAGGGAGGAAGCCTCTGATGCCAAGGATAGTAAGCGCGAAGAAACCACAAAGGCTCGGCTACACGGTCAGACGGCTGCTGGGCTACATGGGACGCCACAAGTTCTCCCTGCTCGCAGTCGCCCTCCTCGTCATCCTGAGCGTCGCATGCAACCTGCTCGGTACCTATATGATCAGTCCCGTGATCGACGGCCTTGTCGATGGAGGTGGAATGGCATCCCTCGTCAAAGGCGTCGCGCTGACTGCGCTGATCTACATCATCGGAGTGCTCGCGGCCCTGGGCTACAGCCAGATCATGGCGCGCAGCAGCCAGCAGATCGTCTACGACATCCGCGCCGACCTCTTCAACCACATGCAGGACCTGCCGCTCAGCTACTTCGACAGCCACCAGCATGGCGATGTGATGAGCTACTACACAAACGACGTCGACACGATCAGCGATGCTCTGAACAACAGCTTCGCCGCCGTAGTCAAGAACGGCTTCCAGATTCTGGGCACGATGAGCATGCTCATCATCCTGAACTGGAGGCTGTCCCTGATCGTCGCAGTCTCATACACATTCATGTTCCTCTACGTCCGCTTCTCGGCAGGACGGAGCAAGTCATACTACAAGAGGCAGCAGGCCAGCCTCGGCGCCCTGGACGGATACATACAGGAGATGGTCGCAGGCCAGAAGGTCATCAAGGTCTTCAACCACGAGAAGGCGAATCTCGAAGGCTTCAGGAAGCTCAACAGCGAGCTCCAGGCCATGGGTGGAGCAGCACAGGCCTATGCCTCCACCATGATTCCCGCCGTCGTGAGCATCTCCTTCCTCACCTACACCATAGTCTCCTTGTGTGGCGGCTTCATGGCCCTTGGCGGCCTGACCACCCTTGGAGCGCTGGCAAGCTATCTGGTCTTCGTCCGTCAGGCGGCGGCTCCAATCAACCAGTTCACACAGCAGAGCAACTTCCTCCTCTCCTCACTGGCAGGAGCGGAGAGGATCTTCATGCTCATAGACAGGAAGAAGGAAGTCGACGAGGGCACGGTCAGACTCGAGACGACCTCACACGGCTGGGTCTGGAGGGACGGCGACGCCATCATCCCATTGAAGGGAGATGTGCGCTTCGACGACGTCTCCTTCTCCTATGTCGAGGACCATCCTGTGCTCAAGCATGTGACGCTCTATGCGAAACCGGGCCAGAAGATCGCCTTCGTCGGTTCGACAGGAGCTGGAAAGACGACGATAACCAACCTGATCAACCGTTTCTATGACGTCGACAGCGGACGGATCCTCTTCGATGGCATAGACGTCAGGAGGATAAGGAAGGACGACCTGAGACGTTCTCTGGGCATGGTGCTCCAGGACACTCACCTCTTCACTGCGACGATAAGGGAGAACATCCGCTACGGGCGTCTTGATGCGAGCGACAGCCAGGTCGAGGAGGCCGCGCGCATCGCGAACGCCGACTCCTTCATCAGGCGTCTTCCCAATGGCTATGACACGATGGTCGTCGCTGATGGAGCGAACCTCTCCAGTGGGCAGAGGCAGCTGCTCGCCATCGCCAGGGCGGCTGTCGCAAATCCTCCCGTGCTCATCCTTGACGAGGCGACAAGCAACATCGACACCAGGACGGAGGATCTGATAGAGCGAGGCATGGACAGCCTCATGGAGGGTCGTACCGTCTTCGTCATAGCCCATCGGCTCTCGACGGTCAGGAATGCGGATGCCATCATGGTGCTGGAGCATGGACAGATTGTCGAAAGGGGCGACCATGACGACCTGATGAGCCAGCGCGGGCGCTACTACAAGCTCTACACAGGCATGTTTGAGCTCAGTTAAGTTGTTGCATGAAAGCATCTTGCAAAAATCTTTCAATTTTTGCCGACTTTCTTGTTGACAATCACTCTGGATTCTGGTAGTTTTAGCCTCGCATGTGGGAGTAGCGAAGCTGGTTATCGCGCTGGCCTGTCACGCCGGAGATCGCGGGTTCGAGCCCCGTCTCTCACGAATGTATAATAACTCTATACGTTGTATAGAGTTATTTTTTTATTCGTGGGTCTGTTTTGTGGGAAGGCTGACCAAAAGCTGACCAAATGCTGACCAATTGCGATTTCCGTTGCACACTTTTGCGTAAGCGGAACTTAACCTCTAGTTACAGAAGCAGGGTATCAGGCAGTAGTCTATGAGGCATGGAAATAAAACTCGAAGAATACGACTACTACATCCATTCGGGCTACACCGACATGAGGAAACAGGCCAGGACACTGGCACTGCTGGTACAGAACGAGATGGAGCTCAATCCATTTGACAGGAGCATCTTTGTCTTCTGCGGTCTATGCGAAGACATCGTCACTGGAGTACTGGAGCAATGAGGTCTTCCATTGGCCCTGCCGGATACATGTCTATACATCCGACAACGAAGATGCCGGCAGGAGGGGGATGAAGCTGGACATGAAGCTTGCCGAATGCTTCAGGGAGCTCAATGCAGGAGACTGGAACGAGGCCCATGTCGCCCTTTATGCAAAGTATTTCGACATGAATGTGGAGA
>JADIMU010000018.1 GCA_017694495.1 Candidatus Aphodenecus pullistercoris
AAGGAGGCGGGCGACAGGGCCCACCTCATCGCCGTCCTTTACAACTCCGTCGCGCGCTACGTCGCCGGCGCCGCGACCCTCCTCGAGGAGCTCGGAGGCGACAGGGCGGACGAGATCTTCGTCTTCGGCCAGGCGGCCAAGGACCAGCACCTCAACAGCCTCGTGTGCATGATGACGGGCCGCCGCCTGATCACATCGACAGGCTTCACGGCCTCGGCCCTCTCCTCGCTCGCCCTCCTCGTCCACGAGGGGGAGTGCGACAGGCAGGACTGCCTCGACCTGATCCGCAAGGCATCGGGAGTGTCGACCTACAGCCGCGCGTGAACGGACGTGTCATCGATCTGGTCAGGGAGTACTCCGACTTCCTGACCTATTGCATCTTCGGCGCCATGGCGACGGGTGTGAACATGCTCTCATACGAGCTCTTCTACCGCATCCTGGGCTGGCCCAATGTGCTTTCAACGGCATTGAGCTGGCTGAGTGCGGTGAGCTTCGCCTTCGTGACCAACCGCCTCATCGTCTTCAGGGCGAAGAAGGGCGAGGCGCGCCGCCCCATCATCCAGGAGCTGGGATTCTTCTACCTGTGCCGGGCGCTGAGCGGAGTGCTTGACATCATCGTCATGTTCATCGCAGTCGACCTCATGGCCTGGAACCACACGCTGTGGAAGTTCATCTCGAACCTTCTGATGGGACTGTGCAACTATCTTGCCGGAAAGTTCCTGATCTTCCGTCAGAAGGCGAGATAGATCCTCGTGCCGCAGGTGGGGCAGGTGATGTACCGCCCTTCCGGCGTTCCGTCGATGACTGTGACGCCGTCCTCACTGATCTGGAGGATGGAGCCTGAGGAGACTTCGTGGGAGGGTATGCCCTCACGTCTGAGCATGGCGCGCACCGTGTTCGACAGGCCACCGGTCGCAAAGATCTCCGTCGGCCCGAGCTCCTCCACAAGGGCCATCGTGAGCGGGGTGCCCACCGCTATGAGGATGGGCCCGTTTGTGGACCTTGTCAGGGACGTCAGCTGCATCTCCACTTCGCTTTGCGGACTGGAGAGCATGACGATGGCCTGCCTGTCTCCGTGCTCCCCATAGCTCAGCAGCGTGATCGTGTCGCTGAAGCGCTCTGCGAGGACGGTTCCGTCGAAGGCCGTCTTGTAGAAGACTGAGTCGTCGACAGTGAAGACGTCATCACCATCGAGGAGGCTGTAGGAGACCTCTCCCACCTCAGGCAGGACGAGGTCGAAGGCGTAGGCTGTGCACGCAAAGGCCGCCAGAAGCAGCAATGCAAGAACCTTTCTCATTGGATTTCCCTTTCTTGGGAACCATTGTCGTTCCGGCGGGGGACTTTGTCCAGAGTCGACATGAGCTGTGCTATGTCTATGGGCTTGGTCAGGTGGCCGTCCATGCCGGCCTCGCGGCAGCGGGCCAGGTCCTCGGCGTAGGCGTTGGCGGTCAGTGCGTAGATTGGAATCGTGCATCCTGCCTCCCTCATCTTCCGCGTCGCCTCCAGACCGTCCATCACTGGCATCTGCATGTCCATGAGGATGCAGTCGTAGGTCGTCCTTGCGCCGATGACCTTGAGCACGGCCTCCTCGCCGTTCCAGGCCTGGTCGACTGCGACGCCCTCCATCTCCAGCAGCTCGCTGACGATCTCCATGTTCAGTTCGTTGTCCTCCGCGACGAGGACGGACAGGCCCTGGAGGTCGGCCTTGGCCCCGTCTTCAGCCTCCTCCTTCCGCTGCGGCTCGCCGCTCCTCTCAAGTGGGAGGGTGAGGGTGAAGGTGGTGCCTTCCTTCAGACGGCTGTTGACTGTGATGCTGCCTTCCATCTCGCCGACGAGGGCGTGGACGATGGGCATGCCCAGACCGGTGCCGGCGATCTGTCGGCTTGAAAAGCGCGTCTCGCGCGCATAGGGCTCCCAGATGTGGCTGAGGAAGTCCTCGCTCATGCCAAGTCCGTTGTCCGAGATTGTGAAGACGTAGAGCGGAATGCTGCTTCCCTTGTCCTTCTCCTCCAGGGTGAGGCTTATGACACCGACCTCCTCGTCCGTGAACTTGAAGGCGTTCGAAAGGAGGTTGTTGAGGATCTGGGCGAGGCGGAAGGCGTCGGCCTTGACGGGGGCGCTCTTCGGCTCGATGGTGAGCTTGAAGCTCTTCCTCTGGGCCTCGGCCATGGCCTGGAAGGGCCGTGCGATGTCCCTCACCGTCTCCACTAGGTCGAGCTCGCTGCGCTGCAGCCTTCCGCCTCCCTGCTCGAGGCGGCCCATCTCGAGGATGTCGTTGACGAGGTCCAGCAGCTGGTTGGCGCTGTAGCCGATAGCCTTGAGGTGGGACAGGAGCTTCTTCCTGTCGTCGAGGCTCCGCTCGGCCAGGGCCGCCGAGCCCATGATGGCGCCCAGCGGGGTGCGCATGTCGTGCGACATCGTGCTGAAGAAGAGCTCCTTGGCCTTCTGTCCCTTCCTCGCGCTCTCAAGCGCCGACTCGAGGAGGCGGTGCTCCCTCAGCTGCCTCTGCCTTTCCTTCTCGACGATGCGGAAGCACAGGATGACCTCTCCGTCGAGGGACTCGTCGAAGACGAGGAGGACGTTGACCGGGGTGGGGTGGCCGTCGAAGACGCGCATGATGTCGCCGCCGAAGTCCTTGACGCCCCTGTCGACGAGGCGCTGGATGTTGGCAAGGCTGAAGGTCTGGCGGAAGTCGTGAGCGCTGGAGGCGTCAAGCAGCTTCTCCATCTGGTCGAGGAAGAGCTCGTAGGCGCCCGTCTGCGGCACGGCCTGCCTCATCTCGCGGCTGCCCTTGAGCATCTCGTAGGTCCCCTTCCTCCAGTCGATGCGGTAGAGTGCGTAGTAGAGCCCGCTTATGATCTTCAGCGTCTGGGCCAGGCGGCGTTCCTGGCTGTGGGCCCTTCCGTCCCTGATGATGAAGGTGACGATCATGATGAGGCCCAGGACGAAGACGAGGGCGAAGAAGGCGTAGAGGTTGTACAGGTCGCCGAGGATCTCGTCGATGGGGACGGTGACGATCGTGTACCATCCGCTTGCCAGCCGGCTGTAGTGGAGGTTGCGCCTGAGGCCGTCGATGCCGATGACGCTGTCGGTGTTGGGGTCGTAGCCGGCCTCCAGCGTCTGCATGAGGACATGGGTGTAGTCGTCGAGCTGGTCGACTGTGAAGCTCGCCTCCCAGTTGGCGTCGAAGGCGATCAGGGAGCCTGTCTGGTCGACGATGAAGATGCTCGTGCCTTCGTTCAGGCGGTCAAGGGAGGAGCTGAAGCTCAGGTCGTCCAGCGGGATGACGCAGGCGGATACTGCCTGGCCATCTGCCGAGGCGCATGAGATCGCCACGCGCCGCTGGCCCGTCGCCTGGTCGATGTAGACGGGGCTGTAGACGATGTCCCCTCCGCCTGAGAGGGCCAGGTCGTACCAGGGTGCCGTGACACGGCCGTCGACGGCCCCTTCCGCTGTGACGGTCACATCGCCGTAGGAGAGGAGGTAGTGGGCCCCCTCGTCCTGGAGGTGGGCCTGCTGGAAGAAGCGCTGGGCCCAGATGTCGATCTGCTCGCCGCTCCAGCCTTCGCCGACGCGCTGGTCTATGCTGCTCGCCGCGAAGGCGACGAAGCTCTCGCGCAGGGCGTTGATGCCGTCGATCTCCTGGGCGTAGGCCGAGGTCACCGAGGAGCCCAGAGCGTTGGCGTTGCCCATCAGAGTGCCTCGCAGGACTGCGAAGCACAGCGTCGAGATCAGAAGATAGAGGACGAGGAGGAAGACGACAATCGTCACACTGCGCCGGCTCTCACCATCCCTCATGTACGCTCCTTGAGGAAGGTGGCCAGACGCTGTGCCTCGGCCACCAGACCATCCTTCAGCGCCATGGCCTCGTCACTGTGGCCCTCCCTGAAGAGGGTGCACGCCTGGCCGCTGAGCTCTGAAAGCTTCGTGAAGCCCAGGTTGGCCGCCATGCCCTTGAGGCTGTGGGCGAGGCGGAAGGCCTCATCAGGCTGTGTGCATGAGGCCAGCTGGGCGGCGGTCCCGTCCGCCGCGAAGCGGGAGAGCATGCGCTCGTAGAGGGCATCCATCCCGCCAAGGCGCCCAAGCGTCCCCTGTACGTCGATTCCCTGCGCGATGCATGCGCTCCTGAAGTCTTCGGTCACTGCTTCCCTCCTGTCTCGAAGATGGCATACAGCCCGTCCTCGACCTTGAGGAAGGCGTCGAGGAGGGCCGGGTTGAAGGCGCCGCACTTGCCGCCCACGATCATGTCGACGGCCTCCTGGCGGCTGAATGCGTCCTTGTAGCAGCGTCTGCTCTGTAGTGCGTCGTAGACGTCTGCCAGGGCGACAATCTGGGAGGGGACGGAGATCCCATCGCCCTTCAGACCCTCGGGGTAGCCCCTCCCGTCCCAGCGCTCATGGTGGTGCAGCGCGATGTCCCTGGCATGGGCGTAGGCTTCGAGCTCGCGGAACTGCGGTATGCTCTCCAGCAGGTGGGCACCCTGGACCGTGTGGCCCTTCATGATCTCGAACTCCTCCTCGCTCAGCCTTCCCGGCTTCTTCAGTATGGCGTCCGGGATGGCGATCTTGCCCACGTCGTGCATGATGGAGGCCAGGGCGATCTGCTCCTTCTCTCCGCTGGCAAGTCCATCGCCGAAGCTCGTCTCCTCGAGCATGAAGAGTGTGATGTCGTGGATGCGCCTGACATGGTCGCCCGACTCCAGCGAGCGGAACTCGATCGCGCTCGTCAGGGCCTCGATCATGCCCCGGCTGAGGGCTATGATCTTCTCCGCCTGGCGGTCGACGGTGCGCGAAAGGCGCCGCCGGCCTTCGAAGAGCTCTATGACGCTTTCGATCCTCCGGCGCACGATGAAGGGGACGACGGGCTTCTGTATGACGTCCATGACGCCCATGCCGTAGGCGGCGCGGACGAGCTCGACGTCGTCCTCTGCCGTGATCAGGAAGACGGGGATGTCTGCGGCCAGGCCCGCTTCCGTCCTCAGGAAGCCCAGGCCGTCGAGGCGTGGCATCATGTAGTCCAGGAGGATGGCCGCGATGTCGCCCCTCCTTTCCCTCAGTACGGCACGCCCCTCTTCGCCGTCACCGGCCTCGAGGATCTCGTAGCTGTCCTCGAAGATCTGCGACAGGAGGATGCGGTTGACCGCATCGTCGTCGATGATGAGTATGGCCCTGTTCCTGTCCATGCTTCCATCATAATGGCATGGCTCGGAAGATGCCAGAGTCAGATGCCCAGTCCCTTCTGCCTTTGTCTGAGGACGCGCGGCAGCATGATGGCCAGCGTCGTCGTCGACACGAGGCTTGCGATGAGATCGCTTGCCGGCTCGCTGAGGAAGGCCGAGCCCGCCTCCTTCGTGATGAAGGGGAAGAGGAAGACGCACAGCGTGAAGCACAGCTTGCGCCACAGCGAGAGGGGCAGCGAGATGCCCGCCTTGCCCAGGGCTGTGAAGGTGTCGACAGTGTTGTACTGGAAGGAGAGCGGGATGATCATGGCGGTGAAGACCTTGAGGTAGTGGTCAGTCAGCGCGACGAGGGCGCTGTCCGACGTGAAGAGCCGGATGAAGAGGTCGCCCGCACTCCAGGCGAGGACCATCATGAGGGTGGTGTAGAGGGTCGCCAGGACCTGGACGCGCTTCCAGGTGCCCAGGACACGGTCCGTCCGTCCGGCGCCGTAGGAGTAGCTCAGCAGGCCCTGGCTGCCACCGGTGATGCCTCCCAGAGGGTTCATCACCAGGAGGTGGAAGCTCTGGATGATCGTCGAGGCGCTGATCAGGGCGTCTCCCATGCCCTCTCCGCCGTAACGCTGGAGCACAGTGTTGAGGACGATCATGATCATGCTGTCCGTGGCGATGATGATGAAGGGCGACAGGCCGAGGGTCAAGGTGCGCCTCAGTATGCGCGCCTTCGGAGACTGGAGCGTCAGTCTGATGCGTGCCGAGCGGGAGCATAGCGAGGTGAGTGTTATGGCGGCGCTGGCCGCCTGGCTGATGACTGTCGCCACTGCGGCTCCGGCGACGCCAAGGTCGAAGGTGAAGATGAAGATGGGGTCGAGGACGAGGTTCATGAGGGCCCCCGCCATGACCGAGACCATGGCGCGCCGGCTCATGCCCTGGTTGATCAGGAAGCTGTTCATGCCTGTGGACAGGAGGGCGAAGGGCGTGCCCATGAGGTAGACCGTCAGGTATTCGTCGGCGTAGGGGAAGGTGGCCGCTGACGAGCCGAAGAGCATTAGGAGCGGATCCTTGACGAGGAAGCACAGAGGCATGATGACGAAACTTATCACGACAAGGCTCACGAAGCCTGTCGAGAGGATGCGCACGGCCTCCTCGTGTTCCCTGTGGCCCTCCCTCATCGCCATGATGGGGCTGCCGCCCAGACCGATCAGGACGGCGAAGGAGCCGATCAGCGTCGTGATCGGCGCGCTGACACCGACCCCTGCCAGGGCCACGTCGCCGACAAGAGGGATGTTGCCTATGAACATCCTGTCGACGATGGCGTAAAGGACGTTGACGGCCTGGGAGAGGCAGGTGGGAATGCTGAGCGAGAGCGTCAGCCTCCACAGGCCCTCGTTGTCGAAGTCGTGGCTCCTCATTTCAGGTATTCGGCCATGCCTCGGGCGGCGCGGATTCCGCTGGCCCAGGCCCCTGTGATGCCCCGGCTCGTTCCGGCTCCGTCCCCGGCGAAGAAGACGCCCTCGGCGACCTGGAAGTGGTCGTCGCGGTACAGCGGCTTGTTCGCGTAGAGCTTTATCTCCGGGTAGTACATGATCGTGCTCGGATGGAGTATGCCGGGCACGATGGTGTCGAGGTTCTTCATCGCCGACCAGATGTACCTCAGGATCTTCGAGGGCATGGCCAGCGAGATGTCCGAGGGGCTCGCTCCGGTCAGCGAGGGTTTGAAGTCGTAGAGGTCGCCGTTGAAGGTCGCGCTCTTGGAGCGGCGGCCCAGGCGGAAGTCGCCCACCCGCTGCATCAGGGGCTTGCCGCCGCCCATCAGGGCGGCCATGAGGCCCAGGTGTTCCGCGAACTCCTGACCACTGGCCAGCGGCTCGGTGAAGCGCACCGTCTTGAGGAGGGCGAAGTTCACCAGTCCGTTGGACGTTCCCTCCTTCGCCGCGAAGGCGTGGCCGTTGACCGAGTACCAGATGTCACCCCTGGGCGTGGCGTACTTCTCCCTCACGACGTGGGCGTTGCCGCTGTTCGTGCAGAAGGTGCGCACCTTCTCCTTGAAGTAGAACTTCGGGTCGTAGTAGTCCTTGACGATGGGGTAGTGCTCGATCCTCGTCTCGACGCGGATGCCCACATCGAGGATGTTGTCGACGAAGGGCACGTCCAGGCTGTGCATGACGTCCTGGAGGAAGTGGAAGCCCTGGCGGCCCGGCGCGATGAGGACGGCCTTGTAGCTGATCGTGCGGCGGTCCGTGATGACGGTCTTCGCCCTGTTGTCGACCGAGAGCATCGTCTCGCCCAGCGAGAGCTCGACCTGGGCCTGGCGCAGCTTCTCCTGCAGCTCTTTGATAAGCTCGAGGCCTCCGTCCGTGCCCAGATGGGTCTGGCGGATCTCCAGGAGGGAGCAGCCCAGCCTCGTCGCCCTGGCCTGGTAGGTGGCTATGTTGCTCTTGGGCATGATGGCGGGCTTGAGGAAGCGCATGACCTCGTCCAGGCAGCGGTTGGCCTCGTCCTCGTCCCAGTACTCCTGCGGGAAGCCGATGGGATAGGTGAAGTTCATCTTGCAGTCGTTCCTCATGCCTCCGGTGGAGTAGGGTGCCTTGTCGATCATGATGATCCTGGCATCCTTGTGCCTTTCGATGAGGGAGAATGCGGCGCCCATGCCCGCAGGTCCGCTTCCTACAATGAGAAAATCGCAGCTGTCCATCTCACGCCTCCGGCTGAGGAGTCTTGCAAAAAGAGGGAAATCTTGCAAGCGGCCCTTTGCACCGGCTCCTCTTTGTCTTAGAATCTGTCTATATGGTGAAGTATATAGGAAGCAAAGAGGCTGCGGCCAAGTGGGGGCTCACGGACCGCCAGGTCCGCATCCTGTGCGGCAAGGGCTATGTCATCGGAGCCATACAGACGAACAAGTGGGTCTGGTGCATTCCCGATGACGCCCCACGCCCCGTCGACGGGCGCATGGCGCGCCGCTATGAGCAGCGCAACATCCGTCTGGGAAGCATAGACATCACACTGCTGAACGCACTCAGGGCGGGCAACGGGCTTGGCGACAAGCTCTTCACCAACCAGGCCTTCCAGGGCCAGCTGGCCTCGCTCTTCAGCCTGGGAAGCGCCCTGGACAAGAACCACATCAGCCAGAAGGAGGCCCTCTCGGCCCTCAGCGGGGAGCCTCGGCGCATCTCCTTCCTCGACGCCGTCAAGGTCCTCGACTTCCGTGCGGCCATCCTCGGCCAGTGCGGCAAGGGGACGGGCTATGACATCGTGTCGCTCCTGTCCTTGCACCGCATCTTCTGCCAGGGCTGGAACGACCGGGGCGGCGGCATGGTCAGGGAGGATGGAGTGGAGGAGGGCAGGCTCAGCTGCGAGGCCGAGCTGGTGGCCTTCTTCCGCAACTACGATTCCAAGTGGTCCTCCGTCCATCCGATCTTCAAGGCCTGCCTCCTCATGGGACAGCTGGCGAAGCTCAATCCCTTCCCATCCGACAACGGACTCTTCTGCATCCTCGCCGTCAGCGCCTGGCTTGTGGGGGAGGGCTTCCTTCCTCCCTACCTCGAGGCCGACGACATGGCGGAGATCTCAGCGGACCTCGCCCTGGCCCTGGGCAAGGGCAACTACCAGGATCTGGCCCGCACCTTCGAGCGCACGATGAAGGACGCCTACAGAAAGGTCTTCCAGGTGGCAGGCAATGTATGACCTTCTGATCAGCGATGTGAAGCTCGTGGACGGAAGCGGGGATGAGGCCCGCCGTACCAGCATCGCCACGATAGGCGACTCGATCGCCCTGGTGGGCTGCGGCAAGGTCCGCGCCCGCCGCCACATCGATGCGCGTGGCCTCACGCTGACCCCGGGCTTCATCGACATCCATGCGCACAGCGAGTTCTACGCCCTCTCGGGGTCCCCCGGCGACCTCCGCCTGGGCCAGGGGATCACGAGCGGCCTGTCGGGAAACTGCGGCATCGGTCTGTGGCCCCTTGACGGCGACAGGAAGCTCCTCGAGCCGCTTTGCGCCGACGTCCTCGGCCGCTGCCCCAGCTGGGACTGGACGGACTTCTCCTCCTTCGCTTCACACCTCGAGTCCGTGGGCTTGCACAACAATATGGCCTTCCTCCAGGCCCACTCTCCGCTGCGCCTGGCCGTCATGGGCGCCGACTTCGACCGCGCTGCCAGTGATGAGGAGATCCGTGCCATGTGCGCCCTCCTCGACAAGAGCCTCAGCCAGGGCTGCCTCGGCTTCTCCACCGGCCTCTACTACCAGCCGTGCGTCTCTGCCGACAGGAGGGAGCTTGCCGCCCTCCTTGCCGTCGTCGCCCGCCATGATGGCATCTTCAGCGTCCACATGCGCAGCGAGGGCGACGACATCCTCTCTGCCGCCGAGGAGGTCCTATCCCTGGCCCTGGAGGCTGGAGTCAGGCTCGAGATCAGCCACCTCAAGGTCATCGGACGGGCAAACCAGGACAAGCTTGGCCCCCTGCTCGAGCTCATACACGGCTACCGCGACAGGGGACTCGACGTCGCCTTCGACCAGTACCCCTACAGCTACGGCTCGACGAGCCTCTTCTCGCTCCTGCCTCCCCAGGCCCTGGCGCTGAGCCGCCAGGAGCTGCGCTTCGCCCTCCAGCTGGACGACATGAGGAGGGACTACCGCCAGGCCATGCTCCACCCGGTCGGCTGGGAGAGCATCTACAGCCAGGAGGGGCCCGAAGCGGTCACGATCCTCCATCTGGACAGCCGTGACGACCTGGACGGACTGGACCTGGTCCAGCTTGGAGAGAGGCTGGGCTCAGACCCGATCGACGCCCTCTTCGACGTGCTCTCGGAGGAGGCGGGCGCCGCCATCATGAAGGACGTGACGGAGGACGAGAAGAGTCTGCTCACGATCATGGCCGATCCTCTGATGAGCTTCTCCACCGACGCGCTCTACTCCTCGCCCCATACCCATGAGCGCTCCCATTCGGCCGCCATCCACCTCCTCTCGCTGTGCCGCTCGCATGGCGTCATGAGTCTGGAGGACTGCGTGCGCCGCATGAGCGCGGAGAACGCGCGCCGCCTGAACATCACAGACCGCGGACTCGTCGCCGAGGGCCACAGGGCGGACCTCGTCCTCCTGGATGAGACGAGGCTCGACGAGGAGTGGAATGGGAGCAATCCCGCCCTCGTCATGACGATCGTCAATGGCAAGGTCGCCTACGAGGGGGGCAGGGGCACGGGAGAGGCCGCAGGCCGCATATTGTTGAAAAAGCCGATGGGCTGTGCTAAAAGGTGAGACATGCAGAAATCGGGTGAAGACTATCTTGAAGCCATCCTCGTGCAGGAGATAAAGCACGACAGTCCCTGCGTCAGGTCGACGGACATCGCGCGCCATCTGGGCGTGAGCAAGCCCTCCGTCTCGAGGGCCATGTCGAACCTCAAGGCCGCAGGCTACATCGAGATGGAGAGCTATGGAGAAGTCCGCCTCAGCGTCAAGGGACGCGCCGTCGCCGAGGAGGTCTACGAGAGGCACAGGATGCTCACGCGCTTCCTGCGCGACATCCTTGGCGTGGATCCGGCCATAGCCGAGCACGACGCCTGCCTGATCGAGCACGACATCTCGAGCGAGAGCATGAAGTGCCTGACCGACTTCATCCGGAGGCAGTGCCCCAATGAGTGATCTCGTCATCTTCGACCTTGGCGGCGTCCTGGTGCGCGGCATCGGGATAGTCGACCGCATGGCCGACGAGCTCGCTGTGGACAGGCAGGCCCTCAAGGCCGACTACCTCCTCCACCTGGATGCCATGATGGCCGGCCTCTTTCCCGTCGAGGCCTACTACCGCCACCTCGAGGAGCGCTTTCATGTGAAGGTCGAGGGCGACCTCTTCCGCCGCGCCTTCAAGCCCACCGTGAACGGAAAGATGGTGGAGCTTGCCGACACGCTCTGCGGCGATGGCATGCGCTGCGCCATCGGCTCGAACACCTACCTCAGCCACTGGCACATCATAGACGAGGAGGGTATCAGGGAACACTTCGACGCCGCCTACGCCAGCTTCGAGCTGGGCACTGTCAAGCCCTACGCCGCCTTCTGGGCGACGATCATGTGCCTCGAGGGTGTGGATGCCTCCCATACCCACTTCATAGACGACAGTCCTGCCAACGTCGAAGGCGCCGCAAGGCTCGGCATCGACGCCTGGCTCTACGACGGCGACGACGAAGCCCTGTGGAGGCACTTTGGCCACTAGACGGCCCACGACGAGCTTCTTCACCAGGATTGTCCTCGCGATCATCCTGACCTGCGTCATCGCCATCCTTCCTGTGGCGGTCTTCATCTACATCTACGGCGACGAGCTGACGAGGGACAACCTCTACGACCAGCTGTCCGTCTCCATGGACGACATCCGCATCCGCTTCACCGAGACCTTGGACGGCTACAGCGGGGCCCTGGAGGCCTATGCGGCGCTTCCTGAGGTCGTCTCGGGTGACAGCCTGGCACTGGCGAAGGCGGGCCAGCTCGTCTTCGGCTCACTGCTGCGCACCTGCCAGATCGCCGTCGTCGACGAGGACGGAACCGTCCTCTACGCCAGCCGGGACTACATGTACGACATGGGCTTCGAGGACCGTCCGCGTGGCGGCGGCCAGGATGCCGTCTCCTACTCGACCTCCTACCGCTACCTCTCCTACAACGGGGACCAGGTGGTCATCAACCTCGAACGTGATGCCGGAGAGAGGCACATCTTCCTGGACGTCATCGGCAGCCAGTTCATCCGCTACGCCGACCCGGCCCTGGTCAACGAAGTGTGCCTGCTCGACGAGGAGGACGGCATGGTCTCCTCGCTGATCCATCTGGACGACTACCGTCCACTGTCCTCGGGCTGGGTCTTCTCCTACACGCTGAACCAGAGGGGAGGGGACGTCCTGATCGCCAGCCGCGCCCTTCCCGAGTACGGCATGAGCCTGGTGGGCTATCTGGACATCTCTCCATACATGACGAGCCTCAACAGGTTCTACGCCCTCCTCGTCGTCGTCCTCTTATCCGCCTTCCTGATCTCGGCGGCCCTGGCAGTCATCCTGGCCCGCTCGCTGGTCAGGCCGATCCATGAGCTCGTGGCCGCGATGGACGAGGTCAGGGGAGACGACCTGGCGCCGCGCAGCTTGCACAGCCACATCAGGGAGATGGACCAGCTGGACGGACGCTTCAGCCAGATGCTCACCCGCATCGGGATGCTCGTGCGCCAGAGCGAGGAGGAGAAGGAGAGGGTCCGCGACGCCGAGCGCAAGGCCCTCGAGGCCCAGATGAACCCCCACTTCCTCTTCAACACGCTCAATGTGATCCGCTCGATGGCGAGGATGGCCGGAGAGAAGGACATCGAGGACATCACGACGCGTCTGGGCCGCCTGCTGCGCTACGCCGTCGACAACAGACAGAGCACGGAGCGCCTCGAGACGAGCTGGATCATGGTCGACAGCTACCTCGGCATCCAGAAGGTGCGCTTCGCCGACCGCCTCGAGACCGCATGCTCCTTCGACCCTTCGCTGAAGGACGTCGTGACGCCCAAGCTCATCATCCAGCCCCTGGTCGAGAACGCGATCATCCACGGCCTTGAGCCCAAGGCCGGCTCCTGGCACCTCACGATCGACGTCCATAGGGAGGGACAGGAGGCCGTCATCCTGGTCGAGGACGACGGTGTGGGCTTCGACGACTCGATCCTTGGCGACATCCAGGCCCTGGAGGCGGCGGGCCACACGGGACTGTACAACGTATACAAGCGGCTTGAGCTGTATTATGGCAAAAATGTCAGCTTCCAGATAGAATCTGTCAGGGGAGCGGGGACGAAGGTATCTCTGCGCATACCCCTTGAGAAGGGAGGAGAGGAATGAGCTGCACCGTCTTGATAGTCGAGGATGAGGCCCCCAGCAGGAAGGAGCTGGCCGAGACGACGCCCTGGGCCGAGCTGGGATGCTCTCTTGTGGGCGCCGCCGCCGACGGTCTGGAGGGGGAGGCGATGATCCGCTCCCTGGAACCGGACATCGTCATCACTGACATCAGGCTGCCGGGCCAGGACGGATTGGAGATGCTCTCGCGCTGCTGCGTCAGCCATGCGATCATCCTCTCAGGCTACACGGACTTCGGCTACACGCGCCGCGCCATCCAGCTGGGCGTGTGGGACTACCTCGAGAAGCCCGTCTCAAGCGAGGAGCTGAACGAGGCCATACGCTCCCTGGTCAGACAGCTGGACAAGGAGGAGGAAGGCCTGGGCGCCCTGCGTGGGGACAACGCCCTGATCGAGCTGCCGCACAGCGTGGGCAACCACATCATCAACTCCGTGATCGCCTACATCGCCTCCAACTACGCCAGGCCCATCGGACTGCAGGAGGCGGCCAGCTACTTCGAGCTCTCCGAGAGCCACCTGTCCCGCCTCTTCAAGGAGGAGACGGGCCTGAACTTCCTCCAGTACCTCAACGCCTGGCGGATCAACAAGGCCAGCCAGCTGATGGCTGACCCCAGGAGGAACATCAGCGAGGTCGCCGCCGAGTGCGGCTTCCCGTCCCCCGGCTACTTCGCCAAGATCTTCAAGCGCTTTTCCGGCATGACGCCGAGCCAGTGGCGCGACAAGGCGAGCTGCAAGGAGTGGGATGGCGCTTCTTTCTCATGAGAGGTGCAAGAAAATTCAATTTTGTGCATATCTTGATTGACACGCTCAGGGAAAAAGAAGTAAGAAGACGGCATCAAGGAAGAAAAAGGGAGGTTTTGCCGAAGATGTCAGCTCCATTCGTACCGTATGCGTCCGGTCCCTCCCTTTCAGCAGCAAGCATCCTTATCGTCCTACTCATTAGAGGCTAGACCACGGTTTAGTTCGCTTCTGTGTAGCCCGTGGTCAAGTTGGAACCGCGGGCAGATTTTTTATAGGGAGGTTGAAAGGTGGATTTCTCGGCGCCGGCAGGGCGCAGCACATTGGCCATTCTGGTCAACAACAAGTCAGGTGTCCTCATGAGGGTCGTCGGCCTCTTCTCGAGGCGCGGCTACAACATCCACTCCCTCTCGGTGGGGGAGACGGAGAGGCCTGAGGTCAGCCGCATCACCATCGTCGTCAGCGTCGACGATGAGCGCGTCATCAGCCAGATCCGCCGCCAGGTCGAGAAGCTCGTCGACGTCAGGAGGGTCTACAGCCTGACCAGCGCCGACAGCCTCCAGAAGGAGCTCGTGCTCGTGAAGATCAGGGCCGACGAGGAGAGCCGGACCCACCTGGTCGAGCTGGCCGAGATCTTCAAGGCGAAGATCATCGACGTCACGAAGACGACGATGACGCTCCAGCTCACAGGGGACTTCGACAAGCTGGAGGCCTTCATGTCGCTCGTCGAGGACTACGGCATCGTCGAGCTTGCACGCACAGGCATCACGGCGCTCGAGCGCGGCTCGAGGGCCTTGAGCGAGATAGACTACGAAAACTGACTCATCGGAGGTAGATATGAGCAAGATGTATTACGAGAAGGATGGCAATCTGGCCCTCCTTGAAGGCAAGAAGGTCGCCATCATCGGCTACGGCAGCCAGGGCCATGCCCATGCGCTCAATTTGCATGAGAGCGGGGTCGACGTCACCGTCGGACTCTACGAGGGCTCGAAGAGCTGGGCCAGGGCCGAGGAGGCCGGACTGAAGGTCATGACCGCCCGCGAAGCCGCCGAGGCTTGCGACATCATCATGATCCTCGTCAACGACGAGAAGCAGGCCAAGCTCTACAAGGAGTCGATCGAGCCCGGTCTGAAGCCCGGCAAGTACCTCGCCTTCGCCCATGGCTTCAACATCCACTTCGGCCAGATCGTGCCTCCAGCGGACGTCAACGTCATCATGATCGCCCCCAAGGGACCTGGCCACACTGTCCGCAGCCAGTACCAGGAGGGCAAGGGCGTGCCTTCCCTCATCGCCGTCTACCAGGACCCCTCCGGAGACAGCGAGCAGATCGCCCTGGCCTATGCGATCGGCATCGGAGCTGGACGGGCGGGCGTCTTCGTCACGAGCTTCAAGGAGGAGACGGAGACGGACCTCTTCGGCGAGCAGGCCGTCCTGTGCGGTGGCGTCAGCGCCCTGATCCAGGCCGGCTTCAACACCCTCGTCGAGGCCGGCTACCAGCCTGAGATGGCCTACTTCGAGTGCTGCCACGAGATGAAGCTGATCGTCGACCTGATCAACCAGGGTGGTCTGAGCTTCATGCGCTACTCCTGCTCCGACACGGCCGAGTACGGCGACTACGTCTCCGGCAAGAGGGTCATCACGGACGATACGAAGAAGGCGATGAAGGACATCCTGGGCGAGATCCAGGACGGCACCTTCGCCCGCAACTGGCTGCTCGAGAACCAGGTCGGACGCCCCTATTTCAACGCCCGCAAGAGGATGGAGGCCGACAGCCTTCTGGAGAAGACCGGCGCCAGGCTGCGCAGCCTGATGAGCTGGCTGAAGAAGTGAGGCCATAGCCGGGAAAAGGAGGAGATATGGCAGAAAGAGTCTATGTGTTCGACACGACGCTGAGGGATGGTGAGCAGGCCCCTGGCTATTCCATGAATCTGGATGAGAAGATCAAGATGGCCAAGGCGCTCGAAGCCCTGGGCGTCGACATCATCGAGGCGGGCTTCGCCATCTCCTCCCCAGGGGATTTCGAGTCCGTCAAGGCCATCGCCGAGAGCGTCGAGAACGTCGTCGTCGCCTCTCTGGCGAGGGCCCTGAAGAAGGACATCGACGCCGCCTGGAATGCGGTCAAGGGGGCGCGCCGCCCCCGCATCCACCTCTTCCTCGCCACGAGCGACCTCCATCTGGAGTACAAGCTCAAGATGACGAGGGCGGAGGCGCTGGAACGCATCCGCGAGAACGTCACCTATGCGCGCAGCCTATGCGACGACATCGAGTTCAGCCTCGAGGACGCCTCGCGTACCGACCTGGACTACATGTGCCGCGTCGTCGAGACGGCCATCGAGTGCGGGGCGACGACTGTCAACCTGCCCGACACGGTCGGCTACGCGACCCCTGACGAGATCAGCCGCATGGTCCACTACGTGCGTGACCACGTGCCCAACATCGACAAGGCCATCATAAGCATGCACAACCATGACGACCTGGGTCTGGCCGTGGCAAACACGATCAGCGGCATCGAGGCCGGAGCCCGCCAGGTCGAGTGCACCCTGTGCGGCATCGGAGAGAGGGCGGGCAACGCCGCCCTCGAGGAGATCGCGATGATCCTCAAGACCCGTCAGGACCACCTGCCGTACGAGACGGGCATTGTGACGACTGAGATCACCCGCGCCTCACGCCTGCTGGCGACCACGACAGGCATCAAGCCCTATCCGAGCAAGGCCATCGTCGGCGCCAACGCCTTCGCCCACGAGTCCGGCATCCATCAGCATGGCATGATGGCCAACAGCCAGACCTACGAGATCATGACGCCAGAGAGCGTCGGCGTGAGCCAGACGAGCCTCGTGCTTGGCAAGCACTCCGGCCAGCACGCCTTCTCAAAGAAGCTCGTCGAGCTGGGCTACAGCGTGGGCAAGGAGGACGAGGACAGGCTCTTTGCCGAGTTCAAGCGGACCTGCGACCGCAAGAAGACGATCACGGACCGCGACATCATCGCCCTGGTCGAGAGCACGGAGGAGAAGGAGTCCCAGATCTGGACCCTCGAGTCCTTCGTCGTCAACAGCGGCAACCATATGGACTCCACTGCGTGCATCAGCCTGAAGAAGGACGGCAAGGTCTACAAGGATGTCGCCATCGGCACCGGACCGGTCTACGCCTCCCTCAGGGCCGTCGAGAAGATCATCCGCCATCCCTTCAGCCTGGACGACTACCAGCTGTCCGCCGTCACGGAGCACCGCGACGCCCTCGGAGAGGTCCTGGTCAAGGTCTCCGACGCCAGCGGCACCTACCGTGGACGCGGCGTGAGCACCGATGTCATCGAGGCGAGCATCCTCTCGACGCTGGCGGCGGTCAACCGCATGCTCTCCGGCGCAAAGGGGACGATGGGGCAGGGCCAGAGCGCCAGCGCGATGAGCTTCGAGAACGACATGCTCACCGGCCACACGGACAAGTCGGAGGCCTGATGGAAAGGCGTGTCGCGATCTTCGACTCGACCTTGCGCGACGGCAGCCAGGGCGAGGGGCTGAGCTTCTCCGTCGACGACAAGCTGCGCATCGTCCAGCTGCTGGACGAGCTGGGCGTCGCCTACATCGAGGCGGGCAATCCTGCAAGCAATGTGAAGGATTTGTCCTTCTTCCAGCGCCTGGGCTCGCTGAGCCTGCGCACTTCCCAGGTCGTCGCCTTCGGCTCGACCCGCCGGGCGGGAATCAGCTGCGACGAGGACAGGAACCTCCAGTCCCTGGCCTCCTGTCCCGTGGATGTCGTCGCCATCTTCGGCAAGTGCTGGACCTTCCAGGTCACGGACATCCTGCGCATCAGCCTGGAGGAGAACCTCGAGCTGATCCGCTCCTCCGTCGCCTGGCTCGTAGGCAAGGGCAAGAGGGTCTTCTTCGACGCCGAGCATTTCTTCGACGGCTGGAAGGAGGACAGGGACTATGCCATGCGCTGCCTGGAGGCGGCGAAAGAGGCGGGAGCCGAGGTCCTCGTGCTGTGCGAGACGAGGGGAGGACGCCTTCCCGACGAGGTCGAGGAGGCTGTGCGCGACGTCGTCGCCACCTTCCCTGAAGACGGCATCGCCATCCACGCCCACAACGACTCGGGCTGTGCCGTCGCCAGCTCCCTTGCGGCCGTGAAGGCTGGGGCCAGCCAGGTCCAGGGGACGCTGCTTGGCATCGGGGAGCGCTGCGGCAACGCCGCCCTGAGCACCCTGATCGCCGACCTGGAGCTGAAGATGGGCATCAGGTGCATCTCCGGCCGGCTGGAGCAGCTGGGGGGAATATGCAAGGCTGTGGCCGCGCTGTGCAACATCAACATCGCGCCGCGCAGTCCCTACATAGGAGCTTCCGCCTTCGCCCACAAGGGAGGGATGCACATCGACGGTGTCCTCAAGGACCCGAAGAGCTTCGAGCATGTGAGGCCCGAGCTCGTCGGCTCGAGCCGCCGCCTCCTGATGAGCGAGGTCGCAGGACGGGCCCTCCTGATGCGCCGCATCGAGGCGGTCATGCCAGGTCTGGGCAAGGACAGCGAGCCTGTGGTCGCGCTCACCGAGCTGTTGAAGGCGAAGGAGGCGGAGGGCTACCAGTACGAGGGCGCCGAGAACAGCTTCGACGTCCTGATCTACAAGGAGCTCTTCCACAGCGAGCCCTTCTTCACCTTGATCCACTACCAGACGATAGGCTCGCTTCCCTACGCCGATCCCGGCAGCGGAGCCAGCCATACGGCCCTGGTCAAGGCGAGCGTCAGGGGCGAGAGCGCCATCGCCGCCGCCGAGGGCAGGGGACCTGTGAACGCCCTGGACAAGGCCCTTCGCGGCGTCCTGGAGCAGTTCTACCCCTCGCTCAGGACGGTCCACCTCGTCGACTACAAGGTCCGCGTCCTGGATGGGGCCGACGCTACGGCCAGCCGTGTGCGCGTCCTGATCGACTCCTCGGACGGCCAGGACTCCTGGTCGACGATAGGCGTCAGCAGCGACATCATCAAGGCCAGCTTCCTGGCCTTGTCGGACAGTATGGAGTACAAACTCTTCAAAGATAGGAACAGAAGGAGATGAGAATGGGAGGAATGACATCCACCGAGAAGATTCTGGCCCGCGCCGCCGGCCTTGAGGCCGTCCATGCGGGACAGCTCATAATGGCGGACCTGGACCTCGTGCTTGGCAACGACATCACAAGTCCGGTCGCGATCGCCGAGTTCGAGAAGTTCGGCCTGGACCATGTCTTCGACAAGGACCGCGTGGCCCTCGTGCCGGACCACTTCGCGCCGAACAAGGACATCAAGGCTGCGACGCAGTGCAAGTGCGTGCGCACCTTCGCCCGCAGGATGGACATCACGAACTACTTCGAGGTGGGCCAGATGGGCGTCGAGCACGCCCTGCTGCCGGAGAAGGGCCTGGTGAGCGCCGGGGACGTCGTCATCGGAGCCGACAGCCACACGTGCACCTACGGAGCCCTCGGCGCCTTCTCGACCGGCGTCGGCTCGACCGACATGGCCGCCGGAATGGCGACGGGCAAGGCCTGGTTCAAGGTGCCCTCGGCGATCAGGTTCAACCTCACCGGCTCCCTGAGGCCCTACGTCTCGGGCAAGGACCTCATCCTCCACATCATAGGCATGATCGGCGTCGACGGCGCCCTCTACAGAACGATGGAGTTCTCTGGTCCCGGCGTCGCCTCCCTCTCGATGGACGACCGCTTCACCATATGCAACATGGCCATCGAGGCCGGTGGCAAGAACGGCATCTTCCCCGTCGATGAGCAGACGCTGGCCTACCTGAAAGCCAGCGGCGCGAAGGAGCCGAGGATCTACGAGAGCGATCCGGACGCCAGCTATGAGCGCGTCATCGACATCGACCTGTCGACGATAGAGAGCACTGTCGCCTTCCCCCATCTGCCTTCGAACACAAGGACGATAGGCGAGTGCGGCCACGTCGAGATCGACCAGGTCGTCATCGGCAGCTGCACGAACGGCCGCATCAGCGACCTGCGCCAGGCGGCTGACATCCTCCGTGGCCGCCATGTCGCCGAAGGCCTGAGGTGCCTCATCATACCGGCGACGCAGAAGATCTGGCGCCAGGCGATGGACGAGGGCCTCTTCGACATCTTCATGGATGCCGGCTGCGTCATAAGCACGCCGACATGCGGACCTTGTCTTGGCGGCTACATGGGCATCCTGGCCGAGGGTGAGCGCTGCGTGTCGACGACGAACCGCAACTTCGTCGGCCGCATGGGCCATGTGGGCAGCGAGGTCTATCTTGCCAGCCCGGCGGTCGCCGCGGCTTCTGCCGTGGCCGGATGCATCGCCGACCCGGCGGCTCTGGAGAAAGGAGGAGAGAGATGAAAGCACACGGAAGCGTCTTCAGGTACTACGACAACGTCGACACTGACGTCATCATCCCGGCCCGCTATCTGAACACCTCGAGCGCCGCCGAGCTTGCCTCCCATTGCATGGAGGACATCGACAAGGACTTCGTCAAGAAGGTCCGTAAGGGCGACATCATCGTGGCGGGGGCCAACTTCGGCTGCGGCTCGAGCCGCGAGCACGCACCTCTGGCCATCCGCGAGAGCGGGGTCGGCTGCGTCATCGCATCGAGCTTTGCGCGCATCTTCTACCGCAACTCGATCAACATCGGCCTGCCCATCCTCGAGTGTCCTGAGGCCAGCCGCCGCATCAAGGCCGGCGACGAGGTGGAGGTCGACTTCGACAGCGGCCTGATCCACGACCTCACAAGTGGTGAGAGCTTCAAGGCAGAACCCTTCCCGCCCTTCATGCAGGAGATCATCAAGGCGGGCGGTCTGGTCGAATACCTCAAGAAGGAGGAGGGAAGATGAAACTCGAGATCGCATTGATTCCCGGCGACGGCATCGGACCCGACATCGTCCGCGAGGCCGTCAAGGTGCTCCAGACCGTCTGCGACAAGGCTGGGCACAGTCTGAAGACGAAGAGCCTGCTTGCCGGTGGCGCCGCCATCGACGCGACAGGAAAGCCGCTGCCTGAGGAGACCCTTGAGGAGGCCAAGGCCTCCCAGAGCGTCCTCCTGGGCGCAGTCGGTGGCCCGAAATGGGATGCCGTGCCCGGCGAGCTCAGGCCGGAGAAGGCCCTCCTGGGACTGCGTGGGGGCCTGGGCCTCTTCTGCAACCTCCGCCCGGCGCTGCTCTACAGCCAGCTCGCCGACGCCTGCCCGCTGAGGCGGGAGAGCGTCGAGGGCGGTCTGGACATCATGGTCGTGCGCGAGCTCACCGGAGGCATCTACTTCGGCGAGCGTGGACGCACTGCAGATGGCGCCTACGACACGATGAGCTACACTAAGGGCGAGGTCGAGCGCATCGCACGCAAGGCCTTCGAGATTGCGATGAAGCGTTCGAAGAGGCTGACGAGCGTCGACAAGGCCAACATCCTCGAGACGAGCCGCCTGTGGAGGGCGACGGTGGACGAGGTCGCGCGCGACTATCCCGAGGTGGCCGTCAACCACCTCTACGTCGACAACGCCGCCATGCAGCTCGTGCGCAATCCCCGCCAGTTCGACGTCATCCTCACCGAGAACATGTTCGGCGACATCCTCTCCGACGAGGCGAGCATGGTCACAGGTTCGATCGGCATGCTTCCCTCGGCCTCGCTGAGGGCTGACTCCTTCGGCATGTACGAGCCCATCCACGGCTCGGCTCCCGACATCGCGGGACAGGACAAGGCCAACCCTCTGGCGACCGTCCTCTCCGTGGCCATGATGCTGCGCTACAGCCTGGGCATGGGCGAGGAGGCCAGCCTTGTGGAGAAGGCTGTCGACAAGGTCCTCGACGAGGGTCTGAGGACGGCCGACATCTACACTGAAGGCACGAAGCTGTGTGGAACCAGGGCCATGGGGGACGCTCTCGTCCAGGCCGTCAAGGAGGCCTGAGATGAGGAGCGATGTGATGATGAGGGGCGTCGAGAGGGCGCCCAACCGCTCCCTGATGAAGGCCCTCGGCTGGAGTGAGAGGGAGATGGACATGCCAGTGATAGGCATCGTCAGCGGCCAGAACGAGATCATCCCGGGCCACGTCCAGATCCAGCGGATCGTCGACGCCGTAAAGGCGGGCGTGAGGGAGGCGGGTGGAAATCCCGTCACCTTCCCCGTGATCGGAGTGTGTGACGGAATCGCCATGGGCCACCAGGGCATGAAGTACTCCCTGTGCTCCAGGGAGCTGATCGCAGACAGCATCGAGGTCATGGCCCAGGCCCATCCCTTCGACGCCCTCGTCATGGTCCCCAACTGCGACAAGATCGTGCCTGGCATGCTCATGGCGGCATGCCGGCTCAACCTGCCCACCGTCTTCATCTCCGGCGGCCCCATGCTCTCGGGCCACATCAAGGGGGTGAAGGACCGCAGCTTCTCACTATCCTCGATGTTCGAGGCCGTGGGCCGCTACAAGGCCGGCACGATGGACGAGGCCGAGCTCAAGGTCTGGGAGGACAGCGTCTGTCCGACATGCGGCTCATGCTCCGGCATGTATACGGCCAACAGCATGAACTGCCTTTGCGAGGCGATCGGAATCGCCTTGCCCGGCAACGGGACGGTGCCCGCCGTCTACGCCGAGCGCGAGAGGCTGGCCAAGGAGGCAGGCTACGCCATCATGGACATGCTCAGGAATGGAGTGAGGGCCCGCGACATACTGACGAAGGACGCCTTCTGGAATGCGCTGACCGTCGACATGGCCCTCGGCTGCTCGACGAACACGATGCTCCATCTGCCGGCCATCGCCCACAGCGCTGGAGTCGAGCTGGACATCTGGGACGCCAACGAGCTCAGCTCGAGGACGCCCAACCTCTGCCACCTGGCTCCGGCGGGACCGGCCCACATCGAGGACCTCTACCAGGCGGGCGGCATCATGGCCGTGATGAAGGAGCTTGACAAGAAGGGCCTTCTGAAGCGTGACCTCATGACGGTGACGGGGCACAGCATAGGCGAGAACTACGCCGATGCGACCAACTGGAACGAGGAGGTCATAAGGCCGGTCGACAGGCCCTACGACCAGACGGGCGGCATCGCAGTCCTGAAGGGCAACCTCGCTCCCGAGGGCGCCGTCGTCAAGCGTTCCGCCGTCGCGCCCGAGATGCTGGTCCACCGTGGTCCTGCCCGCGTCTTCGACAGCGAGGAGGAGGCCATAGCGGCCATCTACGAGCGGCGCATCGTCAAGGGCGACGTCGTCGTCATCCGCTACGAGGGACCCAAGGGCGGGCCCGGCATGAGGGAGATGCTCAACCCGACCTCCGCCATAGCCGGAATGGGACTGGACAAGGATGTGGCATTGATCACGGACGGACGCTTCTCCGGAGCGACCCGTGGCGCCTCGATCGGCCATGTATGTCCGGAGGCCGCCGCCGGTGGCCTGATCGCTCTGGTCGAGGATGGCGACATCATAGAGATAGACATCCCCGCATGCCGCCTCAGCCTGTGCGTCGACGAGAAGACGCTGGCTGACAGGAAGGCCAATTTCAAGGCGAGGGTGAACGAGTGTACCGGCTACCTGAAGCGCTACCGCGACAACGTCACGAGCGCGAGCAGGGGAGCCGTCTTCAAGGAGGATTGATTGACTCTCACAGGTGCTCATGCAATCATGGAAGTGCTCAAGGAGCAGGGCGTCGACCTGGTCTTCGGCTACCCCGGTGGACAGGTAATACCATTGTATGACGCCCTCTATGAGCAGAAGGGCAGGATCAGACACATCCCGACGGCGCACGAGCAGGGCGCGAGCCACGCCGCCGACGGCTATGCCCGCTCGACGGGCAAGGTCGGCGTGTGCATCGCGACCTCCGGTCCCGGTGCGACGAACCTGGTGACGGGACTCGCCACAGCCTACATGGACTCGTCTCCCGTCGTCGCGATCACGGGCAACGTCCCGATCAGCCTCCTGGGCAAGGACAGCTTCCAGGAGGTCGACATCACGGGCGTCACCATGCCTGTGACGAAGCACAACTACATCGTCAAGCGCAGCGAGGATCTCGTCGACACCTTGCGCGAGGCCTTCCACATCGCACGCTCCGGCCGCCCCGGCCCCGTCCTCGTCGATGTTCCCAAGAACGTCCAGACGGAGATGGTCGAGTATGAGTACAGGGAGCCGCAGCCAGTATTGCGCGACACGAGCCGGCTGCGCCAGGAGGATCTGGAGAAGGCTGTGGAGATGCTCTCACAGTCCAGACGCCCGATGTGCTACATCGGAGGCGGAGTCGTCCGCTCAGATGCCAGTGGTGAGCTCATGACCTTCCTCGAGAAGACGGACAGCGCAGTGTGCTCCTCCCTGATGGGTCTTGGTGCCGTCAGGGCCGACAGTCCACGTTTCACCGGCCTGGTCGGCATGCATGGCACGAAGCTGTCCAACATGGCGGTAAACGAATGCGACCTGCTCGTCGTCATCGGAGCCCGCTTCTCCGACAGGGTCATCAGCAAGGGCTCGACCTTCGCCCGCCAGGCGAGGATACTCCAGCTCGACATCGATCCGGCCGAGTTCGACAAGAACGTCATAAGCAACCTCCATGTCGTCGGTGACGTCAGGGAGATCCTCAGCCGGCTGAACGCCATGCTCCCCGACGGTGCGGACCACAACGAGTGGCTCGAATGGGTCGCCGTCAACCGCCGCCGCTATCCGGTGAAGGTCACAAGCGAGTCGAGGAGGGCACGCGAGATCATCCGCGCCCTGGACAAGGAGCTTGCCAGGATCGGGGACGCCTATGTGACGACCGAGGTCGGTCAGCACCAGATGTGGGCCGCCCAGTTCCTGAAGCACAGCCAGCCGAGGCACTTCATAACCTCCGGTGGTCTGGGCACGATGGGCTTCGGCACCGGAGCCTCGATCGGCACCCAGCTGGCCCATCCCGACAGGAGGGTGTGCAACATCGCAGGTGACGGTTCCTTCCGCATGAACTGCAACGAGCTGGCGACGATAGCGCGCTACCGCCTGCCCATCGTCATCCTGGTCTTCAACAACCACTGTCTGGGCATGGTCCGCCAGTGGCAGACCCTCTTCTACGAGGGACACTACAGCGAGACCACGCTTGACACGCCCCTGGACTGGGTGATGCTGGCGAACGCCTACGGAGTGGAAGGCATGAGGATGGGAAGGGACGACGACCCGGCCGCCGTCATCCATGAAGCCTTCAGCCGCAACCGTCCCGTAGTCGTCGACTGCGAGATTCCGATCGACGACAAGGTCCTGCCCATGGTCGCTCCCGGAGCCTCCATCGACGACATGATGGGCTTCGTCGAGGAGCCGATGTGAGACCCGTGATGGTCGTCCTTCCCTCTGTAGGCGAGGGACGACCATAGCCTTGCAAGCGGCAAGGGAAGGGCATCCGGACGCTTCGGCTGAGGATGCCCTCCTGTTCTTGACGGAAGGTTGAGAGCAGGGCTGAAGTGAAAAAGAGAGGCGTTGCCGATGGACGGTAGCCTCGTAATTAAAATGCGAAAGCCGCCCTAGAATACGAGTGCAGGGCGGCTTGTCCCATAGTGGCAATGGTCATTGCACTGATGATGGGAATCCAGTTTCCAGAATGCCCGGATCTGCGATGTGGAACAGATCCCTTCGCCTCATTTGGGGCTGGAAGTGGAGGAAAGAATCGGTCCGGCCCTGAGTACGTGTTGACTTGACCTTGCAGTATGGTAGAATTGACCTGTTGGCAGAGATTGCATTCTCGTGACGAAAGCTTTTTGCACATTATTGACCAAGGTAGGCCTTTGGGGGTAATATCCGGAAAGTGTCTTGTTTCGAGATAACAATTTTTGAGAGGTTATAGTAATGGCTACTCCAAAGTATAAAACATCAAAATCCAAGGCTGCTTCCCGCAAGGCTGCCAACATGAAGCTCGCTGCTCCTACCCTTTCTCCTTGCCAGACCTGTGGTAACCTTGTTCCGTCCCACCAGGTGTGCCCGAAGTGCGGATACTACAATGGCAAGCAGGTCGTCGAGAAGGACGCCGAGTAAACAAGGAGAGAGAAGATGACAGAAGCACAGGTTCTTGAGAAGGTTAGGGATCTCGTGGCGGAGAAGCTTTCCGTCGATCCTGCGAAGATTGTGCCCAGCGCCTCCTTCAGGAAGGATCTGGGAGCTGACAGCCTCGACACCTACGAACTGGTCTACGCCATCGAGGAGGAGCTCGGTGTCACGATTCCCGATGACATGGCAAACGAGTTCGAGACAGTCGGTGACGCTGTCAAGTACCTTGCCTCCCAGCTTGGTTGAAGCGTGTTGACCAATCATCCAAAGGCTCCTTCAGCTGAACGTCTGGAGGAGCTTTCTGTTTTCTCCCAGACCCTTGGAGTGAGCTTCAAGGACATCCAGCTGCTCGAGCATGCCCTGACCCATACCTCCTATGCGAACGAGACGGGAAGGAAGAGCAACGAGAGGCTGGAGTTCCTCGGCGACTCCGTGCTCGGTCTGGTCTGTGCGGACTATCTCTATTCCTTCCTGCCTGAACATCAGGAAGGCGACCTGTCACGGGTCAAGGCCATGGTCGTCTCAGAGGAGAGCCTGGCCGAGGTGGCCCACAAGCTTGACCTGCCACGATACATACATATCGGCCATGGTGAGGAGCTCAATGGTGGCCGTGGAAAGAAGGCCATCCTCGCAGATGCCATGGAGGCCATCATCGCGGCGATCTACCTCGACCAGGGCTTCGTCGCCGCCCAGGAATACGTCCTTTCCTGGCTGAAGGGGCAGGTCGACAACGTCCTCAGAGGACGCAACACGAACAAGGACTACAAGAGCATGCTCCAGGCCTACGCCCAGAAGACCAGGGGAAAGGTGCCCGAGTACTTCCTCGACAGGGTCAAGGGGCCTGAGCACCATCCGACATTCTACGTCAAGGTCTTCATCGGACCCAAATGCTTCGGCCCCGCCAGCGGCGGCAACAAGAAGCAGGCGGAGCAGTATGCGGCACGCCTCGCCTTGAGCGAGCTCAACCTCATCCACGAAGAAGAGGACTAGGGCAAGACCTCCGGCTTTTCGACTTGTACTGTGGCAAAGGAAGGATACTTCTGCCATAGTCCGCTTAGGCGCTTTTTCCTGATGTTGGTGTGGCAACTTGATATTGGGATCCAGCGCCTATTCTGTTCTATCCCGTGCCCTCCACTTTCCAGTGTCTTTGCTTGCGGTCATCCAGATCCCGACACTTTTGCATAGGAGCCCAAAAAAAGTGGCTGGTTCAATCAAGGGGGTTGATGAGCCAGCCTAAGGAGGTGCAAACCAAACGGGTTCACAGGAATTACAATTTATTCTTGTCCTTAAACTTGCAATCAGTCAAGGAAAATCGCTCAAGGTAAGTGACTTTTTTCTCCCTTTCTTGAGTTAATTCTAGAAAAAGTCAAGTTTTATGGCCAAAAATGTCCGTTTCGAGGAGGAAGGCCTCAGCGGGCCTCCTTCCTCTGTTCCTCATCCAGACGTTCACGGGCGACGGAGAGCATGAGCTTGATCCTGTTCTCCTGGTTGACCCTGGACTGTGAGGGGTCGTAGTCGATCGGAACGATGTTGCTCTCAGGATACTTCTCCTTCAGGGGGCGGATCATGCCCTTGGCGCAGATGTGGTTCGGCAGGCAGCCGAAGGGCTGTGTCGTAATGATGTTCGAGTAGCCTTTCTTGATGAGCTCGACCATCTCGGCCGTCAGCAGCCAGCCTTCGCCCATCTTGCACCCTGTGTCGATGATTCCTTCGGCGTAGGATTGCAGCTCCTTGAGAGTGGCGGGAGGAACGAAGCCGTTCTTCGAGATCGCCTTCTCCAGAAGATGCTCATAGCGGGCGAGGAAGGGCAGTCCGAAATGCTTCATGAGGAATGCGTAGCGCTTGCCCCTGCCATAGTATTCCGCGTCCTTGATGCCGTTGGAGAAGCCGTAGAGGACGAAGCCGAGCATGGCGGGCACCATGACCTCGCAGCCTTCGCTTTCGAGGAAGTCCTCGAGGTTGTTGTTTCCCAGCGGCGCGTACTTCAGATAGATCTCACCGACGACGCCGACCTTGACGCGGGCTTTGGTCCTGTCCATCGGGATGGAGGCGAAGTCGTCGCTCATCGCATAGAGGTTCTTCTTCAGCCAGCGGCCGAGGTAGTGCCTGTTCTGCTTGAAGCATGAGTCGATGTAGTCCGTCCACTTCGCGATCATGCGGTCCGTGTCGCCCTTGTTGACCTCGTAGGGCCTCGTCTGGTGGCTGAGCATCATGAGCATGTCGCCGTAGATGAGGCCGCTGAGGGCCTGGACGATCATTGAGGCCGTGATCTGGAAGCCCGGGTTCGAATTCATGCCCTGGAGGTTCAGCGAGATGACGGGAATCTGGGGATAGCCAGCCCTCTCGAGGGCCTTGAGCAGGAGGAAGTAGTAGTTGCTCGCGCGGCAGCCTCCGCCCGTCTGTGTGATCACCAGGGCGCACTTGTCCGGGTCGCAGATGCCACGGTGCAAGGCGTCGATCATCTGTCCGATGACGAGGAGGGCAGGGTAGCACATGTCGTTGTGCACGTACTTCAGACCTTCCTCGATGACGGTGTGGGAGGAGTTCTCCAGCAGTATGATCCTGTAGCCATGGAGCTCGAAGGGGCGCTTCATGACGTTGAAGTGTATGGGACTCATGTTGGGGATGAGGATGGTGTAGTCCTTCTTCATCTCCTTCGTGAAGGGAACCTTAGGCATCTTTCTTCTCCTCAAGGGCCGCGAAGAGGCTGCGCAGGCGGATCTTCACAGCTCCGACGTTGGTGATCTCGTCGATCTTCACCATCGTGTATATCTTGTCCTTCTCGCGCAGTATCTCGCGCACCTCGTCGCTCGTGACGGCATCCAGACCACAGCCGAAGGAGATGAACTGGACGAGGTCCATGTCATCCCTTTCCCTCACATGGTAGGCGGCGTCGTAGAGGCGGGCGTGGTAGGTCCACTGGTTGAGGACGTTGACCTCATGCCTCTTCTCCTTGTAGCTGATGCTGTCCTCGCTGATGACGTAGGCGCCCAGGGAGAGGATGAGGCGGTCGATGCCGTGGTTCGTCTCCTCGTCCACATGATAGGGCCTGCCGCACAGGACGATGATCCTCTTTCCATCCCTGTGGGCCTTCTCGACGATCTCCTCTCCCTTCCTGATGACCTTCTCATGGTAGTTGTGGAGCTCCTGGAAGGCGAGGCGGACCGCCTTGAGCACTTCCTTCTTCGGGATGCCGAAGGTCTCGGAAAGCCTCTTTGAAAGGTGCTTCTCGTCCTCGAGGCTGAGGTAGGGGTGGTAGAACTTCACCTTGCCCAGGTCCATGTTCGACTTCACGACTTCGCCGTAGTAGGCGACGACGGGACAGTTGAAGTGGTTCGTGCCCTTCTCCTCGTCGACGTTGTAGCTGGAGCATGGCAGGAAGATGGAGTCGACGCCCTTTTCGACGAGGGCCTCGATGTGGCCGTGCATGAGCTTGGCGGGGAAGCAGACTGTGTCCGATGGGATGCTGCCCTGTCCTTTGACGTAGAGCTCCCTGTTGGACTTTCCCGAGACGACGACATCCCAGCCGAGCTGGGTGAAGAGGCGGTGCCAGAAGGGCAGCAGCTCCCAGATGCCGAGGGCCATGGGAAGGCCCATCGTGCCGCGCGTCGCCTCAGGATTGCGCGCTGCGGCGTACTCGTCGAAGAGCTTCTGCTTGTAGGCGTAGATGTCGATGTCCTCGGCTGCGGTGACCTTCGTCTTCGTCACAGGCCGCTCGCAGCGGTTTCCGCTGATCAGACGGCGTCCTCCGGCGAAGGTGTTGATTGTGAGCAGGCAGTGGTTCGTGCAGCCCTGGCACTTGGTGGAGCGCACCTCGTGGGTGAACTCGCGCACTTCACCCTCGCTGAGGATCGTGCTCTGGTCCCGTCCCTCGCCCTGACTCTTGCGCCTGGCGTAGAGGGCGGCGCCGAAGGCTCCCATCAGGCCTGCGATGTTGGGCCTTATGACGTCGGCCTTGATCTCCTTCTCGAAGGCGCGCAGGACCGCGTCGTTGAGGAAGGTTCCTCCCTGGACGACGATGTGACGGCCGAGCGACTCGGCGCTCGAGGCCCTGATTACCTTGTAGATCGCGTTCTTCACGACCGAGATCGCAAGACCGGCCGAGATGTCCTCAAGTTTCGCGCCGTCCTTCTGTGCCTGCTTGACGGAGGAGTTCATGAAGACTGTGCACCGGCTGCCAAGATCGACCGGGTGGCGGCTGTCCACCGCCTCGCGGGCGAAGTCGCTCACGCTCTCGCCGAGGGCGACGGCGAAGGTCTGGAGGAAGGAACCGCAGCCGGAGGAGCAAGCCTCGTTGAGGAAGATGTCGTCTATGTTTCCGTCGCGGATCTTGAAGCACTTCATGTCCTGTCCACCGATGTCGATGATGAAGTCGACGTCGGGTAGGAAGAAGCGGGCGCCGATCAGGTGGGCCTGGGTCTCGACGAGGGACCAGTCCAGGCGGAAGGCCTCCTTCATGAGGTCTTCACCGTAGCCTGTCGAGGCGGCGCCTGCCAGGTGGATGTAGGGGAAGTCCTCGTAGAAGCCCATGAGGAAAGACTGGACGGCCTGGATCGGGTTGCCGTTGTTGGGCGAGTATCTGGACACGAGCAGCTCGCCATCCTCGCTGATGATGCACATCTTGATTGTGGTCGAGCCGGAGTCGATGCCCAGATAGGCCTTTCCGACATAGCTTGTGGGGTCTATGGCCTTGACGCAGTCCCTGTTGTGGCGCTCCACGAAGGCCTTGTACTCCTCCTCATCCTTGAAGAGGGGCTCGAACTGGACGTACTTCCCCTCTCCACTGTAGGCCTCAACGCGCTCGATGCACTCACGGATCGTCAGGCGCTCGCTGTTGCTCGTCAGTGCGGCGCCCAGGGCCACGTAGTAGAGCGAGTTCTCCGGGCAGAGTCCTGTCGTGTGGAGGGCCTCGTCGAACTTCCTCCTCAGTGTGGGCATGAAGGTGAGCGGTCCACCGAGGTAGACGACCTTTCCTGTGATCCTGCGTCCCTGTGCCAGACCTGCGATGGTCTGGTTGACGACGGCCACAAGGATCGATGCGGCGATGTCCTCGACCTTGGCGCCCTGGTTGATCAGGGGCTGGACGTCGGTCTTGGCGAAGACGCCGCAACGGCTTGCGATCGTGTAGGTCTGGGTGGCTCTGGAGGCGTAGTACTCCATGTCGTCACGACCGATGCCCAGAAGGGTGGCCATCTGGTCGATGAAGGCTCCGGTGCCACCTGCGCAGCTGCCGTTCATCCTCACCTCAAGGCCATTGGTCAGGAAGAGGATCTTCGCGTCCTCTCCGCCAAGCTCGATGATGGCGTCGGTGTCGGGGATGTAGTGCTTGGCGGCATTGCGGGTGGCGTATACCTCCTGCACGAATGGAATTGAGCAGTCTGTCGCCAGTCCCATGCCTGCCGAGCCTGAGATGGCTATGGCGAGCTTGTCGTCGCCAACGACGGGGAGTACTGCCTCGAGCATCTCCTTTGTCTTGTCTATGATCTGTGATAAGTGTCTTTCGTATCGGCTGAAGACGATTGCGCCGTCCTCATTCAGGACCACAGCCTTGATGGTTGTGGAACCAATGTCTATTCCAACGCGGTACATACAATTGTAAGATAATGTAAAACCGAGGGACGTGGAAAGTGACTTTGCGACATGTTTCAAGATTTGTCCAGCAAAGTCCAACATTGCTCAGCATCTGGGAGCCGTGTGCGTCCCCGGATCGGCTGATGCCACAGCACTGCCTCAGCCTTCCAGAACCTTCACCAGAGCTTCTTTGTGGTAGAATGCGACACCATAGCCGACCACCTTGTCGTAGCCTTCAAGGTCGCTGCCATACTCCCTGTCCTTCAGCTGTTCCAGAGCCTGGATCGCAAGCTTCTCCAGCTCATCACGGCTGTGCGCCCTCTTCACTTCAATGACGGCCGCCCGACATCTGTCCTCATCCTGGACGATGATGTCAGCCCTCCCTGTTCCGCTCTCCCGGTTCGACTCCACGAGGTAGTCGTCATCCGACAGCAGGCCAGCAAGAAATGCATGGTAGTAATCTTCCTTGTAGTCGTAGTAGCTGATGGTCCTGAAAAGGTATTGCGAGATGATCCTGGACAGCGCGTCGGCATCACATGTCCACAGGGCTTCGAAGAGCTCCTTCCTGTCGCTTGTCCTCACCCTGTCCCTGAACCATTCGTCCACGCATCTGGCGAAAAGGCTTCTGACCTCCTCGTTGGGCAGGCGGAGCTCCGTCTCTCCGTTTGGCTTCCACTTTCCGGCGAGCGTCAGATAGCCCGTCATGAAGAGCAGGCTCCAGATGTTCTCCGCACTCGAGTAGAGATTGCCGTATGTCAACGTCTCTACTACATGCTTCCTTATGGCTTCGCCGTTGATGAGAGTGGAGTATTCTTTTCCAACCCTCGCATCCGTCATGTCTATCAGCCGTCTGACGACTTCGCTGCCGCTCGAGTTTGCCCAATAGTTCTCGGGTTCTGCATCTCTGTCTGCGAGTAGGATGTCGACGTAGGAGACGACATCCCAGGGCGAGTAGAGACTCACCCCACCGATTGAATATCCATCGTACCACTGTCTGACGACAGACGCCTTGTCCTCGAGTCCTGTGTCTTTGAGCAGACGGGCAACTTCCTCCTCCGTGAAACCGAAGAGGGAACTGTACTTGCCACTGGTCACCGAGTAGACGGCCAGATTGTTCAGGCCCGTGAAGAGGCTTTCCTTCGAGACTCTGAGGCAACCTGTGAGTATGCCCTTGTGCGTGTATGGGCAGTCCTTGAGCACCGAGAGGAGCATCGCCCT
>JADIMU010000019.1 GCA_017694495.1 Candidatus Aphodenecus pullistercoris
CTCCAGAATCATCAAGAAGCGCCAGAATCCCGTCGATTTTTCCCCTTTCCTCCTCCTGCATGGGGAAGGAGTAGAATAAGCACGGCTGTTTTGTGCTAAAATGCCTTATGGTAGATGTGTTCACACCATCATTCTACCACGGCACTTGTGGGGTTCGATTCCCTGTGAGTGCTTTTATTTTAATGACTTATTTTCGAATGGACTGTTCGGGCATGAAATTGGGGCTGTCTAAAAGCCTATGCTGACTTTTTTAACAGCCCCTTTGTTGTCTCTAATGATGAAGTAGGTATAGAATCGGAAAAAAAGCAGAGAGGCTGGAAATGCAGATCATCATCGTCCTGACGGTACTTTTCGCAACTGTGCTCGGCTCGCTGAGCGGAATCGGTGGAGGCGTCATCATCAAGCCCGTCATGGATGCGGTCAGCGGACTGACGAGCTCCCAGATCAGCTTCCTGTCCGGCACGACTGTGCTCACGATGACGATCGTCTCCCTCCTGAGGAGCCGGGGAGGGGAGGTCAGGATCGACAGGCGGGGCATCTACCTCGCCCTCGGTGCGGCCTTCGGAGGCCTTGCCGGCAAGTCGATCTTCTCCTGGATGGTCTCCTCGCTTCCCAGCCAGGACGGCGTCTCGCTCGTGCAGAACATCATCATGGTCATCCTGACCGTCGCCGTCTTCTTCTACGTGCTCTTCAAGGCGAGAGTCCATCAGTTGGATATCCAGAACCGTGTCTTCTGCACCTTGGCTGGACTCTTTCTGGGCCTCATGTCGAGCTTTCTGGGCATCGGAGGCGGGCCGATCAACATCATGGTCCTGTCCTACTTCTTCAGCATGGACACGAAGACGAGCGCCCTCAACTCGCTGTACATCATCTTCTTCTCGCAGGTCGTCAGCCTGCTGTCCAACCTCGTGATGAGGGATGTCCCGACCTTCGATCCCCTGCTCCTCGTGATGATGATGGTCTGTGCGGTCATCGGAGCCAGCGGCGGCCGCTGGCTGTCGAAGAAGCTCGACTCGCGCCAGATAGACGTCATGTTCCTGTGCATGCTCGTCCTGATCACAGGCATCAGCGTCTACAACTGCTTCAAGTACGGCCTCTAGTCGTCGATCAGGGCATACAGATGGGCCAGAGCCCGCTCGACGTTCTCCACGACGGGACCATCATAGGCTGTGGAATATATGGCCTCGATGTCCCGGTCGAAGTCCTCCGGCAGTCTGGAGCACAGCAGGTGGCAGTATCCCATGATCTTCTTCTCTCCCGGGTGGAGGACCCTGTTGTAGGCGAAGAGCATGTCGAAGTATGAGGCCATCAATGTGGCCAGGCGGTGGTTGCGGCTGACGTAGTCGCCCCTCCTGACGGCAAGGTCGAGCTGGCGGATCCAGGTCGCTTCCCCATCCCCGCTCGTCATCCTCCTGTTGTAGTCGATGACCGCTCTGGAGAGCGCTTCAGGGTAGGGACCGTCCAGAGTTGAGATCCTGGTGGCAAGAGCCGCCTTGTCGAAGATGAAGCGCGAGGTCCTGAGGTTGTGGAGGAAGCAGGTCGAATATCCCAGCGAGGGCTGGTGGCGGACCCACACACGCTCGATCTGGTCCTGTATGAAGGCTTCGTCGCGGTACATGACATCGTAGTAGACACCGTCCTTCGAGAACTCGTCGCCCTCCTCGAAGAAGGAGGCGTCGATGGACATGCTGTCGCAAAGAGGCCCTATGATGGCCGCCCTGACTTCCGGTAATATCCTCTCCTTCCTGTAGACGTAGATGTCCCAGTCAGAGGCCTGGTCGTTGATCTGGCTGGTGCGTGAGCCCGAGACTGCCATGGCTGAGCAGCCGTCTAGTCTGCTGAAGGCCTGGGCCAAGGCCCTGATCGTGTCATTGAATCGTTCCATGACCCAATTCTAGGGCCAGAAAGCGTCCCGGACTGTCCTCTTCTGGACAATCAGTTGCCAGATTCTGCTATCCGGCGCACTTCCTCGAGCACCTTCTCGTGATGGTCCGCGGTCTTTATGCCCTTCTGCCAGCTTCTCAGGACCCTCCCGTCGCGGCCGATGAGGTAGGTCGTGCGTATGACGCCTACGGTCTCCTTGCCATAGCTGACCTTGGTCCCGTAGGCTCCGTAGGTCTTCATGACTTCGTGGCCGCTGTCACTCAGAAGGGTGAAGGCGAGATTGTAGCGGGCGATGAACTTCTGGTGGCTCGCCGCGTTGTCGGCGCTTATGCCGACGACATGGACGCCAAGCCTGCCGAGCTCTTCCAGCTCGCTGTTGAAGCCGCATGCCTCCTTCGTGCATCCTGGCGTGTTGTCTTTAGGGTAGAAGTAGACTATCGCAAGACTTCCTCTGAGGGACGAGAGGCTGAAGGGCCTTTCGTCCTGGTCGGGAAGGGTGAAGTCGGGTGCGGTCATTCCAATATCGATCATACGTTTCTCCTCCTTCATACACAGTAGCATGTCTTCGCGTCAGGTACTACAATGGCTGGCATGGAAAGCAATGCGGAAGAAGCCCTCAGACGTGCCCACTACAGGAAGATGACCGAGACGCCGGTGGAAAAGCTCGTGACGAAGCTGGCCATTCCGACCATAGTCTCGATGCTCGTCTCGTCGCTGTACAACATGGCCGACACATACTTCGTGTCCCAGCTGGGCACCAGCGCCGCTGGTGCCGTGGGAGTCGTCTTCTCAATCATGGCGATCATCCAGGCCGTCGGCTTCACGATAGGCATGGGAGGCGGAGTCATCTCATCGCGCCAGCTGGGGGCCAGGGAAGTGGACAAGGCGGGCTCAACAGCTTCATCAGCCTTCTTCCTCTCGCTTGCCCTGGGCATCCTGCTCGCCGTCTTCGGACTGGCCTTCAACAGACCACTGATGGGACTGCTCGGCGCGACCGACACGATCCTTCCCTATGCCCAGGCCTATGCCTCCTACATCTTCGTCGGCTGCCCATTCATGTGCGCCTCCTTCGTCATGAACAACCTCCTGAGGAGCGAGGGCAAGGCCGCCTTCGCCATGGTGGGCATCACGGCCGGAGGCGTACTCAACATAGTGCTTGACCCGATCTTCATCTTCACCCTCGGCCTCGGTACGGCAGGAGCGGCCATCGCGACCTCGCTCTCGCAGTTCGTGAGCTTCTGCATCCTCCTGTCAATCTTCCTGATGGGAAAGAGCAGCCTGAGGCTGTCCATCCGCCTTGTCAGCACCCGGCCTTCGATGTACACAGGCATCGTGAAGATGGGTCTGCCAAGCCTTTCCCGCCAGGGCCTGGCGAGCATAGCGACTGTAGCGCTCAACGTCAGCGCGGCGGCCTTCGGGGATGCGGCGCTGGCTGCGATGTCGATCACGGGCCGCATCACCTTCTTCCTCTTCTCGACCCTCCTGGGCTTCGGCCAGGGCTACCAGCCCGTATGCTCCTTCAACTGGGGCGCGGGAAAGTATGGAAGGGTGGAGGAGGCCGCACGCTTCACATGCCGCGCCGGAACGATCATGATAGCCGTCCTGTCGGCCATCTGCCTCATCTTCGCCCGCAGCCTGACCTCGGCCTTCGTCTCGGATGACCCGGATGTCATCAGGATGGGTACCCTGGCCTTGCAGAGCCAATGCATCGCCCTTGCCCTGACCGGGCTGAACGTCACGACGAACATGTCGCTCCAGGGCAGCGGCAAGTACGCTCAGGCGACCTTCCTCGCACTCTGCCGCCAGGGACTCTTCTTCATACCGCTGGTCATCATGCTGCCACGGGTCATCGGTCTGTACGGCGTCCTCTTCGCCCAGGCGGTCAGCGACGTCCTGACCTTCTTCACAAGCATCCACTTCTACAGGTCCTTCCTGGAAGAACTGAGGCTGAGGGCAAAAAAAGAACCCTTCGCATGAAGGGCTCCACAAGCGGAAAGAGAGGGATTCGAACCCTCGGTAATGCCAGGCACTACAACGGATTTCGAGTCCGTCTCCTTCGACCACTCGGACATCTTTCCAAGGTTCATACACAACGACTCGCCTTTTCGGGCGAGCCGTCTACGAGACCAAGAGGACTCGAACCTCCGACCCTCAGTTCCGCAAACTGATGCTCTATCCAGCTGAGCTATGGTCTCATCGTTCGGAGAGGGGGGGATTCGAACCCCCGGACCCGGGTTTGGCAGGTCAACTCCTTAGCAGGGAGCCCGATTCGGCCTCTCTCGCACCTCTCCAGCTGAGCCTAACGGAGAGAGAGGGATTCGAACCCCCGGAAACTTGCGCCTCAACGGTTTTCAAGACCGCCTCCTTCGACCGCTCGGACATCTCTCCATTGTGTCAGTATCCGGTCTGGCCCGGACAAGAATCGAATCTTATCGATGGCGCAAGTCCTTGTCAAGGGGGGACGGAAGGATGTCACATTGGAATAATTCCTTTCCAACCAGACCCTTAATTGTGTTTGACCACATCTGTCATGTGAACTATACTTTTCCCATGGCCACGAAATATGATGAATCCAACATAAAATCGCTCTCATCCCTGGAGCACATCCGGCTGCGCCCGGGCATGTACATCGGACGCCTGGGCAACGGCAGCAATGTCGACGACGGCATCTACATACTACTCAAGGAAGTCATAGACAACTCGATCGACGAGTTCATCATGGGTGCCGGCAGCAGGATCGTGATCACGCTGCTGGACAACGTGGTCAGCGTGCGCGACTTCGGCCGAGGCATTCCGCTTGGCAAGATCGTCGAGTGCGTCTCCGTAATAAACACTGGAGCCAAGTACGACAGCGAGGCCTTCCAGTTCTCCGTGGGACTGAACGGCGTCGGTACGAAGGCCGTCAACGCCCTCTCCTCCCGCTTCACCGTCACCAGCTGCCGTGATGGCCAGATGGCCAGCGCGACCTTCGAGCGGGGCATCCAGAAGGGGAGGACGAAGACGGGTGCGACGGATGAGCCCAACGGCACATTGATCACCTTCACTCCAGACCCTGAGATCTTCCCCGACTACTCGTACAACGAGGATTACGTGCTCGAGAGGCTGTGGAACTATGCCTACCTCAACACTGGCCTGACGATCGAGTACAACAAGAAGGTCATACGCAGCCAGCAGGGCCTGATGGACCTGCTGACGAAGAATGTGGGAAGCGAGCAGCTGTATCCGATCATCCACTACAAGGGCCATCAGCTCGAGTTCGCGGTCACCCATACCCAGAGCTACGGCGAGAGCTACTTCTCATATGTGAATGGACAGCACACCAGCGATGGAGGAACCCATCTGGCCGCCTTCAAGGAAGGCATGCTCAAGGGTGTCAACGAGTTCTTCAAGAAGGCCTGGAACGCGCCAGAGATCCGCGATGGAATAGCCGCCGCCGTCTCGGTCAAGGTCCAGAACCCGATCTTCGAGAGCCAGACGAAGAACAAGCTCGGCAACACCGAGATCCGCAGCTGGATCGTCAACGAGGTCAAGGAGGCCCTCATCGACGCCCTGATGAAGAACTCCGACACGGCCTCGGCCCTCCTGAACAAGATCCAGACCAACGAGAGGATCCACAAGGAGGAGAGCGCGGTGCGCAACGGCGCCAGGGAGATGGCCAAGAAGGTCTCGATAAACATCCCGAAGCTGCGCGACTGCAAGTACCATCTCAACAGCTACCCGAAGAGCCACGAGAAGGAGGCCATGGAGAGCATGATCTTCCTCACCGAGGGAGACAGCGCCAGCGGCACGATCACGAAGACGCGCGATGTCGCGACCCAGGCCGTCTTCAGCCTGCGCGGCAAGCCCTTCAACGTCTTCGGCAAGACGCGCAAGGCGATCTACGAGAACGAGGAGCTGTACAACATCATGGTCGCCCTGGGGCTGGAGAACAACGATTTCGACAACCTGCGCTACGCCAAGGTCGTCATCGCGACCGATGCCGATACGGACGGTTTCCACATCCGCAACCTCCTGATGACCTTCTTCCTGTCCTTCTTCGAAGAGGTCGTCACCTCCGGCCGCCTCTTCATCCTCGAGACGCCCCTCTTCAGGGTGCGCAACAAGCAGGTGGTGACCTACTGCTACAGCGAGAAGGAGAGGGATGCGGCCATGCTCCAGGTCAAGAGCCCCGAGGTCACGCGCTTCAAGGGACTGGGCGAGATCGATCCCAAGGAGTTCGGCCAGTTCATCGGAGACGACATCAAGCTCGTGCCCGTGACGATAGACAGCGCCAGCGAGGTCAGGCGCAAGATGCAGTTCTATATGGGAAACAACACACCTGAGAGGCGCGAGTACATCATGGAGAATCTGGTCTGATGGCATACGCAAGCGGAATTTTCGAGAAGAACTTCATAGAATACGCGTCCTACGTCATACGCGACAGGGCCATCCCCGAGCTTGAGGATGGCCTCAAGCCTGTACAGCGCAGGATACTCCATACCCTGATGGAGCTGGACGACGGCAAGATGCACAAGGTCGCGAACGTCGTCGGACAGTGCATGCGCTACCATCCCCATGGCGACGCTTCGATCAACGACGCCCTGGTCAACCTGGCCAACGACGACCTCTTCATCGACCACCAGGGCAACTTCGGCAACGCCCTGACGGGCGACGGCGCCGCAGCCGGACGATACATCGAGTGCCGCCTCCTTCCCCTGGCGAAGAAGGTCCTCTACAGCCCTGAGACGACAGAGTACGTCGACTCGTACGACGGCCGCTACAAGGAGCCTGTCGTCTTCCACGCCAAGATTCCCGTCGTCGTCATCCAGGGCGCCAGCGGCATCGCCGTAGGCATGAAGACTGACATACTCCCGCACAACTTCATCGAGGTGCTTGAAGCCCAGAAGGCCGCCCTGAAGGGAGAGGTGACCATGCTCTACCCGGACTTCCCGACCGGTGGCATCATCGACGTGTCCGGCTATGAGGACGGATGCGGCTTCGTCACCGTCCGTGCCCGCCTGGACATCTCGGACCCGAAGAAGGTCGTGATCACGGAGCTTCCATACGGCGTCACCTCCGAACAGATGATCGCCTCTATCGAGGAGGCCGACAGGAAGGGCAAGCTCCACATCGCCAAGGTCACCGACTACACGACGGACAAGGCGAACATCGAGATCGCCCTCCAGCGCAACACATACAACAACGACATCGTGGACGCCCTCTATGCGTACACGAAGTGTGAGAACAAGATCTCCGTCAATCCAGTCGTCATCGTCGACGGCCTGCCCCGCATCATGCCGATCAGCGAGATGGTCGCCTACCATGCCAGACGCCTGGTTGAGATCCTGACCCGTGAGCTCGAGATCGAGCGCGACCACCTGACTGACAAGCTCCATGCCCGCACCCTGGAGCGCATCTTCATCGAGGAGCGCATCTACAAGAGGATAGAGACGAAGAAGACGGCAGAGGATGTCGTGAAGGCTGTCAAGTCAGGCTTCAAGGGTTTCGAGGCCGAGCTCATCCGTCCGGTCGACGATGATGATGTCGACCGCCTGCTGAAGATCCCCATCAGGAGGATCTCGCTCTTCGACATCGAGAAGAACCGCAAGGACATCGAGGACATCCTCGCCGACAGGGACAAGTGCGACTACAACCTCGCCCATATCGTCGAGTATGCGACGGACTTCCTGGATGGAATCGAGAAGGATCTGGACAAGGAGCGCTGGGGCAGACACAGCGAGATCTCCAGCTTCCAGGCCCTCGACGCCAAGTCCATCGCCGTGCGCAACCTCGAGCTTAGGTACGACGAGTCGACGGGCTACATGGGAACGAACATCAAGACCGGGGAAGTCCTGATGAAGGTCTCGCCGTACGACAAGGTCTTCTACATGAAGAAGGACGGCAGCTACCGTGTCGTCAACGTCTCGGAGAAGGACTTCATCGGAACCGAGGGTCTCGCCTACTGGTGCCTCGGCGACAAGGAGACCGTCTCGCAGGTCGTCTTCACGATCATCTACAAGGAGAAGGAGAGCAAGTTCTACTTCCTCAACCGCTTCACGATCTCATCCTTCACGACGAACAAGCTCTACTCCGTCCTGCCGAAGGGCAACTTCAAGCTGGTCAAGCTCGTGACCTTCCCATCGGCCGTAATAACGGCGAAGTACAAGCCCGGCTATGGCTACCGCGTCATGGAGGAGACCTTCCGCTTCAGCGACTTCGCCGTCCGCAAGACGCCCCAGACCTCAGGCTACAAGCTGATCACCAAGGCCCTTGCCGGGCTGACGCTCCGCCAGACGAAGGAGGATGGCTCAGGAGGGCAGGGCGCCCTCTTCGATGAGGAAGAGAAAAATGGAGATTGAGGACCGCATCCTCTACGAGGACAACCACCTCATCGTCGTCAACAAGCTGTGCGGCGAGCTGAGCCAGGGCGACGAGACGGGGGACGAGACCTTGGCCGACAGGGTGAAGGCCTATCTGAAGGAGAAGTACGCCAAGCCGGGCAACGTCTACCTGGGCATCCCCCACCGTCTGGACCGGCCGACCAGCGGTGTCATGGTCTACGCCCGCACCGAGAAGGCCCTGGTCAGACTCAACGCCTCCTTCCGTACGGACGATGTCCACAAGACATACTGGGCCATCGTCGACAGGAAGCCGGAGCCTGAGAGCGCCACTCTGAGGCACTTCATAACGCGCGACAGCGTCGCGAACAAGTCGGTGGCCCATTGCCGTGAGGTGAAGGGGAGCAAGGAGGCGAGGCTGAAGTACACGCTTCTCGCCTCGTCAGAGCGCTACCACCTCCTGGAGATCGAGCTCTACACAGGGCGTCACCATCAGATCCGTGCCCAGCTGAAGGCCATTGGCGTCCACATCAAGGGGGATTTGAAATACGGCGCCGCGCGCAGCAATCCCGATGGAGGCATCTGCCTGCATGCACGCAGCATCAGTCTGACGCATCCAGTGCGCAAAGAGAGGCTGGAGATCGTCGCTCCGCCTCCCCATGATGCGCTTTGGGACTACTTCACGACTCACCTGGCCATCGAGTAGATGGCGGCCATGTCATCCCGTCCCAGCTTCCTGAAGTCCCCGATCGTCCGGCTTGAGCCGAAGCTGCACTTGTCGGCAAGGATGGCTATGTCCTCGTCGCTCAGTTTCACACCCAGACCGCTGATCCTTGTCGGCATGCCTATGCTTGCATAGAAGTCCTCCATCGCCGTGATGGTGGCCTCTGCGTCGTGTATGCTGTCGCCGCTGGTCCCGATGCCGAAGAGGGCCTTGCCCAGCTGTGCGATCCGCTCAGGTCTGACGAAGAGGTTGTAGCGGGCCCAGGAAGGCCAGAGGGCGGCAAGGCCGGCTCCGTGGGCTACGTCGTACATGCCTGAAAGCTCATGTTCCAGCTGGTGGCATGCCCAGTCGCCCTTCGTCCCGTTCCCCAGCGCCATGAGGCCGTTGTGGGAGAGGGAGGAGGCCCACATCAGACTGGCCCTGGCGTTGTAGTCGTCCGGGCATTCCAGCGCCTTGCGTCCGGCATCCATGACAGTGGACAGCAGCCTGAGGGCCAGCTCGTCAGTCAGTGGCATGCTGCCCTGTCCTGTGAAGAAGCGCTCCATCGTATGCATCATGATGTCGACGATGGCAGCCGCCGTCTGGCGTGCAGGCAGGCTGTATGTCAGCGTCGGATCCATCAGGGCGAAGCGCAGTCGGCACACATCGCTGTTGCAGCCACGCTTCAGCAGGCCTTCCTCGTTCGTGATGACGCTTGAGTCGCTCATCTCGCTGCCTGCTGCGGCCATGGTCAGTATGCATCCGACAGGCAGGCTCGCCTGAGGCCTCGCCTTCTGGCAGTAGAAGTCCCAGACATCACCATCGTAGACGACGCCGTAGCCCATGCACTTCGCGCTGTCGATGACGGAGCCGCCGCCAATGGCGAGGATGAGGTCGACGCCTTCCTTTCTGCAAAGCTCTATGCCCTGTCTGACGAGGGAGAGTCTCGGATTGGGCACGACTCCACCCAGCTCGATGTGTCCGATCCCCGCCTCTTCGAGGATGTCCGTGACGGACTTCAGGAAGCCGGAGTCGACTATTCTGCAGCTTCCATAGTGGACGAGGACCTTCTGTGCCCCTTGGGCCCTCACCTGGCTGGCGACCTCCTTCCAGGCCCCTTGTCCGAAGGTTACCCTCGTCGGTGTGTAATATTGGCTCAGTCCCATATGACAATTTCCCTCCTTTCCCTTACGATGGCCTTCTTCTCCAGGCCGTTGGCCCTGATGTCCAGGTCCTTGGCGCTCCTGTAGTGTGTGAAGTGACCGCTCTCCTGTATTGTATCAAGACTGGCGAGGGAAGCGAAGTCGAGTCTTCCTTCACCGAAGAGGGGATTCACCGTCAGGTAGATGCATCCCAGGCTCGTCACGTTCTGGAAGAAGTGAGTTCCCTGGCTGGGCTCGACCTGGATCTCCGGCAGTCCCGTCTCGACGATGACCCTTGCGTGCGAGATGTCCGACCAGGCGCATGGAATGCCGAGCCAGCGGTCGCTCGAGCCCAGACGGCCGGCGACGATGAGGACATATTCCTTGCCTTCGAAGTCCGCGTTCAGGCGGGCAAGCTCCCCCGCCATGTCCACCATCTCCGATGCCTTGAAGCGGTCGGGACGGATTGCGATGATGTCGCGGATGCCCTCGACGACGCCGTTGCCCATGACGCTGGTCGAGTAGACGATGGATCCCTCGATGTCATCCGGCCCGATCTCCACATCGCTCTCTGTATAGGCTCCGGCGATCGGTCTGATCTGGAGGATGGAGAAGTCGGGCTTCTTCTCTCCACTGCGCTCCGTGTTGACGGCGACCTCGATCTCGACGGGTGTGCCCATGCTCTTCTCTCCAAGTTTGAGGATGCGGTCTATGACCTGTGCCAGTGGGAACATGTCGTACTTCAGCATGCCGTTGAAGGTGATCATCTTGTGGCCACTGGCCGTCACCGACTCGCTGATCGTGTATGTCGTCTCGTCGAGCGTGCTTGCGATGTACTTCAGGCTCTTGGGATACTTCCCCGCCTCTGAAAGGGGCAGGAGGACGAGGTTGTCCATGTTGTCCATGGGGTCGAAGGGCGCCTCGAGGTCGAGGGCGTAGAAGCTGTCCTGGCTGGCGGCGTTGCCGTTGAGGTCCGCCGATGGCTTCTTCGGCTTGGCCGGGCAGAATCGGAAGGCCGAGCCGTCGTCGACCACGCTCTTGCCGAAGCCGAAGGAGAGCATGCCGACTCCATCCTCGCTCTTCTGCCCGCTGACGGGGTAGTAGTTCAGCGATCTTGCGACGCCTGAGACGTTTGGAAACCACCAGCGGCCATGGGCGGAGCCCGTGACCTGCTGGAGGATGACGGCCATCTTCTCCTCCTCGACCATGTGCCCCGTCATCTTGAGGTACTCTCGTGCCCGCTTGAAGAAGACGGATGCCCAGACCGTCCTGATGGCGTCCTCCAGCTCCTTCAGCCTCCTGGCGTCGTCTCCCGCGTTCGAGATCATGCATGTCTGGTACACGCCGGCGAAGGGTTCGCTGTGGCTGTCCTCAAGCAGGGACGATGAGCGGACGGACAGCGGCTGGTGGACGACTTTGATGAATTCCTTCAGACAGGCGGAAAGCTCCTGGGGCACCTCAAGCGACAGGAAGAGCTGGAGCAGCTGCCTGTCGTCCATCTCTGTCAGGGATGACACGTCCAGCTCATGCATGTGCATGAAGTCGTCGTACAGCTGGGTCGAGACGACGACCGTCTTCGGAATCGAGAGGTAGATGGAAGGGAAGTCGTCCTGGACATGGCCTGCCATCATCTCGGCAGCGATGAAGGCCAGGCCGCGGCCCTTGCCTCCAAGAGAGCCCGATCCGATGCGGCTGAAGAATGAAGTGTCGTCGTAGCTGTCCGGTGTGAACTGGGCGATGGCGCCGCGGGTGCGCTGGGTCCTGTATGCCTTGATCACATTGTACAGCTCGCTCCTGAGCTCTTCGATCTGGTCGGGTGAGCTGATGTTGATCGCCTCTATCATGCCTGAAAGCTGATACAGGCTCTGGGCGCGCAGCCACTTCGAGAAGTCGTTGCGCTTCGAATGGTACCAGAGGCAGGAGGCCGGGATGGTCCTGATGGCATTCTGCACTTCCTTCATCGTGCGTGCGGTCAGGATGACCTCTCCCGAATGGGGGTCGATGAAGTTGAAGGGGCCGAAGTTGTAGTACTTGATGAAGTGCCTCTCCAGCTGGGACAGGAGGTTGGGGGAGTGTTTCCAGATGAAGTCGGCCTTGAGCGCGGCGGCATCCCCCGCGTTGGAGATGTCGGTCGACTGAACCAGGATGGGAAGGTCGTCGTCCATCTGTCTCAGCTCGTGGGCGAGCCGCAGCCCGCTTCCCTCCTTCTGGCCTCCGTAGGGGAAGTTGACGTCCGTGATCACGCCGAGGATGTTCTTCTGGTGGCTCCGGTAGAGGCGCATCGCGTCCTCGCCGTTGCGCGCCAGGACTATCTTGGGCCGCCCCCTCATCCTGAGCGTCCTGCCCCAGTCGTTGAGGGCCTCGAGGATGGACAGCCTGGTCTGGGTGATCAGGCAGGTATACATGACGGGAAGATAGGATGAGATGAAGCGGATCGAGTCCTCGACCAGGATGATGACCTGGACTCCGGCGACGGAAGTGTCGTGCTCGAGGTTGAGCGAGTCCTCGACGAGCTTCACCATGGCCAGGAAGAGTTTCGCGTCCCCCTGCCAGTAGAAGATCTGGTCTATGGCGCCGGCTCCGGCCTCCTCTTTGAGGACCTTCATCCTCCTGTGGTCTGGAGAAGGTGCGAGCACGACGACAGGCATCTGCGGCCGGATCTGCTTGATCCGCATCGCGAGACGCTCCACCGCTCCGTTGTGGAAGTCGACCATGGTTATGACGAGGTCGAAGCTCAGGGCCTCGATCAGGCGGATCGCCTCGTCAGGATCGGATGTGTGGGTTATCTTCGGGGGCGTCGAGAGCCCCAGACCCATGTACTCCTTGTACAGTTCCTCCTCCACACGTCCGTCCTCCTCGAGCATGAAGCGGTCGTAGTCAGAACAGATCAGCAGCACGTTGTAGATGTGCTTCAGCATGAGGTTGGAGAAGGGGATCCAGGTCTGGTCAAGCTTGTACATGCCAAGATTGTACCACTGCGCCAGGCGTCGTCAAAGATAGGTGCCAAAAGGGCCGATTTGTTTGACAGGTAAATTCAAAAAACCGTCGAAAATGGAATATTTCGTTGTGATACAAAAGAAAATTTGTTTGACAATTGTTTGATGATTGTTTGACAGCAGGCTGGTCGCATGATAATCTCTTACATATGGAAAGGGAAACGGACTACAAATCTCTGGTCAGTGTCCTCAGAAGCTTCGAAAAGGAAGAGGACTGGTTCGAGTTCAAAGTCGGCAACAGCAATCCGGAGAAGATTGGAGAATACGTCAGTGCTCTTGCGAATTCAGCCGCCTACAGCGGCCACCAGTATGGATATGTAGTCTGGGGAGTCGATGATGCGACCCATGAGCTTGTCGGAACCTCTTTCCGACCGTCGATGGAGAAGAAGGGGAACATGGAGCTTCGTTCCTGGCTCATGACGAAGCTGGAGCCGAAGGTCGAGATCTCCTTCATCGAACTTGATGTGGATGGTCATCATGTGGCGATTCTTGAGGTCCCTGCCGCAATCTATTGTCCAGTCCGTTTTGCGGACACGGGATACATCCGTGTCGGCTCAGTCACACAGCGGCTAAGCGCCCATCCGGAAATCGAGCGCAACTTGTGGGCCATGTTGGACATGAGGGATGTGGAGACGAGGATGGCAGAGGAGAATCTCTCTGGTGACGATCTGGTCGAGAAACTTGATTTCGATGCCTATTACCAATATCAAGGCCTTCCCCTTCCACGAAACCGCGCCGAGTGGTTTTCCTCATTCGAAAGAGAAGGATTCATCGTCCATAATGATGATGGGAAATACGGCATCACCGTTTTCGGCGCCCTCCTGTTTGCCAGAAAGCTTTCCCTCCTGGGGGCGATGGTGAAATGGAAGGGGATCAGAGTGGTCTGCTACAAAGGCAATGGAAGGCTCAATTCCATTGCTGATGTCACTTTTGATGAGGGCTATGTCATGGCCTTCGGCAAAGTGGTAGATCTGATCTCATTCCATCTGTCCGAAGGTGAGGAGATTGGCCAAGGGCAACGCGTGAGCCGCATATCGCTTCCGCTCGTTGCTGTAAGGGAGCTGTTGGCGAATCTGCTCATTCATCAAGACCTTGCTGCTGTGGACAGGCCTCCTACGATTGAAATGTTTGATGATAGGCTTGAAGGTACGAGTCCTGGTGGTCTGCTCGTTCCGCAGGACAGAATCCTCGATGCTCTTCCACAGACTCGGAACAAGAACATGGTCAACTATCTTCGCCGTATCAGGTTCTGTGAGGAGCGGGGTAGCGGCTTCGACCGTATTGAAGCGTCCATGGCCGACATGTGCAAGGCATCGGCTCAAGTCGTGGATGGCGGGTCTTTCACGACAATCAGGCTGTACAAGGCGACAGGCTATGAAGCCTGGACGAAGGAACAGCGGCTGTGGACGCTGTACATGGCTGTCTGTATGGGCTACATCTCCTCTGCTCCCGTCTCCAATGCCGACATCAGAGGGCGGATGGGGATCAGGACTTCATCCAGTGCGCTCGTATCCCGCCTGGCTGCCGAGTCGATTGGGCAGGGGAGGATCCGCATCCAGGACGAGACTGCCGGAGCGAAGGCGCGCCGCTATGTCCCCTATTGGGCCTGAATGTTTCCAATTTGTTTGACAGGTAAATTCAAAATAACGTCGAAAATGGAATATTTCGTTGTGATACAATAGAAAATTTGTTTGACAATTGCTTGATGATTGTTTGACGGTCCTTCATGCACGCCTTTCTGCTCCATTTTCCTGAATCCAATACGAAATTGATGGATTTTGCGGTTTTTGTATCTGATTCTTAAGAATACACAAGTTTGAATCCTTGAAATTGAGCTTTTCCACAATTTTTGTTGACAGCTCTCGAAAAGCGGTCTTAAGCTGGATTCACAAGGAGTTGAGAAGCATGTACGAAATTGAGAGCTTCATGGCGGACCTCCAGCGCCGCAATCCTGCCCAGGAAGAGTTCATCCAGGCTGTGCGCGAGGTCGTGGAATCGGTCATCGACGTCGTCAACGACAATCCCCAGTACATAGGCAACCGCATCCTCGAGAGGATAACCGAGCCTGACCGCGTCATCTCCTTCAAGGTCGAATGGGAGGACGACGAGGGCCAGATTCAGGTGAACAAGGGCTACAGGGTCCAGTTCAACAACGCCCTCGGCCCCTACAAGGGAGGACTGCGCTTCCATTCGTCAGTCACGCTCGGCTCTCTGAAGTTCCTCGGCTTCGAGCAGACCTTCAAGAACAGCCTCACCAGCCTTCCGATGGGTGGGGGCAAGGGTGGCAGCGACTTCTCCCCCCGTGGCCGCAGCGATGCGGAGATCCTCCGCTTCTGCCGCTCCTTCATGACGGAGCTGTGCAAGTACATCGGACCTGATACGGATGTCCCTGCCGGTGACATCGGCGTGGGTGGCCGCGAGATCGGCTACCTCTATGGACAGTATAAAAGGATAAAGGGCGAGAACACGGGAGTCCTGACAGGCAAGGGCCTGGGCTGGGGCGGCTCCCTCGTCCGTCCCGAGGCCACAGGTTTCGGTACGATGTACTTCGCAAACGAGATGCTCTCCCATGTGGGCGACAGCATGGCCGGAAAGAGGATAGCCGTCTCCGGCTTCGGCAACGTCGCCTGGGGTGCCGTTATGAAGGCCACGGAGCTTGGAGCCAAGGTCGTCACGATCTCAGGCCCCGACGGCTACATCATCGACGAGGAGGGCGTCAGCACGCCGGAGAAGCACGCCTTCATGCTCCAGCTCAGGGCGAGCAACAACGATGTCGTGAAGCCCTATGCCGACCGCTTCAAGTGCCAGTTCGTACCGGGCCGCAAGCCCTGGGAGGTTCCTGTGGACATGGCCTTCCCTTGCGCCATACAGAACGAGCTTGGGCTTGAAGATGCCAAGACCCTCGTCTCCAACGGATGCAAGTACGTCGTCGAGACGAGCAACATGGGTGTGTGCGCCGATGCCGCCAGCTACCTCATCGAGCATGAGGTCCCCCTGGCTCCGGGCAAGGCCGCCAACGCCGGCGGCGTCGCCGTCAGCGGCCTCGAGATGAGCCAGAACGCACAGCACCTCTACTGGACGAGCGCGGAAGTGGACTCCAGGCTGCGCCACATCATGAGCCAGATCCACGCCGCATGCGTCAAGGAAGGGACTGGGGACGACGGCTACATCAACTATGTCAAAGGTGCGAACATAGCGGGCTTCCGCAAGGTCGCCGACGCCATGTGTCAACAGGGTTACTGATTTTCTCCTTCTCCTTTGAGCCAGGGCCCCAGAAAGGCCCTGGCGCTTCTGTCCATCTCCTTCATGAAGTCGGACATGTACTTGCGCTTGTAGTAGCTGTCGGCATAGCTTCCCTGGTTGTCGAAGGGTAAGGTGCCCCTCTCCCGCTGGAAGGCCTCCTGCCTCGAGTACATCCTGCCAAGCATCTCTCCCGTCAGTTCGGGATAGCTGTCCGTGAAGAAGAAGTCGTCGACCTCGGGGCGGGGAAGGAGGGGAGCCTTGAGCTCCTCCTTGGGATAGCCCAGGACGAGCATGCATGCCGGAACGGCGTAGTCGGGCAGGGAGAAAGTCTTCTGGACAGTCTCCCACTGTTCGATGATGTCGCCGATGTAGCATGAGTGCAGGCCGAGCGTCTCTGCCGCGAGGACGCATGTCTGGGCCGCCGCCATGGCGTCCTGCAAGCCCAGGTGGAAGTCGCCGATTCCGGGCATGCGCATCGGGATGTCGAACTTCTCTGCGCTCCTGGAGGCCTTGAAGTATTCGAGCCACTTGTGGCTGTCCACCAGGAAGAGGTAGACAAGGGGCGCCTTCGCGATGAAGGGCTGGTTGTCGCAGGTCTGGGACAGGATGCGCTTCTTCTCCTCATCCCTGACGCGGATCATGGACCACAGCTGCATGTTGCCACCGCTGGGAGCGCGCAGCGTCATCTCTAGCAGGGAGCGCTCGACATCTTCCTCCACAGGCCTGTCGGAGAAGGTCCTGTAGCTCCTTCTTTTCATTATCGTCTGGTCGGTCATGGTCTTAAAATAGAGCATTTGACCCTCTCTTTGCAAAGGTCTATCTTGGGCGCATGGATTCGTTGAGAAGGGCACTGGCAGAGGACTTTCCCATCTGCTGGAGGGCAGTGGAGGAGGGCCGCGCCTGGCAGCGCGAGCAGGGCTTCGTCCAGTGGAGCGACAGCTATCCAGGAGAGGCCGATGTCATGGACGACCTGGATTGGGGCATTGGGCACCTTCTCCTCATCGATGGTGAGGTTGCGGCCTATGTATGCCTCGACCCTTCGCCCGAGCCGGCCTATTCGACCATCGCCGGCTGCTGGCACAGCGACAGGCCCTACATCGTAGTGCGCCGGATCACCTTCCTCAGGGCCTATGCCGGACGCGGGCTTGCCCGCCGCCTCTTCGCAATGGTCGACCGCCAGTGCCTCGCGATGGGCTACGACTACATCAGGCTCAATACGGGCAAGGAGAACGGACGCATGCACTCAGCCCTCGCGGCGGCCGGCTACAGGCTGTGCGGCACCGTCGTCTACCGTGGCATCGAGCGTCTCGCCTACGACAAAATCGAAAAATGAAACATCATTCCGTTTCCAAAAACCTTGAAACCTCCGCAAGGCGGGTGTAGTATATGAAATGGCTTTATGGCCAAAACCAAAATCCAAACGCGTATGGAGAAAAAGATGGCTACGAAAAAGTATGTGACTATTGATGGCAATACCGCAGCTGCGCATATTGCCTACGCCTTCAGCGATGTAGCCGCCATCTACCCCATCACCCCCTCATCCCCCATGGCCGAGTATTCCGAGCAGTGGGCCTCGATGGGCAGGGAGAACCTCTGGGGCAGACAGGTGGACGTCATGGAGATGCAGAGCGAGGCTGGTGCCGCCGGCGCCGTCCACGGCTCACTCGTCGCAGGCGCCCTGACCACGACCTTCACGGCTTCTCAGGGACTGCTCCTGATGATTCCGAACATGTTCAAGATCGCCGGTGAGATGCTCCCCTGCGTCTTCCATGTCTCGGCCCGCTCCATCGCCGCCCAGTCGCTGTCGATCTTCGGTGACCACAGCGATGTCATGGCCTGCCGCCAGACCGGCTTCGCGATGACCTGCGCCTCCTCCATCCAGGAGACCATGGACATGGCCCTCGTCGCCCATCTGTCCACCCTCGAGGCCCAGGTGCCCTTCCTCAACTTCTTCGACGGCTTCAGGACCAGCCACGAGTACCAGAAGGTCGAGGAGATCAGCTATGACGACATCAGGAGCCTGGTCGACGAGAAGCTCATCGCCCGCTTCCGCGCCCGCGCCCAGAAGCCTGAGCATCCCCAGATCCATGTCGCCAGCCAGAACGAGGACGTCTACTTCCAGGGCCGCGAGTCCTCGAACAAGTACTATGACGCCGTTCCCGGCATCGTCCAGAAGTACATGGACAAGGTCGCAGCCCTCACCGGCCGCCAGTATCACCTCTTCGACTATGTCGGCGCTCCCGACGCCACCGATGTCGTCGTCGTCATGGGCTCCGCAGCCGACACCTTCGAGTGGGCCGTCGAGTACATGAACGAGCGAGGCGCCAAGGTCGGTGTCCTGAAGGTCCGCCTCTACCGCCCCTTCAGCGCCAGCGCCTTCGTCGACGCCATCCCGGCTTCCGTCAAGAGGATTGCCGTCATGGACAGGACCAAGGAGCCCGGAAGCCTCGGAGAGCCCCTCTTCCTCGATGTCGTCGCAGCCCTCAAGGACCAGGGCAGGGATGCCATCAAGGTCATCGGTGGCCGCTATGGACTTTCCTCCAAGGACTTCACTCCCAGCCACGCCAAGGCCGTCTTCGACTTCCTTGCCAGCAAGGACGCCTTCCACGGCTTCACCGTCGGCATCAACGATGACGTCACCCACAAGTCGATTCCCGTCAACGACATCATCGACGTCACCCCGAAGGGAGTCGTCAGCTGCATGTTCTACGGTCTCGGTTCCGATGGTACCGTCGGCGCCAACAAGAACTCGATCAAGATCATCGGCGACAACACCAACCAGAACGCCCAGGCCTACTTCGCCTACGACTCGAAGAAGTCCGGCGGCATCACGATCAGCCACCTGCGCTTCGGCGAGGGCAACCTCGACATGCCCTGGCTCATCGACCATGCCGACTTCGTGGCCTGCCACAATCCTGCATACATCGGCCGCTATGCGATGCTCGACAACCTGAAGGAGGGCGGAGTCTTCCTGCTCAACAGCGCCATTCCTTCCGACGTCGTCTTCGAGCACCTGCCCCGCCATGACCAGGAGATCATCATCAACAGGAAGATCCGCTTCTACAACATCAACGCTCTGGCCATCGCCCAGAAGGCTGGTCTTGGAACGAGGATCAACACTGTCATGCAGGCCGCCTTCTTCAAGATCTGCGGTGTCCTGCCTGAGGATGAGGCCATCGACCTGATCAAGCAGTATGCCAAGAAGACCTTCATCAAGAAGGGTGAGGAGGTCGTCAAGAAGAACTGGGCCGCCATCGACGGAGCCAGCGAGGCCCTGGTCGAGGTCAAGGTTCCTGCGACCATCACCAAGTCCCTCGAGCCCAAGAAGCTCATTCCGGACGACGCCTCCGACTTCGCCAAGCACAACATCGAGCCCATCATGCACCTCAAGGGCAATGACATCCCCGTTTCCTGCATGAGCTTCGACGGCACGCTGCCCAGCGGCACCGCCAAGCTTGAGAAGAGGGGCGTCGCCGCCTTCGTCCCGCATTGGGATTCCTCGAAGTGCATCCAGTGCAACCAGTGTGTCCAGTCCTGTCCTCATGCCGCCATCAGGGCCAAGCAGATCACTCCCGAGGACATGGAGAAGGCACCCGAGACCTTCAAGGCCATCAAGAGCAACACCAAGAACGACAGGAACCTGCTGTTCAAGATCCAGGTCTACACCGAGGACTGCCAGGGTTGTGGCGTCTGTGTCGAGGCCTGCCCCGCCAAGGAGAAGGCTCTCGAGATGGTCGACGTCGAGAAGGAGAGGGCGGCTGGAGAGGTCCAGAACGCCGAGTTCTTCGAGGCTCTCACCTACGACAACCTGGACGGCCTGAACATGAACACCGTCAAGGGTCTGCAGTTCAAGCAGCCTCTCTTCGAGTTCAGCGGTGCCTGTGCCGGCTGTGGTGAGACTCCCTACGTCAAGATGCTGAGCCAGATCTGTGGTGAGAGGGCCGTCATCGCCAACGCCACCGGATGCTCCTCCATCTACTCCGGAACCTATCCGACAATCCCCTACACCAAGCGTGCCGACGGACGCGGACCGGCCTGGGGCAACTCCCTCTTCGAGGACAACGCCGAGTACGGTCTCGGAATGAGGCTGGCCATCGACTCCAACAGGGGCATGCTCAAGGCCAAGTGCGACGCACTCATGGAGAAGGGCTGCTCGGCTGAGCTGAAGGCCGCCATCGAGAAGTGCTACAGTCTGTGGGACGACATGAGTGAGGCTTCCATCAGTGCCCAGAACGAGCTGCAGGCCGTCCTGGCCAAGGAGAAGGCTTCCGACGCCGAGAGCCAGGCCCTCCTGGACAAGATCGTCGAGCTGCAGGACTACTTCGCCGAGAAGAACGTCCTGATCATCGGTGGTGACGGATGGGCATACGACATCGGCTATGGTGGCGTCGACCACGTCCTCGCCTCCGGCAAGAACGTCACGATCCTCGTCCTCGACACCGAGGTCTACTCCAACACTGGTGGACAGGCTTCCAAGTCGACTCCGCTGTCGGCCGTCGCCAAGTTCGCCAACTCCGGCAAGAAGCTGGGCAAGAAGAACATGGGCTTCATGTGCATGAGCTACGGCTACGTCTACGTCGCATCCTGCGCCCTGGGCTACAACAGGCTCCAGGCCCAGAAGTGCCTCCAGGAGGCCGTCGCCTACAAGGGACCGTCCATCGTCTTCTGCTACGCGCCTTGCATCAACCACGGCATCAACATGAGGTACTCTCAGGTCGAGGCCAAGAAGGCAGTCGAGGCCGGCTACTGGCCGCTCTACCGCTTCAACCCCGAGGCGGAGAAGGGCAAGAGGTTCACTTGGGAGACCAAGCCCGCCACAGCCGACTACATCAGCTTCATCAAGGGCGAGACCCGCTACTCCTCTCTTACGAAGACCAACCCGGCACACGCCGAGGAGCTCTTCGCAAAGGCTGCTGCCGATGCGGCTGAGCGCCTGGCCTTCTACGAGAAGACCGGTGCCGTCATGGGTGAGATCCTCTAAGGATCCAGCCTGAAGGCCAAGCTGAAAGCCTCCTGGGGATGTTTCTCCGGGAGGCTTTCCCATCTTCAGTGGGCATAAGAGAGGCGCGGCCCTTTGTGGACCGCGCCTCTGGTGTCATAGACTGTCGCCGAAGTCCCTTCGGAAGGCCTTCATCAGCTTGTCTGGCCAATCGGAGGTCGGCTCAAGACGGCCGAAGAAGAAACGCAGGCTGCCCGGCTCGTCCACGAACCTGAGGCCTCCGATGAGATTCCTGTTGCCGTAGAGCCACTCGATCCTGTCGACTGCGTACTTCACTTGTGAGAGTGTGAAGACGCGCCGCGGCATGGCCAGGCGCAGCAGCTCGACGGAGGCGAGGTGCTCGCTGCCGTCCGGCTCCCTCTGCTCGGACACTGTTCCCCTCTCCATGCCCCTGATTCCTCCTGCGATGTAGACTGCGGCGGCCAGGGCCCCCGCCGGGTACTCCGTCTGGGGAACCTGCGGGATGAAGCGTGATGCGTCGAGGTGGCAGCCCAGTCCTCCTGCCGGAAGGACGACGGGTACCGACCGCTTCACGAGCTCATCCGTCATGTACTCGATGAAGAGCGGACCTTGTGAGATCACATCCATGTCCATCGTCTCCTCAAGGCCGACCGCCATGGCCTCCATCTCCCTCACGCTCATGCCTCCATAGGTGAGGAAGCCCTCGAACATGGGCACAAGTTCCCTCATCTTCAGGTAGAGCTTCTCGTCGTGCATGCTGATGCCGCCGCCCCTGGCGAAGCCGAGCTTGCGGGCTGAGAAGTAGATGATGTCCATCTGGTCGGCGATCATGCGTGTGATCTCGCGCACCGTGAGGTCCTTGGCCCTCTCCTCGCGCGTCTTGATGAAGTAGAGGTTGTCCTGGAGCAGGCTCGCATCCATGACGACAAGTTTGCCGTGCCTGTGCGTGATGTCCGCCACCGAGAGGATGTTCGCAAGCGAGAGGGGCTGCCCTCCAATCAGGTTGGTTCCCGCCTCGATCCTGACGAAGGGTATCCTGTCGCCCTCAGCCTCGAGCAGGGCCTCGAGCCTGGCAAGGTCGAAGTTCCCTTTGAAGGGGTGGTCGCTGACAAGACGTACCCCTTCGTCAGCCACCAGCTCGACGACCTCGCCTCCAAGCCTTGTGATGTGGGCTTTGGTCGTCGTGAAATGATAGTTCATCGGGATGATCGTCCCCGGCTTGACGAAGGTCATGGCGAGGATGTTCTCCGCGGCCCTTCCCTGATGGGCCGGAAGGAACCACTTCGTACCGAAGATCTCCTCAAGCTTGTCCGTAAGACGTGTGAAGGTCGCACTGCCGGCGTAGCTGTCGTCGGCGACCATCATTGCGGCAAGCTGTCTGTCGCTCATCGCGTTGACGCCGCTGTCCGTGAGCATGTCCAGGAAGATGTCCTTGTTCTTCAGCAGGAAGGTGTTGTTTCCTGCTTCCGCTATCGCCTCTGCCCTGCGTTCCACCGGAACGAGGTCAAGCTTCTGTACGATTCTTACCTTATGTAATTCGAGGGGAACAT